>JAEWDZ010000002.1 GCA_023389855.1 Bacteroidota bacterium
CGAGTAAGTATAGCACGACCAAGCATGCTATTACGGATACCTATACGACGACTGCCCCCGATGGCTACTATTTCCCCGATCTTTTAGCAAGTAAATACTCGCCATGGAAAGAGAAGGAGATGCCTACTGGCAATGGCTATATCATAGGGGTCATACTTCGTGAGTGGAATAAGAAGTTTAATAACTTCTCTGCCCAACTATGGATTCGTAACTGGGATACGGACTTGAAGCTCGATGGTCCTCGTAAATAGGAATTACGATAAATTTGTTGATAAAAAAAGGAAAGGTTCCAACAGACCTTTCCTTTTTTTTTGTGTGGGCTAATTAAATTTATATTCTTATTCTTCGTATATAACTGTTTTCTCCTAATCGTCTTCTAAGTATTTATTCTGATTCACTTGAGCATGGGGAGTATATCCTTTATATTTCCATCATTTTTTGCCGGTGATATCTGTAGAAGGTAGCATAAAAGTGGATATATGTCTACGTTTGGAAAAGGATTCTTCATTTTGTAGCTTTTTTTAAAGTTAGGCCCTATGGCTCTAAATAATACTTGCATATCTTTTTCTTCAGGGTCGTATCCGTGTGCGCCTTTAAGATGTCTGGGTCTATCTGAGAATTGCCATCCTAAAGTTGGTGCAACTATCACATCACCACAATTTTTATTCTCCCCGTATTGGAAGCGAGCAGGGACATCTTCTCGCTTCCATACTGTTATATTCTCAAGATTACTAAGAGCATTGACAACAGAGTCTCTACAGCCAGGACGAGTATATATATTAGTAGGAGTTGCTCCGGATATATTATATACCCATTCGGGTTTTATATACTTATCGACATTATAGAAGCGTTTGTCAGAAATATCAGTCATACCGTGGTCGGAAAGTATGATCAAATTAACCTTATCTCCTATCTGAAGCTTTTTTATTCGTTGCCAAAGTTCTCCCATCAGTTGGTCTACTTGCTGCGCCATTCTTTTTGTCTCTACTGATTCTGGTCCATGATGATGCCCTGTTCCATCGGGTTCTTCAAAATAAACCATGATGAGTTGAGGCCGATCTTTGTCTTCCTTTTCTAGCAGACGAATTACTTCGTCAACCCGTTCGTTAAAGCTTAATCGTGGTTCATCTGCCCATACTTTATAGTAAGTCGGGAGGGTTGCTTGTATCGCTATGTCGCTTCCTATCCAATAGATGCTGGCCGTTTTAATATGCTGCTTTTGGGCGGTGATCCATATGGGTTCTCCTCCATAGTATAAAGGATTGTTTCGTGTAGCCGAATCGCTAATGGCGTAGGTGGCGTTATGGGTTTGATCCCAGAACTTATTATTGATTATGCCATGATGATCAGGAACTAAACCCGTTGCTATAGTATAGTGGTTAGGAAATGTAGAAGATGGATAGCTGGGCTTCATTATTCCGTGTACTCCTTCTTTGCCTATGCTATTGATATTCTTCATGCCGTGTATACTCGGATAATCCCATCGGCATCCGTCTAATGATACCAGCACAATATAGTTTTTATTCCCGTTGTTAGAGAAATGTTTTTTTGATCTGATTTTACATCCTGATCCGAATAAAATTAATAGGATGGATACTAGTGCGTAATAAGCGAACTTCATACGATTGACATGTTTTGTTCAAAGAATAGGGTAGCTGAAAGAGGTCTTCAGCTACCCTATATCATTATTATTTTATTAATGGAAGATTTTAGAAAGTGTATTTCAACCCAATCTGAGCTCTCCAACGAGAGGACCCATCTTGGTATGTACGATGTTTGTAGTCAGCGTCATGGAGGAAGTAAAAGGCATTATTCTTTTTGTCGTAGGTAATTGGACTGAAGTAATAAGCCCCGCCGTTGGAGTAGTGGCGTCCCCATTTGGCGTTGAATATATTAGCCAAGTTGATAATATCTAGATTAAGTTCTATACCGTGGGTATGCTTACCAACCTTGAAGTTATATTTGTGTGCCAGGTGGAAGTCGAATTGATGCTCGAAAGGCATGTTGTCAGCATAACGATCGAAGTATTCGCCACGATGCTTTTTCAGATAGGGATCATTGGCTATCCATGATTTCATATTAGCTCGCTGTTGATCTACGGTATATCGTTTATTCTCAGCGAAAGGCATCTTGTCAATTTGTTCATCCGTGGGGATAAAGATCAAGTCATTGCCATCAGAGCTATCTCCGTTGAGGTCACCATAGTAGTAGATTGAGTATGGAGAGCCTGATGTTCCTGTATAGATCACACCCACGGTGAATTCCCATGCATCGTTTCTGCCATATCGTGTGTTGTAGTACGCAGCAACATTGATTCGATGCGGTAAGTTAAAGGCAGAGAAACTGAGCTCGGGATTATTAGGGTCTTGGTGGGTATAGTTGAAATTCCAGTTTGATGCAGCAACGCTTGATGTACCACTATTTATACTTTTAGATTGAGTGAAGGTATAAGAAGCCATCAAGTCCAGACCGAAGTCGAATTTTTTCTCTCCCTTGAGAGAGAGACTGTAGCTATAACCTTTGTGTGTATTTGATAATTCGTAAATAGCATAGTATGCTTTACTGTCTTTTTCGCGGGTGAAAATTGGGCGTTGGTCAAAGTCCAGTCCAGGAATTTTATCTGCAAGGGTTTTATTCTCATCGGCTACAGTAGCCAAGTTACGATAGAGTATATCGTTGAGTGTTTTTGAGAAGATCCCTTCGGCAGTCCATTTTATACCCAGTAGATCAAAGTCGAAACCAATATTTGTACGTAAATTTTGTGCGAATCGGAATTTATCGTCGAACACATTGATAGTTTGTGTTCCAGACTTCATCTTTTCGCCATTTACTTGCTGTCCATTAGGATCGAGGATCAACTTGATATCTTCTGTATTGTAGGTATTGTACGTATTCATGGTCATACCCGTATTGGAGAAATTATTGCTCAGCCATACAAAAGGTATGCGACCAGTGAAAATACCGATACCGCCACGCAAAACGTATTTATTACTTCCGTCTGGTTTGAATCGGAAGCCTAGTCGCGGAGAAATGAGAGGAGTACTACTCAGTTTGTGGTTTGTCTGTACATTCCATCCCTTTCCAGCTGCCAGTTTGTTGAAGTCTGGATTCTCGATAGGTGTGTCAAAGAAGAGCGGTATATCCATACGGAGACCGTAGGTGATGTCGAATTGGGGACCTAAGATCCATTTGTCTTGGGCGTAGAAACCAAGCTGTCCAGTGCGGAAAGTGGGCTCCCAGAGTGGATTCATATTTGTCCCTTGGGTCAGCGTATTGTTGTGTCTGTATCGATTTATCTTCCCGTTGAAGAAGTCTTCAGGAGAGTTGAAGTAGTAAGTCCCGTAGAAATCTTGGATAAAAAGATTGGTAAACTTATAAAACTCATTGTGAGTGCCGAATGTTAGGGTGTGATTACCGATGTACCAAGACAGATTGTCTGTAAAAGTGAAGACATCTTGATCCAGTCGGTTTGCCATAGAAGAACGCTCATTCCCTAGGTTGAGTGTGCCATCACCTACATTGTTGATAGACACCATGGGGAACGGATCACCGGGCTTGCGGTTATCGCGTACACGTACATAGGAGAAGTGAGCTTCGTTGTTTACCTTACTAGAAAAACGACTTTGTAACTCTGCTATAAAGGTGTTGGTACGAGAAACGAAATCGTAGGAATAATCAGAGGCATTTAGGTAGTTCGACCCACTGGTATTATTGTTTTGCTTCGCATCAACGATGCTCCAGCGGAACGCAAAGTTATGATTATCATTGATATTCCAGTCGATTTTTATCCCACCTTTATTGGAAATAGTATAATCATCGATAGTCCCGAGCGTACCGTTGTAGGTTACTCCTTGTTCTGATGCTAATTTTTTAAGGTGTTCATGTACATCCATTGCTAACTTTGGATCTATATGGGATGCAATTTGTCCTAATCCATAAGGATTGGGCTAACGCTGTGCATGGCGCTCGAAGTTAGCAAAAAAGAACAACTTATTGAGTACGATAGGCCCACCCACAGTGAAGCCATATAGGGCTTCCATCTGTTTGTTGAGGTTTGAACTCATCTGTCCATTGGCAAGTTCGTAGTATGAGCCTATTAGGTTTTGGTTATTTCCGTATCCATAAAGAGACCCATGGAAATCGTTTGTCCCAGATTTAGTAATTGCATTGATTGATCCGCCTGTGAAGCCTGACTGACGAACGTCAAATGGAGCAACGTTGATTTGGATTTGTTCGATTGTCTCCATTGATACGGGTTGGGTACCAGCTTGGCCACCGTTAGCACCGTTTTTTGTAAGACCAAAGACATCGTTGTTCATAGCTCCGTCAATTTGGAAACTATTGTAGCGGTTGTTGGTTCCGGCAAAAGACATGGCCGCTCCGTTGACACTGATTTGGGGATTCAGACGTGCTATGTCGCTGATACTGTGTGAGATGGTTGGCATCCTTTCGATATCGGCTTTAGCTATGCTCATGGCAGCGCCAGTTTTTGTTGCGTCTATACCAGATTTAGCTGTTACCGTTACGCCTTCCAATAGTTCGTTGGAGTCAACTAGATGGGCATCTAAATTGTACGTTTCTCCAAGAACAAGCTCTACATTTTCTCGCTGTTGGGTCTCCATCCCGACAAAAGAAATGGAGATGGTGTACGGTCCACCTGCTCTCATCCCTTGGATGGTATAGCGACCGTCAACATTTGAAATGGCACCATACTGCGTACCTGAGGGTACATGTATTGCCAAAATAGTGGCTCCTACAAGAGGAGCGTCCGTTTGGTCTGTGATCTTACCACTTAAAGAAGAAGTGGTTACTTGGGCATTGACAACTGTTGCTAGAAACAATGCCATTACTGTAAACACAGTGCGGATAATTTGGTTCATACTGATAGTGTAAAGTGTTAATAATGTGGGATAAAAAGTATGTAGCTTCTTATTATAGCCTCGTTTCCTTCTTTCCATCGCAAAGGTAGTAAAAATCTTCGATATCTCATCTGCTAAAAGTAGGTTTTATTTTCTTTGCAGGCAAATTTATCATGATACTGTAATGCATCTGTAGAATATCTTGTTGGAAGGAATCCAAATGCCTTGATAGTCTAGATTAAAGAAAGTTTTTTAGTGAAAAAAGTGTATCTTTGTGACGCTGCAATCAGAGGCGAATAGCGATCATTTTTAACAATCAAGCAGAAGATGTTTAAATCTTTTTTTTGGAAGAGTAGTATCCGTCTTATAAGTACCAGTGGTTTGGTCCAACTTCTGGCCTTTTTGCTTTTGCCCGTCATTAGCCGTCTATATTCTGAAGAAGCTATTGGACATTTTACCTTTTTTCTTTCTTTGGCAGGGGTTTTATCTGTGGTAGCAGTGGGACGTATGGACCATGCTATTGTATTGGCCCCAACAAAAAATAGGAGTTCTCTTCTTTTTTATTCGGGTTTATTCTTTTCTTTTTCTTTCTCTCTTTTGCTTCTGCCTTTAATAGCTATAGCTCTTTTTTTTATTGAGGGTACGACATATGCAGATCAGAATGGCCATCTATGGCTGCTGCCAGTATTTGTTTTTTTTATGGCCTTATATAACCTCCTTAGTGCCTATGCAAATAGCTGCAATAGCTATGGGGGAATATCCCTTTCTCAGATAGCACAAGGGGGATCGAATACAGCATTGCGAGTGGGACTTGGTCTTTTCTCGGGTTCATTTTGGTCCTTACAGTTCGCTCTGTTACTAAGTTATATTATAGGGATATTTCCCTATTTTCGAATGATCCCCAGGAGGATGCGCATTACTGTGTATAGGATGAAAAAAGTTATTCGGGCTTATCACCGCTTCCCTCTCTATTCAATGCCACAGGCTTTGGTAGACATCCTTTCAGGATCGCTTATAGCAATCTTATTGCCGCTGCGTTATAATGCATTAGAGATAGGCTTCTATGGTATGGCGTATATGCTCGCAGGAAGACCTTTGCAGATTATTGCCGATGCAATGAGTAGGGTATGGTTTCGCCAAATATCCGAACGCAAAGCAGATAGGAAGTTGGTAAGCGGCACGATTTTCCGTTTTTCGCTTTATTGCTTTCTTATAGCAATTGTCGGAGGTGGGGCTTTTTATCTATGGGGTAGTGACTTTATTTCTTTTATATTAGGCGTTAAGTGGCGCCCTGTCTCTTATATCATTATGGCGATGCTGCCTTTCTTTTTCTTTAAATTTCTCTACTCCATATTTAATTTCATTCCCGATCTCTTTTCTCGACAAATTAGTTATTTGTTATTACAGCTATTTTTTCTATTTCTGCAGTGTATCCTTTTGTTAGTAGGGAGTCGATTCCTAGACTTTGAGCAGTACGTTGTTGTACATTTTCTTTGGCGATCAATAGAAACATTTATATTACTTTTCTTCTTTGCGCTTATCATATGGCAGTCCGATTGTCGTCAGCGAACTTTCGAGAAGTAGTCTTTATTATTTACTCATATTCATTAGTATAAAAAAAAATAGTAACTTTGTAGCAGTTTGTATGAACAGACAAAATAAAGATAATTATGATGAATAAAGAGAGCTATGCTTTGGGCCTTTCTATTGCCTCACAACTTAAGTCTGGCGGAATATCAGTTGTCTCTACCCAAGACTTTTCACAGGCAATAGAGGATGTAATGAATAACCGTGAATTAAAAATAGGTTACGAAGAAGCTAGAACTATTGTGGCTAATTTGATCAATAAAGCTGCGTCAGAAGAAAAAGAGCAAAATCAAACAAAGGGAAAAGCATATCTTGATGAACTTCGAAAACATCCCGATTTTACCGAACTCGAGAGTGGACTTTTGTATGAAGTGATCAGAATGGGAGATGGTAAAAAACCACAGATTACCGATACTGTGACCGTACACTACGAAGGACGCTTGATAGACGGTACAGTTTTTGACAGTTCTAAGCAGCGTGGTGAGCCCGCCTCATTCCCCGTCACAGCAGTAATAAAAGGATGGACCGAGATATTGCAACTGATGCCCGTAGGCTCTCATTGGAGAGTGGCAATCCCTTCTGAGTTGGCTTATGGTGAGAGAGGTGCTGGTGACCTAATTCGTCCTAATTCGACTTTGGTTTTTGATATAGAATTGCTAAAGATCGAGGATAAACAATAAACCCAATAAAGTAAGTATGAAAAGATCCTTTTTCTTATTGATACCTTTTCTCGTAGTTTCGTTTACAGTTCAGGCACAAAACTTAAACAACCGCACCGCAACTGTGGACTCTACAGCAATACCTACAACACAAGAAGCCTCCTATGCTATGGGGGTTTATTTTTCGCATTCCCTGTTGACTCAAATGCAAAAAATGCCGGGCGGTAAGGATATGTCGATAAAGGACATTATGAAGGGGATCGAAGATGTACTTGTCAATAAGCAGTCGTCGCTTGCACCTGAAGTTGCCGTAAAAAAATTAGATACCTATCTAAATGCTAAACAGCAGGAAATAAATGAAAAAAATAAGCAGGAAGGCGAGACTTTTTTAGCAGCAAATGCAAAAAAAGAGGGCGTCATTACGACCAAAAGCGGTTTGCAATACATAATTATGGAAAAGGGGAATGGTCCTCGCGCCACAGTAGAAGATACGGTAAGGGTTCATTACAAAGGCTCTTTCTTAGATGGTCAGGAATTCGATAGCTCATATAAAAGTGGTGAGCCTGTGAAGATCAATCCTTTACAAGTAATACCAGGATGGACAGAAGGCTTATGTCTTTTACCCGAAGGGAGCAAAGCTCGCTTGTTTATTCCTGCAGATCTTGCCTATGGGGCGCAAGGAGTTGGTAGTATGATCCCTCCTTTTAGCACGCTCATTTTTGATATCGAAGTTCTTGAGGTAATCAAAGGCAAACCTATACCAATGGCTGAAAGTAGCGATGAAGAACACGATAACAAGACAGACATAACAAAGAAAACAGAAATCGAGAAAAAACAAAACTAAGATATAATACACGTAAAACAATGATTAGTATTAAGAAACTTGCCGTTCTTTCGATGGCAGCCGCCCTTTCGATGGGTTTTACAGCATGTAATTCAAAAACAGGATCTCTTAAGAATGATAGCCTTTCTTCCAACGACTCTTTGGCTATGGCTCGCGGTTATGTGACGGGCTCTCAGATCCAACAGCAATTGATGATGAGCGAAATGCAGGGCCAGAAAATGGACAAAGAGGCCATGCTTCGTGGTATCAAAGACGGTATGTCTCACGCTGCTGATAGTGCAATGATCGCTTACTACTACGGTCAGTTGATGGGTTATCAATATGCTCAAGGGAATATTGACGATCGGGTAAGTAATGAAATATTTTACGAATACCTGATTTCTTCCGTAAATAGCGACTCTACAAAGATCAAGTGGACCCAGGAAGAAGCTATGGCCCTTCTGCAAGCTAAAACGACCGAAATGAGACAGCAAAAAATGCAAGAAAAATACGGCGATAATAAAAAAGCAGGTGAAGAATACGCGGCCAAATTTAAAAAAGAAGAAGGCGTAGTCGTGTTGCCTTCAGGTGTAGCCTACAAAGTGATTACTCCAGGAAAAGGTACTGTAAAGCCTACTGACACAGACCATGTAAAAGTAAACTACCAAGGTCGTCTTATTGATGGTACGGTATTTGATGAAACCAAAGATACTCCTATCGAATTTGGTGTTACTCAAGTAATACAAGGATGGACTGAAATGCTCAAAGAAATGACCGAAGGCGAAAAGGTTACAGTGGTAATCCCTGAAAACCTTGCTTATGGTGAGCGTGGTAGTGGCGATAAAATTAAGCCTCTTTCTACATTAGTATTCGATATTGAATTGGTGAAGATCGTGGCTCCAGAAAAAAAATAACGCTATCGCGAAATTTCGATAAAAGGTAAAAATCAAAGCTCCACCTAGGTGGAGCTTTTTTTTCTTTCTTATTGACTTATGCGGATTCATTGTATGTAACTCTCTCCATCTCTTTCTATAATGCTGAACGCCCTAAACATGAGTAGGTTTTCAGCCCTTCACTATTGAATCCCTTTTTCTGCTTGCATATCGTTACAAATAGATTCGAATCAGTCCTCTAGTCGTACAGGATCGAATATGGGACGGATCCGAAATCGAAAAATCTCCGATCGGGATTCATTTACTTTATTCTTTTTCGATGCCTTTATTTATTGCATTAAAACAAACGTTCAACAGTTTCTATAATGTGAAGTTGCGTTTTATGAGCAACATATTCTGTAAGAGCAGAAAGAAATAGATCTTTGCCAAATTCATATAGATGAACTATATGATGCGGATACATTACAAGTTTTATATAGTATTTCATTGTTGCGTAATGAAATAACAAAGGCTAAATGGTTTACGACATATTGCTCTATATCTTTTTATTTCTGTCTATTCAAAGTTGCCATCGCGCAATCTCGAAATAAAAAGCTACCGAACAGGAAGTCTGAAAAGAAACCTGTTCGGTAGTAGGGTAGTTTTGGTATTTAACCAACAAATGCTATTTGGATGGAGCGGGCTGAATCGTCGGTTCCTGATGAACGGGAATTAGCTTATTGTTTTCTTGTCGTTCTTTGAACTCTTTGAGCCCATCGCGAAGGAATTTAGTGTATTCACTCACGGAGCACTTTTGTTTGGATGCAGCCAAAGGTACGCCATTGGGATCAACTGGTACGTAGAAAGGTTGTGCATTCGCACCAAATTTACTTCTTTGCAGGTAGCTCCATTTGTCTCCGACGGTACGAAGTTTTACATTACGAACTTCGCTGCCAACTTGTTCTTTGACCTCAATTACTTCGGGTAGTTTTGTCTTATCGTCTACCATTAATGTAATAAGAACATAATCTTTTTCCAGCATGTCTTTTACTTTGGGATCTATCCAAACAGAATTTTCCATTTCACGACAGTTTACGCACCCAAAACCTGAGAAGTCGATGAGTACGGGCTTGTTCATGCTTTTAGCATAGCGCATACCTTCGTCGTAGTTGTCGAATTTTGCGTGTACACCGCCATCGTAGAGGTTAAAATCCTGCGTGGTGAGAGGTGGCGAGAATGCGCTTACTGCTTTTAGAGGTGCTCCCCATAGTCCTGGCACTAAGTATACCGCAAAAGAAAGTGAAATGAGAGCTAAGAAGAAGCGCCCTACACCTATCTTTTCTAGTTTACTATCATGTGGAAATTGGATTTTTCCTAGGAGGTAAATGCCTAACAGTGCAAAAATGACAACCCATAGAGCAATAAATGTTTCGCGGTCTAACAGTCCCCATCCGTATGCAAGGTCTGCAACAGAAAGGAATTTGAGCGAAAGGGCTAACTCTAAGAAAGCCATAACGACCTTTACGGAATTGAGCCAACCTCCACTTTTGGGCATGCTCTGCAGGAAGTTGGGGAAAATAGCAAACAAGGCAAAAGGAATTGCTAATGCTAAAGCAAATCCAAACATGCCGATTGCCGGTGCAAGGATACTATTTTCGGTTACCGTCTGCACCAGAAGTGTCCCGATGATAGGACCTGTACAAGAGAAAGATACGAGGACCAGCGTAAAGGCCATAAAGAAGATACTCAGTACGCCTGTTGTTTTGTCTGCTTTGCTATCGAGTTTATTCGTCCAGCTGGCAGGAAGAACTAAATCGAAGGCCCCAAAGAAAGAGATGGCAAAGAAAACTAAGATTGCAAAGAAGAGTAAATTGAAAAATGCATTAGTCGCCAAATCGTTTAGAGCACTAGCTCCAAAGATAAGCGTGATTGCTAAGCCGAGAATAACGTAAATAACGATGATCCCTAAGCCATAAACAATAGCATCTTTGACAGCATCTTTTCTTTTCTTACTCCTTTTCAAGAAGAAACTCACTGTCATCGGTATCATTGGCCACACGCATGGTGTAACAAGAGCTATGAGCCCTCCAATAAATCCGTATATAAAGACCCAAATCAGAGACGCGTTCGCTTGATGCAGCGTTTCATCTCCATAGGCCTTGAGCACACTTATCTGTGGAGCCCATAGTTGTTCTGCATCACTGGCACCTGAGGAAAGTAGGGTGGCTGCATCTTCTGCAGAGAGTGCGACAGAGTCTTTAATAACTTCATTTACAGCAGTTGTATCGGCATTGCCTACAGTAGCTTTTTCTTCTTGTGTGAGCACTACCGCAGCATTGGACTTGAGATCTTTTTTGGAAAAAGCGAATTCCCTTGTCGTCGGAGGTAGGCATCCTTGATCATTACATAGTGAGGCTTCTACGAGGAGTAGAATATCAAATTTTTCAGGATCTGTAACCTCTATTTTTTGGCTGAAGGTCACTTCTTTTTCAAACCAGCGAAGATTCATTTCAAACATTTTGTCGAATTCTTCATGTGGTTTTTTATCAGCAACAAAGTTGCCTATAGGTCGGGCTCCTTGTATTTTATCGAAAGTAAAAACAAGCGAGTTCGGTCCATCTGCAGGCATATTTTGGTCGTATACGTGCCAGCCTGGTGCGATGGTTGCAGTGAGTTTGATCACCTTTTGAGCTGTGCCATTGTCTTCGAATGTTTGCTTCCATGTAAGTACGTCATCAAACATTTGAGCTACAGACGATTGTGCTGCTAAAAGGGTCAATGAAATTAATAGCGAGGCTATCCGAAGGATTTTTCTTGTCATGGCTTTAATGAAACAATAATATGAGGATGTCTATTTTTCGTTGTCTGACTTTTGTTGTGCGTATACTCGAGCCTCTTCGCCATTGGTGAGAGGACGAGCTAGAAAACTTCGATAATGGGGTGGTGTCTTGAGTCTGAAAATATGGCTTTTATCCGTGACAGGGTGGTTGAGTATCATGCATGTCTGACGCAGAAGTAAATTTTTTTCACTCTGAAAGACACACAGGGGGGTATTTTCACCCACTACAGGGTGCATATCTTCTTTGAGTAATGTCCTTATACCATTAAAGCGGCCAAGCAAAGAAAGGGTTACCAACGAAGACCAATCGCCTTCGGCTTCTACCCGATACTTTACTGTTGATCGTCTTGTGGTGGGTTTGGAGGATTTCGGGTAATGCTCTCTTTTTCTGAGATTCCCTTTTAGCTCACCGGATGGTGTCTCGAAAAGCCCCTCTACAACGGCCGAGAACTCTTGTCGTGTAATATATTTTCCCCATTCATTGAGAATCTTTTGTTGCAACGCACGATTTTTGCAGAAGAGTATGAATCCCTGTGTTTCGCTGTCCAATCGGTTGAGCAGAAATATTTTTTTTGAGGGATCATCTTCTTTAATGTAGTTTGCAACAATACGAAAAACTGTTTCTTTCAACCCTGGGTGATTGCTTACAGTCGCTATTCCGGGCATTTTTTCTAGTAGTATGAAATAATCATCTTGCCAGAGAAGTTTTATCTTGGGATGGGAAAAAGGGAGAGCAAACCCGAAAGAAAATATTTCCACTCGGTCTCCTTTCTCTACATTTGTATCGTATTGCGTTGTCGGTGTTCCATTTAGGCACACACAGCGATCGCGGAGGTATTGCTTCTTCGATGTACGAGTTGCTTCGGGCAATAGCTTGCCGATAGCTTCAAAGAGCGATGTAGGCTCGAGGAATGTCTCTGAAGCAATTAATTTTCGGGAAGAATGAAATCTCTTTTTGAGGGGGCTCATATATGTTGACCTTCTTTATCCTTTCCTTCTTTATCGTGGAGAAATGCCTGAGTTATATTGCTATAGGCCATGAATAGTACCGCAGCGACGATTAGAGCAGCCCAATAGTCTATCCTAAACAGATAAAACAGGGCAGCCATAATCCAAAAAAGACCTGCTAAAATAGCTAAATTCAGGAGTCTTTTTCTTCTTAAGGATAGACTTCTCGTTTTCTTTATGAGGGATAGGTGAGCAACAGTATATCCTATACCACCGGCTAGCAATAGCCATACAAACCACCTAAGATGAGCTATAAACAAACCTATAACAGCGATGATAAGAAGTATAGCGGATACAGAATAAATAATATTTTTCAGTTTATCGTTCATGAGGATGATTATTTTTAAGGAGCGATGTATCTTGCAGGACGAAGATCAATTCTCCAGGTTCTTTAAATAGATATTGCTCGCGGGCGATCTGCTCAATTTCATAGTCGCTGCTATGACGGCGTCCTTCAAGGTATAGACTATCTTTTTGGAATTGTTTTCTTGCGCTTTCCAATCGATTCTCCAAACGCATTATTTTGTTGGAAAGCCGTCCTTGATTATATAGATTTGCAGATCCTAAGATAAGGGAAAAAACAACAAATACACCACCAACAAAGGCATAGGTAATCCACCAATTGCCATTGATATAGGATCTAAAGTTTCTCAGGAAATGAAAAAAACGCCTATAAGGGCGGGTAGGGCCGCTTCCCTTATCAGAGCCTGCTTGCTGATCGAGATCAGTATTGATATCCAAAGGATATTTTTTTTTACGAAACAACACTTTTATTGCTTAGTATTAAAATGTATATTTATATACCACTTATTGATTGCAAAAATAAACGATTCTATCGATACAATCAAGTAATAAAACTCTTTTTATAGGTAATAAGTGTCTTTTTAATTTTTATTATGTTCTACTCTGATGCATCAATAATCTCCTGTTTTACACATTCTATGACTTAAAGAAAAAATATCTCTACAGACAAAATCAGAGCGTAAAAAAACAGTAAGCAAGGTGAGATAATAGTCAAACTTATCTTCAAATATTGATATAGCGGGAAATGGACTAGGTGAGGTATTTGTATACGATTGCTGATATTTGGGATATGACTCTCGAGGCCTCGGCTTCGCTGCCTCTAAAATCTTTGGTAAATATGATCAATGTATAGTTGGTCCCATTGGGTAAGGTGATATAGGCCGCGTCATTATGAGCTGCTAATATCCCTTTATCTCGATAGCCAGACCCTGTCTTATGGACAATGCTAACTCCTTTTTTCCCAAGGAGAGGAGAGGCTATCCTCTTCTCTCCTGTCATACAACGGGTCAACGTCTCCTTGATAAATGACTGGTAGTCTTCGCTTAAAATTCTCTCGGTAAACAATCTATTTATCAATATGGCCGTCGCGAGAGGTGTAGAAAAATTGGCATAAGCTTTTCCATGGTCTTTTGCTATCTCCGATTCTGTATAGGCTATCTTAAACGCTTTCCGAGGAAGTAGTGAGGCGATGTAAAGATCTGTGTTTTCTACACTGAGTATTCGGTCAAATAGGATGTTGCTACTATTATTGTCACTTTGAATAAGAGCATAACAAAGCAGGTCCCGGATCGATAGTCTAATCAGTGCTTCTTTGTGCTCCTTCATCATAGGACTCCAAGTATTAGGATCAAGTTCCTTTTGTTGGATATCTAAGACACTGTCTATAGAAACTCCTTGTTTATCAAGGTGATTACATGTAGCTAATGCCTGGTGAAGCTTAAAGACGCTCATCATAGGATAATTATTGTTGTTATTTACGGTAATCGTATCGTGGTTATTGACTATGATGGCTACTCCTACGCTACCTGGGCAACGTAAAATCATCCTATGAATACTATCTTGCAATAATTTTGGGAATGTCGAAGCATTCGTAGAATTTCTGCATCCAGAGAGTAATAACAAATAAGCGAAAAGGCCTATTATCCAAAGACAGAGGCCCATACTTTTGTTGTTTTGCATCGAGATTAGATGTTAAGAGGAACTATTATCGAATTGCTGGTAAAGGAAAACGGGAGAAGAATTGCACTAAGGAATGCTTACATGACTTTTTTTTCTAGTAGCGAAAAAATCTTTTTCTGTAACCCCTCCATTTGCCAAAAAGGAGTAGAAGTAGCACCACAAATCCCAATTTTTTCATCGCTGTCCATGCTCTCAGGGAGCATATCTAAGGTGAGTTCTTCTTCGTTGGAGATAAAAAAACTTTTAGGGTTTTGCCGTAGGCACTCAGAAAAGAGAACTTTACCATTTGAGCTCTTTTTTCCTGCGATAAAGAAAATCCTATCATGATTTTTTGCAAAATCACGAATTTTCTTATTTCTCATAGAAACCTGCCGACATACGGTGTCGTGATAGATAAATTCGGTGTCCACCGCTTTTCTTTCGAGAATCAATGCTATGAGTTTCCTGTATGTATCTAGCGACTTAGTCGTTTGTGAAAAGAGTTCTATAGGGCGTTTGAAATCAAGGGCATTTTCGGCTTCTTCAAGAGACTCAATCACAATGGCTCTACCGTCTGTTTGCCCTACCAACCCGTTTACTTCGGCATGAGCCCGCTGTCCAAAGATGACAATTTGCCATCCTTGGTCTTTATGTTTTTCATAGCATTGTCGGATACTATGTTGTAGACGTAATACTACAGGACAAGTGGCATCGACTATGGTGATTCCTTTTTCTTCTAGTGCTCGGTACACAGAGGGCGGCTCACCATGGGCACGGAAAAGGACTTGTTTGCCTTGCAGTTGATCCAATTCTTTGTGAGCGATGGTGATGAGCCCTTTATTTTCTAATCGTTTAACCTCTTCTGTATTGTGTACAATATCCCCTAGGCAATAGAGAGGTCCGGTATTAATCATTTGTTTTTCCGCTTTTCGGATAGCGTTTACCACGCCGAAGCAGAATCCTGAGTTGGGATCAATTTCTATTGTTACCATGGAGGATAGCTGTTGATTATTGAGCTTTTTCTATTGCTTTGTGGGCCATGGACAAGAGTAGGGCATCTTGCTCGGCAATCGTAAGGTCAGAGTTATCTACTTCTATAGCGTCTTTAGCTTTGGCAAGCGGAGATACTGCGCGTGTAGAGTCTATACGATCGCGTTCGGTGAGATTTTTGAGGACATCTTCAAAAGTTATGCTGATGCCTTTTGCTTTAAGTTCGTCGTAGCGGCGCTGTGCACGAACGTCGGGCTTTGCGACAACAAAAATCTTTAGTTCTGCCTGAGGGAAAACAGTCGTACCGATATCTCTCCCATCCATAACGATTCCTTTTCGCTCACCAAAGTTTCTCTGCTGTTCGGTCATTTTTTCGCGAACAAAGCCTATTGCGCTGATCGGGCTGACGAAGTCGGATATTTCAGGAGTTCGTATTTCTTTTTCTACGTTTCTGCCATTCAAGAGAGTTATATGTTGTCCCCGCTCATCATAGGAAAAGTCGATATGAATATCGTCGATTCTTCTTTTGAGGGCTTCCGTATAGATCTCTCCATCTTTGATCATTCCGTTTTCTATGGCAAATAGGGTGACTACACGATACATGGCTCCACTATCGATATAGTCATAATTTAGTTGTTTTGCGAGAGCTTTTGCCATGGTGCTTTTACCACAGGAGCTAAAGCCATCGATAGCTATAATAATCTTTTTCATATGTATCTAAAATATATATTGGTCATTACCAAACGTTGTGCTAAATGTTGCCATTATGCCGAGTGCCTGGGGGTGGTATCTTGATACAGCAATAGCGCATCGAATAATATCGCTATTAAAACCTACTCCCATAGAAAGACCAGAGAAGGCATTCCCTCCCATAATCTTCAGGTCCTGGGCTGCTCGTACGTTGTAACCGATACCCACCCAAAAATGACGGTAGTAGTGGTACTCAATTCCCAGTGTAAGGTGGCGAATAATTTTTTGCCGTACAGAAAGTTCTTTTTCTATTGCAGTTTTAAAAATTTGGGGATTTAGTCCATAAGCAGTAAGATGAAGTCGGAAAGGTATGTGGCGAAAAGATTGAGAATACCCCAAACGCATATCCCATGCTGTCAGCGGTCTTTCTTTGTCGAAGCCTTTGATTGTCACTCCTGCATTGGTAATAGCAAATCCTATACTGCTGCCTTTTTCACCATTGTAGTAGCTTAAGCCTACATCGGTAGCTATGGCAAAGGCGTTATATCGTTCTATGTTGGAATATATCAATTTTAGCGCAATACCGCCTCTGAGTTTGCTTGTCAGATCATAGCTGAAGAGTCCCTCTACCGCTATGTCTGTCGCAGAAAAAGCCCCTGTTGCGTTATTGTTTATATCATAACCTTCTATTTTTCCGTAGTTAATAGCTCTTATTCCAGCGGCCCAAGATCCTCTATCGTTTATGGGTAGTCCGTATAGTGTGTTTGCGCTATTTACTCCAGGCATGGCGTGGTAGTAACTGAGAAAAAGACGGCCCGCTGTCTCCTCTCCGTAAAGCGCCGGGTTTTCAAAAGCGAGTCCTGCATTTCCGTCTATAAAGGTGAGAGATACACCTCCCGTAGCCACCGTTTGCGCTGTCGAAGGTATATTTAAAAACGGATAAGAATAGTGCTGAGCGGTGATTGGTAATGCTCCGATCAAAGCAATTATAAGGGCTTTTATGAAGAGTGCGCACTTACGTTTCATGGATCTATTGTATAAGGTACTTATTTGATGGGTGAAAGATAGTGTAGGTAGAGCGTTTGTGTAATACAAACAGCCAATACAAGTACCAGTAGAGCCGTTTTTCCAAGAACTTTGTTGAGTTCTTCGCCTTCTTTATTTCTTAATTCTTTGCATATGGGCAACGCAAAAAGAAGATAGAGGAGAGAACTGACAGCGGATTTCCATGATGTACAGAAAGGGATCATACAAAAAATGATAAGCAATATATTCGTTTGATAAAGAAGCGGCATAAGTGGAGCTCCAAAACGAACGGCAAGCGTTTTTTTTAGATGCTCCCGATCGCTTTCTACATCGCGATAGTTATTTACAATGAGAATATTAGTATTTGCTAGTCCCATCGCAGCTCCCAGGGCAAAGACTTCATATTGCCATTCATGCGAAAGAGCCCAATAGGTACCGACAACAGCTATCAATCCATAAAAAAGAAATACTTGGATTTCTCCAAATCCGCGGTATGAAAGCGAAAAGGGAGGATAAGAATAGGCAAATGCACCAATGAGAACAAAAATCCCTAAAAAAATAAGTAGATAACTACTAAGTATAACGACTACTAAACCAGATAAGGCGGTGAGTACAGTAAAGAAGACCATGAGTCCAAGGACGTCTTTTGCGGATACTTCTCCCGTTGTCAGCATCCGTTTAAAGCCTTTTCGCGAGGCGACGTCAGTCCCTTTTTTAAAGTCCACCAGATCATTGGCAAGATTGCTGACGATCTGCCCAAATAATCCTACTAAGAGGGCTGAAGTTGCTATTCCTATTTGTCGCGAGGAGGTGAAGCCATTGCACATAGCAAAAAAAACAATAGCCACAATGATAGGAGCTATTGATGCGGGAAGCGAATACGGACGTGTAAGGTAGAACGCTTGCTTTACGGTCATAGTTTATAGTGCAATACCTTATTTTTCTATATCAATAACGAAACGGAAGACAGTATTATTGCAGCATGGTTATACAGAGATGTTTAGTCTTCTGCCGTCAATGTTGCAAAGATAACCATTTTGGAGAAAATGAATAGTTCCTCCCTAATGGATTTGGATTATATCAGAGAGTTTTGTTGTGAAGGAACGGGAGCGATATTCGTGTTTGATTTTAAGCTCCTGACTGTTTCCTTGGGTGGCTATCCTAAGAAAATTTGGGCCGTTTTTATCATTGATCTGGTCGACGATCGAAGATAGTTTAGCTTGTTTCTTTTGATCGTCAGGGGAAAAGAGATAGTTAAGGCTCTTCTCGTACTTTATAATCTGGGTGCAAATTACGCCAGCTTTTTTATATCGAAAACCTCTTAGGTAGCCTTTTCGAAGGGCCTCGAGAGCAGCAGATACGATATCGGTGCTACTAGACGATGGATAGTCGAGTGTAATACTTTGCTCAAAAGCATGCTCGGGTCCATTTTCTAGGAAGCGATCGGTATATCCAAAAACAGTCAATTTTTGGCAGCAAGTTCCCTGCCCTCGGAGTTTGCGAGCACAATCGGCAGCAAAATTAGCAATAGCTTTTTCAAAATCGGCGAGTACATCTATTCCTGCACCAGAAAAACTGCGGGTTGTAGCAATGCTTTTCTTTTGTGAGAAGTCGTCTATATCTATACAACTTTCGCCTCTCAGTTCTTTCCATGTACGTCCACCCGTGACAGAGAGTAAACGCTGCACTTTTGTTATCGGCAATTGTGTAAAGTCCCATGCAGATTTTATCCCCATTGACTGCAGTTTGATCAGAGACCTTTTTCCTATCCCCCATACATCTTGAATCGGAAAACCTTGTAGAGCTTTTTCTCTTTTCTGTGGAGTATCTATGATGCATACGGACTGGAAAGCAGGATATTTTTTTGCATACTTACTTCCCATTTTTGACAATGTTTTTGTTGGAGCAATACCCAAAGACAAGGGAATGCCCAGGCTTTTCCTTATTTCCTTTGTTATGGATATTCCTATCTCTTGCAGAGCGCTGTATGAGTAGCCCGACAAATCTAAAAATGCTTCGTCGATAGAGTAACAAAGCAAAGAGGGAGTATAGGCCTTAAGAAGGCTCATTACTCGTCTACTCATATCGGTGTAAAGGGGAAAATTACTACTAAAAACCGCGACCTTTTCTTTTTCGAGTACTTTCTTTACTTGAAAGAAGGGGGTTCCCATTTTTAGCCCCAATGCTTTGGCTTCGTTGCTTCGAGCTATGATGCAGCCATCATTGTTGCTAAGTACTACGACTGGCTTGCCTAGAAGTGAGGGATTAAAAACACGCTCGCAGGAAACAAAAAAGTTATCACAATCTACCAGTCCAAACATTGTCGAAGATTAGTTTACCGCAAACGCCTATTTTTTTTTATGGTATAGGTGACGATACCCCAAACTAAGAAATCATTTTCTTCGTTAATCTTTATTTTAGGGTATTTCGCATTGGAAGGGATGAGCCACACGCCCTCTTTTTCTATTTTTACACGCTTTACCGTGAATTCTCCATCGACATAGCATACGGCCAAATCGCCATTCATCAAATCCAAACTTTTGTCGATGACTAAAATATCTCCTTCTTCTATGCCTTCGTCTTGCATGGAATCTCCTACTACGCGGCCATAAAACGTAGTAGCGGGGTGTTGTATTAATTCTTTATTGAGGTCAATTGCTTTTTCTAAATAGTCCTGAGCAGGAGAAGGAAAACCTGCTCGTATGCCGTCGTCTGCAAAGGGCAGGGGCATCTTCGAGGAGACATCCACAAGATAGATATCCAAGTTACCGCTCATTTTTTTACTGTTTTCTACTTATTGTCACAAAGATAAAAAACTTCTACCATATATTGAATAGCGTGAAAATCGACTTTTACATCAGGTGAATTGTTAATTCTTTAGTTCTATTTATTTTTCATTATATTCTGTAATTGACTTATAATTAGTTTGTTGTGCGATCTTTTTGGCTTTTTGGATTATTGCTGTAATGTTAATTGTGTGCGAATGTTATATCGCGTATGATTAAATGTATTATCTTTGTAGTGTAATGGTTAAGTATTACACTATTGAACAGTGATTATTGATCTATAAATTAGTACTACGTATGATAAACATATCTGATCTTCATTATGCCTACAAGAGGTCGAAGCCCCTTTTTCAGGCTCTAGATTTTAGTTTAGATAAAGGGAATATCGTTTGCTTACTGGGCAAAAATGGAGAAGGAAAAACGACTCTACTTAAGTTGTTAGCGGGGCACTTGCTTTCGCAGAAGGGGAAAATAACGATTGAGGGCTATGATGTAAAGCGTCGACAGCCAGAACTAATGAGAAGGATATTTCTTCTCTTAGATGAAATGCGGCCTTTTTCTTGTACACTAAGGCAATATTTTGATGCTTTTACTCCCATGTATCCGAATTATTCGGAAGCGGTCGCAGATGATTTGATCCAACAGTTTCAACTCTCTTGGAAAGATAACTTGAAAAGTCTCTCGATGGGACAGCGTAAAAAGGCGTATATCGCCTTAGCTCTTTCTGTAAGAACGCCTTTACTAATGATGGACGAGCCCACAAATGGATTAGACATTCCGAGTAAGGCAGTCTTTAGAAAAATGATGACTCGCTATATAAGCGAAGATCAGCTGGTAATCATCAGTACACATCAGGCTCGAGACCTCGAGCAAGCTGTAGACTACGTAGTAGCCTTGCTGGATAATAAGATCGTCTGCAACAAATCAATAGCTGATATTCAGCAGGTACTGCACTTTGGAGAGATAACACCCGAAAATAAATCTCAGGCCTTGTACGAAGAAATGGCCCTACCTCGTAGTTTGGGAGTCTTTCCTGTGATTAATTCAGATGATGCTTCTTTCTTTAGTTTAGAGCTCTTTTTTAATGCGCTCATTACCACTCCAGAAATAGTTAATCATTTAAACCGTATATAACTATGGCACTATCTCATTATACCTCTACTTCATTAGGGCGTATTTTTTTACTTTTTCGCGCCCGCTATATGCTGCAAAAAAAACTCGTATTTGCAGCGCTAGGCACTCCTTTTGGTTTTGCCTTTATCATGAAATATATCTATTTCTTTCTTGCGATGAATGACAATACGCTGCGCATGATTGAAAATAGTTTCCATTCGGGAGAGCATTTCTTTTTCTTTTTCCCTTTATTTGTAGGCTTTTATGCCGTATTTTATTACTTACGAGTAAGTCATTTTTGCAATAATCGATCAAAGGAGATTCCAGCAACTTTCCTGTTGCCTTTGAGTAATACAGAGCGATTTTTATACCTCTTATTTTTAGGGGTGGCTATGCTGACTTTATCGGTTCTATCTTATTACTTATTTACACTCTTGAGCTATCTTCCGTTGATCGGAAAAGAGGGGGCTTGTGCTATTTTTACGAAATCAGATGATTTTATTTTCTTACTTTCTCAATTTACTCAAGCAGAGCTACTTCGATTAGTTTTGCCATTATTATTTCTTTTAGATGTAGCGCTTGTCCCATTGTATGCTTGCATAAAAATGGCGAATTTCAAACTGGCTATATTGCTCTCTTTTCTTATATATATTATCTTTTATTTTCTAAGGTCAAAAGGAAGCTATTTGTTGTTTGCTATTAATGCTAATAAATTACTAACGGAAGAAAGTACGTTAATGTCTGATATTGGTATTTCTGCATTTATAGCGGTCGTGTTGTTATTCATCTGTTTTAGGGCCGTTAAAAACAAAGAACTAAAGTAACTATGAATACCATGAATTCGATGCCAACATTTCTACAAATTGTTGAGTTGATCAAGGATAAGATATTGTTGGAGGAGTATTTAGAGGGGGAGCGTATACCGTCGGTACGTGAAATGGCTGAAATGATACAAGTCAACGTAAATACGGTGGCACGTGCTTTCGATCGTCTGCAGATGTCGGATATTATATATAGTCAACGAGGTATAGGATACTTTGTGCAAAAGGATGCCAAAAATAGGATTGCCAAAGAGCTAAGTGACCGTTTTATCGAGCAGACATTGCCAGAAGTTTTCCGAAAAATGGATTTGTTGAAAATAGAAATTCAACAGGTTATACAGTTGTATGAAAATAGAAAAAAAGAAGATAGTAAATATTGATATGCGTATGAAAAAAAGTATCCTTCTACTTATTTTGAGCATTACTCTAAATTGTTTTTGTATTTGCTCCATGGTCGCTCAAAATGAGCAAAATGATCATATCCTTATCCGTGGTATGATTCTAGAAAAGATCCCAATGAAGCCTATTCCTTTTGCTACTATCCAGGTGCTATGTTATCCTAAGGATAGCTGTGCAAGAGTGGATACGCTCCATCAAGTTGCCGATGACGCTGGAAGATTTGAAATTTCTCTTCCTATAGTAGATAAATATCTTTTTTCCAGCAGTGCAATGGGAATGACATCGATAGATTGCACGCTACGTTATGAGCAACTCAAAAAGACCGGTCTTATCAAATTGGAAATGCAGGAGTCTACAGAGAATTTGGACGAAGTAACTATAACCGCCACACGACCCTTGGTGCGCGTGGCTATAGATAGGCTGATATACAATGCCGATCAGGATCCAATCAGTCGTACGTCTAACTTGAGCGATATGCTTCGTCGTGTCCCTTTGGTTACAGTAGATGGAGAGGGTAATATACAGGTAAAAGGATCTAAGAATTTTCAGATTTTTATCAATGGCAAGCCTTCTCGCATCATGAGTAGCAATCCCAAAGAGATTCTAAAATCGATAGCAGCTTCCTCGATAAAAAAGATAGAGGTTATCACTAATCCAGGAGTTGAATATGATGCAGAGGGTTCCTCTATAATCCTCAATTTTGTTATGAATCAAAGTCTTGATTTCAAGGGAGTGCAGGGAACAGTAACTCTTACGGGTGGCTTTCCAGGAATGCTCTCTACCAATGCGAATCTAACCGCTGCTACGGACAAACTCTCTGCTACAGCGAATTACTCTTTTTCGACCTACAAAAGAACCGCAAAGTATGGCACCCAAACAGAGGAAGATAGCTATGTTGGAGATACTTATTCTCATAGTTTAGTGACGCACTCTTTGACCAAGTATCAAATGCACAATGCTTCCTTGTATCTCAACTATCAAATCGCTCCTAAGCATTTACTGACGACCAACCTGAATTTTACTCAGTTTGCGTCTCCTTCAAATTATGAGGAAGAGGGACATACCTACGCATTCTTAGACGGTAATCAAGGAAATGAATTGTTTGGTTCTTTATTGGATGGCCGTATGAAAACGTTAGATCGATCTTTGAATCTGAATACAGATTATCAAATATCTTTTGATCGTCCTGAGGAAACTTTGACATTTAGTTATATGTATGATAATACTGCAAATAATCAGGAATACAATGAAAAAATACAACAAAATATTTTTTCTCCGGAGAAAAATCACATTCCGATGCAGCAGGAGCGTTTTAGCAGATCAAAGACGAATGAGCATACTGCACAGATAGACTATGTGCTTCCCTTTAAAGAAATACACAAACTTGTCGTAGGAACAAAGGGTATTGTAAGATTGGGTAATACAAATCCGAAGGTTAATTCTTATGATCTGTCTTCTACACAAATGAGTAGTGTACCTTCTGGAGTGCAAAGCGCATCGCTATCGAATAGCTCTATGCAATTCACTCAGAAATTACTCGCCTTATACACGGCTTACTACTTGACGATGGAACGCTTCAGTATGCAGGTAGGTACTCGTGTCGAATATGGTAAATATCATGTAGAATATCCGGAGTATAAGCATGCCTCTTTTGCGTATAAATTTTTGGACTTTGTCCCTCAGATAGGGGCAGCCTTCAATATATCGCCCGTTACGAAGCTCAGTTTGCTGTATAATATGCACGTCAAACGCCCTTCCATGGATCAACTGAATCCGTTTGTTCTGACTTTTGGTCAGTATCTTCAGCATTTCGGTAATCCAGAACTCAGGAACGAGCGTATTCATAATATCGACTTGGGCTTCAGTCATTTTACACAAAAGTTTAATGTCGCCTTGAATATAGTCGGTGAGTATACTGATCATCCTATTGTTCGACGCCTTTTTGCAGATACCTCGCAGCCACAAATAAGGAAACAGACCTTTGAGAATGCCGGTTACCGTCTTTCTATCGGATTGAATGGCTATCTCAATTATCGTCCTTTCTCTTGGCTTAATCTTACTATGAATAGTAATCTTGCAAGAATTGTTTTGGATGCAGGAATTCCCGAATACAAAGGAAAAGTCTACGGTCACAGAAGTGGTTGGAATGGCAACCTTTACTTGATGGCTGCAGTAAATTTACCTAAGAAGTGGCAGTGTAGTATATATGGTGGAATGTTTTCGTACCTATCTTCATTGAATATGTCTGCAATGGATGGGCTTTACCACGGTCTCACAGTAGCCAAATCTTTTATGCAAGACAAATTGAATATAAGCTTTTCATTGAACAATCCTTTTACTCCTGTTTTAAAGTTAAAGATGGAGTCCGAAGGCCCCAATTATCATAGCACGTCTATGGTTAGCAGTTATATGTTTAATGCGGCCTTCACGATATCTTATCGCTTTGGCCAGATGAAAAGCAATAATATCGGAACCATTTCTCGTACGATAGTAAATGATGACCTATCCTCCCTTAGTGGAAAAAATGAAACTACTCCGAAGTAACCAGTAAAACGCAATTTTCATAGATTTTTTATAGTTCTTCATAAGGAAGGGTAGCGAAAATCATATCTTTCCTTATGAAGATTTCAGTAATTAGTCATATAGTCATAATGCCTTTGAAAAACAAAAGGATCGCCTTTTCTTTTTACGACATAGACCCAGCCAGAATATGGACTCATGAGAAAACATCCTTTGTATAGTAGTTGATTGGATAAAAAAACTACTAATTAAGGTCTTAAGGATAACTACAAAATAAAATTGTATCTTTGTCACAACAAGATGAAACGATAGTAAGCCCCAGAAAGCTATGAGTCTCTATAAACCACTAGCAGAAAGAATGCGTCCTAAATCTATTGATGAGTATGTGGGTCAGGAGCATTTGGTCGCAAAAGATGCTCCGATCGGTCGTATGCTTGCCAGTGGTCAACTGACATCTATGATTTTATGGGGGCCTCCAGGAGTGGGAAAAACGACGCTTTCCGAGTTACTTGCAGAGGCTGTCAATGCGCCTTTTTTTAAACTCAGTGCAACGGGGAGTGGCGTTCAAGATGTTCGTCAAGTACTCACCAAAGCAGCGCAATCTGTAGAAGGTCTTTTTGCATCAAAGGAAAGACCTATCTTGTTTATTGATGAAATTCATCGTTTCTCAAAAAGTCAGCAAGACTCGCTTCTGGCGGCTGTTGAGCGAGGTGTTGTTACGCTCATCGGAGCAACGACAGAAAATCCCTCATTCGAGGTGATACGTCCCTTGCTTTCTCGTTGTCAGGTTTTCGTCTTGAAACCTCTCTCGCCTGAGCCACTAGAGCGATTGATTGATAGAGCGTTATCTTCAGACCAACAGCTTATAGACCGTAAGGTCACGTTAAAAGAGGCTGATAAACTGATCGCTTTTGCTGGAGGAGATGCCCGAAAAATGCTGAATATGCTGGAAATGCTGGTTATATCTTCCAGTGATATTCCTTTGGTTATTACCAATGAAATTGTAGAAGGCATGGTCAGCAAGCAACCTGCTGTCTTCGATAAAGGGGGAGAGATGCACTACGATATCGCCTCAGCTATGATCAAAAGTATTCGAGGAAGTGACCCGGATGCTGCGATATATTGGATGGCGCGTTTGATTGATGGAGGAGAGCCCCCTCGTTTCATTGCTAGACGCTTGGTTATATCCGCAGCAGAAGACATAGGATTGGCTAATCCTCAAGCTTTGGTTGTGGCTACGGCTGCTTTTCAAGCAATAGAACTTGTTGGATGGCCCGAAGGTCGCATCCCTTTATCAGAGGCAATCATATATTTGGCTACTTCTCCTAAGAGTAATAGTGCCTACTTAGCAATTGATAAAGCACTATCTTTTTGCCGTCGCACGGGCAATTTACCAGTTCCCCTTCATTTGCGCAATGCTCCAACAGCATTGATGGAAGACTTAGGATATGCTAATGGCTATTTGTATCCCCATGATTTTCCGGGGCATTATGCGCCACAGCAGTATCTTCCAGATGAAGCTATGGGAATTCAATTCTATGAGCCGCAGAGCGTAGGAGCTGCTGAGCGAACTATTCAAGATTACTTGCGGTATATAAAAAACAGAAAATAAAGCTTTAGTCCGACATACTACTATGAAAAAGAATTATTGTATATCCAGATGGAATCTATTTATAATTCCATTTATTTTATTCTTTATGACGGCTTGTCGATCGGTGCCTGTTTCGGGTCGTCGTCAGTTGCTTTTGCTGCCAGAGTCTCAGATTGTAGAGGAAAGTGCTCGGCAGTACAAAGCCTTTGTAAACGAAGCCCCTAAAAGCAAAGATCCAAAAAAGATCGCTTTTGTCGAAAAGGTCTGCAAGCGGGTTGCCTCTGCTGCAGATAGATTCCTAGCAGAGAATAAAATATCGGATGTTAAAATGAATTGGGAGTTTACCTTGATATCCGATAGTAGGATAAATGCTTTTTGTATGCCAGGAGGAAAGATTGTGATATTTACGGGTATTTTGCCTTTATGCGATACGGAAGATGAGTTGGCGACGGTAGTTTCACATGAAGTGTCCCATGCTTTAGCGCGTCATAGCAACGAACGTATTAGTCAAGAAGTTCTTCGTCAGTTGGGTGGTAGTGTATTATCTCTAGCAGTATCTAATCGAGGGGGTGTGACTCGAAAAGTCATAGGGCAAGCCTACGGTTTAGGCTCTAAATACCTCGTTACTTTGCCGTATAGTCGTTCACACGAACATGAAGCCGATATAATGGGGTTGACGATCATGTCCATGGCCGGCTATAATCCCCAAAAGGCAATAACTTTTTGGGAAAAGATGGCTCAGAAAGGATCCAAAGTTCCAGAGATTATGAGTACCCATCCGAGCGATGCAAATAGGATTAAAAAAATTCGTGAGAAAATACCCGATGTAATGCCTATTTATGAATCCAATAAAAAAAGAAAATGATTAATAATAAAAATACCATGATGAAATTATTGTTGATTAGTAATAGTGCCTCACCTGGAGAAAAGTATCTCGAAAAACCTGGGGCAGATATAGCTCACCACTTAGAAGGAGCCACGGAGCGAGTTCTATTTATACCTTTTGCAGCTGTAACCTACAGTTTTGATGAATATGTATCCAAGGTCAATACTGCGCTAGCTCCTTATAGTATTAGTGTAAAGGGTATAAATAGCTACCAGGATCCAATTAAAGCGATAATGGAGGCGACGGCCATAGTAGTAGGTGGAGGCAATACATTCCAATTGTTGAAAATGATCCAAGAACAGGGGCTTTTGCATCCTATTAGAGAAAGAGTACGTGCGGGTATTCCCTATATAGGATGGAGTGCTGGAAGTAATATAGCTGCTCCTACACTTTGCACTACGAATGATATGCCTATTGTGGATCCACTATCTTTCGAGGCTCTTTCTTTTGTTCCTTTCCAAATAAATCCACATTACTTAGATAGTCATCCAGCAGATCATGGTGGCGAAACACGTGAGCAACGTATCCTTGAGTATATTGAAGCAAACCCCGAAAAATATGTTATCGGATTGAGAGAAGGATGTCGATTGTTTTTAGAGAATGGTACGCTGCGAATGGTGGGAAGTAAACCTGCTCGAATTTTTCGCAAGGGCTGCGAGATTCAAGAGTTAACATCGGAAGCCGATTTTAATTTTCTTCTTTCTTAATTGATCGACAAATATCCATCATAATACAATGAAAAGGAGACGGAATTATATTGTCTCCTTTTCTTTTATACAACGCGCTTTATTATTGATAGCGTGTGATCTCAACATTTTTTGCGGAAAGGAAATGTCGTAGCAAAAAAAAGGTACGTTCCTCTGCTTCGCTCATCGTTCTTATCGCTTCATTGTCTTGAGGAATGAAATTGTTGATGAATATAAGCGTTTTTTTTGTTTGTGTAAGCACTTTACTACGTTCGCTATCGCTAGTAGGCGTAGCAAAAGGACCAATCTCATCGACATAGAGGGGTAGCCCTTCGACATTTAAAATCCCACGTCCTATTCCTTCAAAAAGATCTTCTTTTTTTCCTCTTCGAATGAGAATCTGATTGCTCACTTTCTCAGCATCAAAGACTCCAATTGAAAAACCCGTTTCCAAAGAGACTAAGTTTCCCATATCGACTAGGGCGTTGATGGTATACAACCCAATTCCTTTTAGTATTCTTCTACGAAGTTGTTCTGCTGCAGGTCTATAGCGATTGGGGTCTTTCCCTAACTTTTTATAGGCTTCGCGGGTATACTTAATTGCTGGAATTTCTTTAATTTCATCGATTCTGCAATTCGTAGCTATCATGCCTTTTGTCTGGTCTATTTCGCGTTGTAATTCAAAATTATAAGGACCGTTTACGACTTCGGCTTCGATCATACTCATTTTATAATTTGGAAGCAGTGATCGAAAATCTGGATCGATGATTAGGGTATGTATCATGGGTATGAAGATTAATAAAGATTTCCTTTGAGCAAAGGTAATGAAAATTAGTCGGTAAAATGGCAAGAAAAAGGAATATTCATTTTATCTTCTTGTCTACCTTGCAATCTTTTATTATATTTGTAGGGTGAAGCCTTTTGAATGGTCGGCTTCTTTTATTTAAAATAGGATCAAGAATAAATCGCTGTATATATTATATGTCTTTTCCTAATGAAATCAATAGTCGTAAGAATTATTTCACGGGAGCTGGAGTTGCAATTGTAACTCCCTTTACAGAAGAAGGAAATATTGACTATGCTTCTCTTGAGCGTATTGTACAAAATCTGCTCAAGGCACGTATCGATAATATTGTGCTATTTGGTACTACGGGCGAAAGTCCGACCATTGCTGAGGAAGAACGTCTTTTTACCTTACGCTTCATGCAAGGGCTTTTGTCTTCGACAGCTACAAAACTTATCGTTGGTTTTGGAGGCAATAATACAGCCGTCTTATGCGATACTTTGAAAAAAGCGGATCTCGAAAAAGTGGATGGAATACTTGTTTCTACCCCGTTCTATAATAAACCGACTCAGGAAGGCCTTTATCGGCATTACGCAGCTATTGCCGAAGTTTCACCACGCCCCATTGTCGTATATAATATTCCAGGGCGCACGGCATGTGATATTCTCCCCGATACGCTCTTGCGTCTGAGAACAGACTTCCCAGAGAAGATAGTTGCTACGAAAGATTCTACTGGAAGAGTAGAAAGAATAAAAGAGCTAGTATCGATCATGGATTGCGATTTTACAATACTCTCAGGTGATGACTGTCATACGCTGAAATATATGCGTGAGGGAGCTCTTGGCGTTATATCTGTTTTGGCAAATGCTTTTCCTGCTTTAGTGAAAGGAATTGTAGAAAGAGCCTGCTGCCAAGAAAGCAAAACAGAATTGGATGAAATGGATCTCTTGTTATCAGACATGTATAAAGCTCTTTTTGAGGATGGCAATCCTGCTGGAATCAAGTCTTTACTCAAGCACATGGGACTAATCCATTCATCATCGTTGCGTCTGCCGTTAGTCGAGGTTTCGAAAAAAGTCCAAGAGCATATTATGCAGGCCTATGACCAGTTGGTAGCTGCAGGTCTGTAAATAGAGCGATTACCCGTGATTCTTAGTAAAATAGATATTTTTACCTTTAAAAGTATTGAGGAGGCTTCCTGTTCTTTTTCTCCGAAATTGAATGGTTTTTTTGGAGGAAATGGCATGGGAAAGACCAATCTGCTCGATGCTATACATTATTTATCGCTGGCTAAAAGCCACTTAAGTACAGTTGATAAACTTGCTGTAAAAAAAGGCTTTGACGAGGCACAAATTGCAGGATCTTTCTGTGATGAAGAAGGGGAAGAGCATCGTATCGGCTTAAAAATATGCATAGATAAAGCCAAAACGATGAGCAGAAATGGCCGTGAGTACCGTCGATTAAGCGATCATATAGGTCGTTTTCCAGTGGTGATTATATCGCCTAACGATCAAAAATTGATAAAGGGTAGTGCCGGTGATCGTAGACGCTTTCTGGATCGCTTGTTGTCGCAGCTTTATCCCGATTATTTGCAGGCAATCGTTAAATATAACTATGCGTTGAATCAGCGTAATGCTCTATTGCAAAAGCAAATGTCTGACCCATTATTATATAGAGTGATAGAGGGACAGTTGGCCGAAAGTGCTGTATTGATATCCGAAAAAAGAAGACTTTTTGTGGATAATATAAGACCGATATTTTCAGAATTGTACAGCTACGTATGCGGATATTCCGAGGAGGTCGACTTACATTACAAGACATCAATTACGATGGAACCCTACGCATATGCTGATTTCCTTTCTCATACAAGGAGAGGTGATCTTAGAATGGGAGTTACTAGCTATGGTGTGCATAAAGACGACATGGACTTACTATTATATGATGAACTTATGCGCAAGGTGGGTAGTGAAGGTCAAAATAAAACATTTCTTATAGGTCTAAAATTCGCAGAGTATAGATTATTATCAGAAGCCACAAATGTCAAGCCTATTTTGCTACTAGATGATCTCTTCGATAAATTAGATGCAGAGCGAGTAGAGCGTATCATAGAACTCGTTGGTAGTAACTGCTTCGGGCAGATTTTTATCACCGATACCAATCGAAAATATTTAGATGATATTATACAAGCGCAAGGAGCAGATTATCAACTCTTTGAATTAAATCGAGGCACAGTTACCCATCTGTCCGAGGGTAGATAATAGGGATGATATTTAAGGTATGCAACGAAAAAAAGTCTTATCGATAGATGAGTCCCTGAAGGACTTTTTTATGAAACGCACTGATCTACAGCGGGGATTAGATGCACATAAGGCTTGTGATCTGCTGCGTGTAGAGTTAGGTCCTTTGGCAAAACAGATCGGGGCGGTGAACTGCCCAAAAAGAGTCCTTGAAGTAAAAGTCTATTCATCGACGCTGCGAGAAAAATTAATGACAATAAAAGAAAAAATCCGGGATAACATCAATGAACAGTTAGGTCATCCTTTTTTGATTGACGTCCGCTTTAGAGGATAGAATCCTATCTCAAAATAAATGCTTATCTTTGCAGTGAAAAAGAAAATGTCCTATGCTTCGTATCACTGGATATATAGAGAAATTATTGCTTCAGCATGACTGTGTGATGATTCCTTCGTTTGGAGCTATCATCAAGGAAACGCTTTCTCCAATTTATAGTTCACGTGAACGAATTGTATACCCCTCAAGTGAGCGTTTTTACTATAATCCTGATTTACGAGATCGAGACAATTTGCTAGACGACCTCTATGCAAAGAACTATGGTTTGAGCCTTCGTCGCGCGCGGTTGATGGTAGATAAAGATGTCGACCAATTAAAAAGTACTTTGATGATTAAAAAGGAGGTACGACTGGGTAAGATTGGCCTTTTTCAAGTTCAAGAAAATGACTCTATGATATTCTTGCCCACTAAGAAAAAGAACTTTCTAGGAGAGGGTGATTATTATGGGATTCTTTCTTATCCTTTGCCATCACTTGGTGTTTCCACAGAAGAACTTGGTAGAAAAAGTGAGCGACCCGGACTATCTTCTGATAGTGACTATTGGCAGTTGCGTATAAACAAGAAAGTTGGTAGAGTTGCTGTAGCCGTAGCACTATTATTAATGATAGCTATACCTTCGAGTGTTAAGTCAGTAAAAAATCGCTACAGTGCAGGTTTTACTGCTACTAAAATAACCTCCTCGCCTCCCTCTAATATCCTTGATATTTCCACAGCATACCCTTTGAACAGGGTTTCTCTTGTACCTTTTCGAGACATTAAGCAAAATATCGCGCGAGAAGATCGTTTGAAAGAGACGCTCGAAACGATAGAACAACCTGCAGTTGTCGCGCCAAACTATTTTGTCGTTATCGGAGCCTTTTCTACAGAACGCAAAGTACAAGAGTATGTAAAAGCAAATGATCAACTTCCCTTTGCGTCTACAATGGGATATGTCAAACAAGGCTCTCGATTTTTAATTTATGCCTTTTCTACAGACGATCGTGAAAAAGCTGATGAATTTATTCAACGGTTGAGAGCAGAACAGAAAGATTTCAGAGATGCTTGGCTTTTTCATACTAAGTAACTTTTCGTTATTTGTATTATCTTCTTGCTGCTCTTAGATCTTTTTAGGGAGAGAAAAGTAAATATCTTGCTCCCTAAAGATAGAAGATTTGTCTTTTTCCTTTGAAACAACAAGCAGTATTTTTTGTATATTTGCATTTACCTAGCGAGAGGCATATAGTAAGTTCCTCTGCTACGTGTTTTGGGTATTAATTCTGTATTATTATGTTATTATTCGTACGCACCATGAGAAAGTTAATCAACACAGTTTTAATGATCTTCGTAGTGACGTTTGGACTGCAATTTAGTAGTGCTTATGCCCAGTATTATGATGATCTATATACAACTCCAACCAAGGCTAAAGAACAGCGCCAGCAATATCAAAAGGAAGCTCAGTTGCAAAAAGAACGCAGAGCTGCGGAAAGGGCAAGGCGTATAAAAAAGCAACAAGAAATGGAGAGTGAAGAACTCTATTATAATGCCCCTGTTGATGACAATGGTTTTTCTGAATATGAAATAGATGCCTATAATAGACGGAATGATCAGATAGATGACGATAAAGATCTGAAGTATAAAACTAGGAGCAATAAGTCCAGAACTAGAAGTAAACTAAAAAAAGGATACGCAGGCAAATATAGCGATCGTATTAATCGTTTTTATAGAGATGATGCCGTTGTTATAACTAGAGGAAATAAGACGATTGTCGTGACGGATGACTGCTACTATGATTACGATAGCTATTATATTGATGGGGGAGACCAAATCGTAATTATTAATGGCAGTAGTTTTTGGCCATACTCATTTATAGATATAGATCCCTTCTATCCATGGTACGATCCTTGGTATTATTCTTTTGGATGGGGACCTCGTTATCCTCGCCACTGGAATTGGGGATTTTCATGGAATTGGGGATACTATTGGTCTTGGAATTATTCCGGCTGGGGTACCCCTTGGAATCCGTACTACAACGGCTACTATGGAGGCTATCGTCATGGTTATTATGATGGCTATTATAATGGCTATTACCATGGATACTATGATGGCTATTATGGATACGATCCTTATAATGGCAGCTATTATCAAAGATATAACAGAAATTACTACCGTGATGGTCGCAGAAGTGGAGAAGCCCTAGGAGCGCGTGATAATGTTTCACGTAATGGTCGCGCCTCAGTTTCTTCTTCTTCTTCTTCTCTCAGCAGACCAACAGGAGGACGTACATCTCGTGCCTCATACGCAAGAGGCGATTTCTGGAAGAATCCTCAAACTAGGGATGAATATAATCTTGATCGGAACATAAATGAAGGACGTATTGCTAACGGTGGAAGGGCTCCTAGAGCAGTCCGTGATGGCGGTTCTGTAAATCAAAATCGGATTAACGATAGTCGTGGAGTAACCCGAATACCCCGAAATATGACGCAGAATAGTGGCCGGGCTGAAAGAGCGACAGATGTAGACAGAAGTGTCTTTCGTCTGCCTAAAAATAATCGTCTAGGAAACAATTCGAGAGAAATGCGCTCACTTTGGTCATATGAAAGAGAGCGTGCGGTGACTTCGGATAGTAATCGTTCCCGCAGAAGTTGGGAAGGGACTCGGCCTTCGCGTAGTACGGTTGAGCAGCGCCCCTCTCGCTCTACTTATGATCAATCTCGTGCTATCCGCAGTTCTAGTTCAAGTAGCTGGGGAAGTAGTTCTTCTTCTTCAAGTAGAAGCGGTGGATCGAGTAGTAGTGGTGGTGGACACCGTAATAGCGGTGGACGTCGATGACGAGAAATAAGATAATCTTATTTTAAGAACCATATTGAAAAGTTTTAATTCAGACTTTATATGCTTATGACTAAAAGATTCTTTCTAATCTCTTTGGTTTTCTCCTTTTTCTTGCTTAGTAGCACAGTTCTTTGGTCACAAGGAGAGGTAGATACCTATAATATTAGTAGACGCAGGCTATCTGGTACAGCACGTTTTTGCTCTATGGCAGGTGCTTTTTCAGCTTTGGGAGGAGATGTGTCGGCTGTGGAGAGAAACCCTGCTATTGCAGCTACGTTTCATTCATATGATTTATGTTTTACCGGGGGACTAGAAACTGACTTCACCAATAGCGTATGGCAAAATACTAATAATACCGAACATAATGGTGTACTAAATGTTAATGGTTTCCAATCAGGCATTGCGTTTCCTTTCTTTAATAGAGAAAAAGACAAGGGTTTTACTTTTCTTTTGAATGTTTCTACTCCTTACAAAATCAAAAGGCCAATCAGTTGTATGCGAACAGCATATTCTGATTTCTCCTTGGCCGATTTTACAGCGTACTCTACTCTGGATAATCTTACGACGAACAACCTTACGGCTGTGGGGGACTATGATCCTTATGACGCTGGTATCAATTGGCTTTCTGTCCTAGGTTATAATGCTGGTTGGATAGTCCCTGCAAATAATAGCAATCATGGCCCTTATGATACTTCCTTTTTATATCCCCAAAATGGTGAATATAAAGCCTTTGGGCCTACCAATACTTTGATTGATATTATGGAGTCGTCCAATAATGTTGAAACGGACATTGCATTTGGTTATAATTGGCAAGACCGGCTCTACTTTGGCTTTTCTTTAAATTTCTCCAAAATAGACTATCGTATGCAGTCTAGATATCGGGAGTCTTTTATTGATAATGACTATCTAGAACTCGAAAATTCATTGAATACTTTTGGTACGGGTATGGGAGTAAGTTTTGGCTTTATAGGCAGACCTACTGATTATCTACGTTTGGCTTTCGCTGTTCACTCTCCTACACTCTTCTACTTAACAGATCGTTATAATGCTAGAGCATCTTCTTGCTATAGCTACGGATTGGATAAAAATGGCAATCGTCTACCCAAGGAAGATTGGTATTATTCGGCTTATACACCAGAAGAAGCTCTTACGTCTTATCGTATCCTGACTCCCGCTCGTGTAGTCTTAGGTGCTGCATACACATTCTTTGATAAGGGCTTGGTTAGTTTCGACTATGAACTCTTGCCATTTGCTGGTATGAAAATATTTAATAACGTAGGTGTCGCGAGTGTATATAAAATAGAGAATGCTGCTATTAGGCACAACTATGGCATCCAGCAATCGATCCGTTTAGGTGGTGAATACAGATTAACAAAGCGCGTGGCTCTGCGTGCTGGTTATATGCTGCAGACCTCTCCGTTAAAAAATAGAAAGGGCCTAAGAGTTGGTAATGACTCTTACAGCGAAGTTTCTGTCCTTACTTCTGGTACGATCCCTCATTATATCATACCTGGAGCAGAGCATACATTTACGTGTGGAACCGGTTGCTTGTTACCTTGGAATTTATACCTAGACGTTGCTTATATGTTTAAGACGCAAAAAAATGATCTCTATGCTTTCCCGACGATAACCAATAAAGAAGGAAGCGTTTTGGTACATTCGGGTGCTCCTGCCTTTTTTACGGCTAAGAGTCACAACGTCTTATTTACCCTTGGTTATCGTATGTAGTGGTTTTGTTTTATGAATGAGAATCTTGTAATTGCATACAAAGTAGTAAGCCGTGATCAATTTACGGACGAAATGAAAATACTGGAAAAAGTCGCTTTGGAGGTAGCTACGAAAGCATATGCCCCGTATAGTCATTTCAGCGTCGGAGCAGCGGCTCTTCTTGACAATGGAGAGATTGTAGTGGGAAGTAATCAAGAAAATGCAGCTTATCCATCTGGCATTTGTGCAGAACGTACATGCCTATTTCATGCTGGTGCTATATACCCAGAATCTGCTGTAAAATCCTTGCTTGTATTGGCTATTAATGCAAAAGGAGAACGAGCGCAGTGCGCGAGTCCTTGTGGTGCTTGTAGACAAGTCTTACTGGAGGTAAGTGATCGTTTCAAGCAACCTTTTAAAGTATACCTTCCTGGAGAAGATAGTGCTATCGTCCTTGATGACAATCGCTCTTTGCTTCCATTTGGCTTTGTCGCTTCTAATATGCACTAGCAACCTATTTGATAATAGCATGATAAATAAAGAGGCCGTATCAAGAATACGGCCTCTTTATTTATATTATAAGGTTGCTGAACAGATACTATTTTGTTACTTGGAGTAAATAACATATTATGATTAACGTTTATAGAAAGATGGCATTATAATTCCTACGAAGGTAAATACCTCTAGTCTTCCAGCTAGCATGATAAACGATAACAGTATCTTCTCAATCATTCCAGCCTCCGCGAAATTAGATATATATACCCCTGAGCATGGCCCGCAGTTGGATATCGATGATATAGTCATACTGATGGAGTCTATGGGTTGGTAACCCATAAACGATAAAGCGATAGTTCCTAATATAATAATCAAGATATATAAGGATACAAAAGCTAATACCTGCATTATAACATCTCCATTTATAGAACGCCGATTAAGGCGTACATTCAAGACCATATTGCCATGTATGCGTTTCCGAAACTCATTTTTTAAGTTCTTAAGCATTACCATGATACGGCTAATTTTTAAGCCGCCAGATGTACTTCCTGCACATCCGCATACCGTCATGATAGGAATGGAGAGACAAGCAAAGAAAGGTCCCCAAAGATTATAATTTTCAGTAAGATATCCTGTAGAACTAATGAGGGTAACAACTTGAAAAAGTGATTTGCGGAACGATTCCTCTATGCTTGCGTAGTGATGCGAAGAAAATACTCCTATGAAAGTAATTAGGGTATAGGTAGCTATCAATATAATAAACCACCTAAATTCCTCATCCTTAAAAAAATCTTTGGGCTTTTTGAAAATAGAAATATATAGCAATGAGAGGTTTGTACTACCAATAATCATAAATAGAACAATGATATATTCTATATACCTCGAGTGATAAAAGGCAATACTATTATTTTTTGTTGATAATCCACCTGTCGGAATACAGGTAAAGGCATGGCATATAGCGTCAAATAGATTCATTCCTCCAAAGAGTAGAAGTATAATCAAGATGACTGTAATGCTTACATATACGATCCATAGCTTCTGTACAACTACGCGTATGCGGGGTAAAAATCGTTCATGTGTGATTCCACTTGTTTCCGCATTATATAGGCTTCCCCCGTTTTTCCCAGATGAAAAGAGCGGTATAAGAGCCATCGTAAACACCACAATTCCAATCCCTCCTGTCCATTGCATGATACTGCGCCAAAAGAGTATACCATGTGGTAGGCTTTCTACATCTGCAAATGTCGTTGAGCCTGTCGTTGTAAAGGCAGACATCGTCTCAAAAAATGCATCTGCAAAATTGGTTAGATAGCCTCCAACAAGAAAAGGCAAGGTGCCAATTAGCGACAGCACGATCCATGTTAGTGCCACGGATAAGGCCCCTTCTCGATATCCCTGAGTTTGTTTATTTACTTTTCCTTTTGTGACTAGTAATAATATCGAACCTGTAGCAATAGATACTAAAAAAGCGCTTGTAAAAGGTAGAATGTCAGACTCCTGATAGCCCAATGCTACGATTGTACAAATCAGTAGGAGCGCTGATTCCATCAAACACATCATGCCTACTACACGCACGACAGAAGAGAAACTTATAGTCGGCCGTGAGCGGCGTAAGAAATTTGGTGAGAGAGCGTTTACTCTTACCTCTATATCATGGGACGGTAATTTTTTTTTCATATATTAGGATTCGATAAATCCTCTTACTTTTTTGATAGGAACATTGTGACAAAACGCTACGACGAGGTCGTAAGGCTCAATAATACTATTGCCATCTACCATCTGTGGTACACCATTGCGTACCAGGCCTCCTAAGGTCACACCCTCTGGCAGTAGTAAATCGCGTATAGGCTTTCCTATAATACTAGCACCCCTGCGTGCTACGACTTCCACTACATCGGCATTTGCTACGGTAAGGCTTTTGACTGTACTGCTATCTTGCCCTAGTAATGCATGATATATGCGTCCTGCCGTAATGAGTTTTTCGTTGATGATAGTTCCTATATCCAATCTTTCGGCAACGGGAATATAGTCAATATTTTCTTCTTTGGCTATAGTCTTAAAAACGCCAAATTGCTTTGCTATAAGACACGCGAGCAGATTAGTTTCGCTATTCCCCGTTAGTGCAACAAACACTTGAGTGTACGATAGCCCTATATCGTTTAGAAGTTCTACATTTCTTCCGTCTCCGTGAAATAAAGTGACGTTGTTGGGCAGCCAATTTCTGATCTCATTAATTCTACTTTTATTGCTTTCAACAAGAACAAACTCGATGGAGCGAGGGGCTTTTTCGATAGTTCTTATAGCTGTATTACTTGCTCCAATGATAGCTACTCGTTTTACTTCTACTCGTTTTTTGCCCGTTATGCGTCGTACTTGGTCGATGTCACTGCCAAGCGCAGTAAAGAAAACAATATCGCCATGCTCAATGCGAGTTTGCCCACTTGGGAAGATCGTTTGCATTCCTCGCTTTACAGCCACAACGTGGTATTTTTTTCGGTCACTATTGCGGAGTTCCATTAGTTTTTTCCCTACGATTTCTGCTCCATAGCGGACCTTGACCCCCACCACAACGATGTTGCCATTGAATAGTTCTATATACTGTCTTGCCCAAGGATTACGGAAGATTATGTTTATCTCTTCAGCAGCTAACTCCTCTGGATAAATCAGTGAGCCAACTCCCATTTTATCGAATATTTTGGAGTACTCGGGCCCCAGATAGCGGAGATTGTTTACACGGGCTATGGTCTGAGGTGCCCCTAATTCTTTGGCAAGCATACAGGCCAAAATATTGGCATTTTCATCAGGCATGACGCTTACAAAGAGATCTGTTTGGTTTACTCCAGCAGCTCTCAAGTCGTCAGCATCGACAGGGCTACCTACGTAGGTAAGCATGTCTCTACCGTATGCAATCCTCTCGAGAGCCCAGCTGTCGGGGTCCAACAAGGTGATATCTTGCATTTCCTCGTCGGCAAGATTTATAGCTAGATGCTCTCCTACCTCTCCAGCACCTGCGACAATTATTTTCATAAGACAAAAACAAATAATACTAATTATTATTCTCGAGACATTGATAGAATTTCTCGATCTCTTCCTTGATGGATTGAGCGTCTATACGGCAATAGGCTTTTTGCTTTTCCACGCTTCCATGAGGTATGAATTCATCTGGGATACCCAATCGCTTAAAATATCCTTTGTAGCCGATAGACAAAAGTTCTTCTCCTACTGCTGACCCAAAGCCCCCTGTGATGCACCCATCCTCGACAGTAAGGATAGCATCGTAGTTACCAGCTATTTCTGCTATAAGCGACTGATCAATGGGCTTGAGGAAGATCATGTCGTAATGTGAAGGTAGACGCTTATTTTCGGCTGATAGCAGATCTAGTGCTTTTGTCACTTCAGTGCCAATAGCTCCGATAGAGAGTACTGCTACGCGGCTTGTGCCTTGGGTTAGTAGACGTCCCTTGCCTATAGGAAGTATTTGAGGTTCGCAATGCCAATCAACTAAGCTTCCTTTGCCTCTGGGATACCGTATGGCCATGGGCCCTTCCTGTCCCTTGTAGGCTGTGTACATAAGATGGCGAAGATAATGTTCGTTGAGGGGAGCTGCGATAATAAGGTTGGGAATAATTCGTAGATAAGAAAGATCAAAACTTCCTTGATGTGTGTGTCCATCTTCACCGACGAGTCCGGCTCGATCGAGGCAGAGAATGACGTGATAACCGCCAAGGACCATATCGTGGATTATTTGGTCATAACTACGTTGGGCAAATGACGAATATATATTGCAAAAAGGTATCAGCCCCTCTTTGGCGAGCCCTGCAGAAAATGTGACTGCGTGCGACTCGGCAATACCTACATCATAGGCCCTATCAGGCATGGCTTGAAAAAGCATATTCATTGAGCATCCCGTGGGCATTGCCGGTGTTACGCCGACTATTCTAGGATCGCTCTGTGCCAATTCTACCAGCGTTTTGCCAAAAACATCCTGAAATTTAGGAGGCTCATTTTCATTTTTAGATACTTTTCGTTCACCCGTTTGTACATCAAAACAGCCTGGAGCATGCCATACAATAGGATCCTTTTCTGCAGGGGCATATCCCTTTCCTTTAATGGTTCGGATATGCAGAAGTTTAGGTCCCTTCAGATCTTTTATTTTTCGTAGGATAGATACTAACCGCAAGATGTCGTTTCCATCGATAGGACCAAAATATCGGATGCTTAAGCCCTCAAAAAAGTTTGTCCCATTGTGAGCAATGGCACTTTTTATACTGTTATTTACACGTTGAATTGAATGTTTCTTTTTCTCATCGACGATATTTAATTTACGACATAAGCGGTACAAATCGTAGCGTATTGTATTGTATGTCTTGCTTGTATTAATATCGACCAAATAATGATTCAGTCCTCCGACATTATTATCAATGGACATATTATTGTCGTTGAGGATGATGAGCATATTATTGGGGAACGACGAAGCGTTATTAAGGCCTTCGAAAGCGAGACCACCGCTCATGGCGCCATCACCGATAACAGCGATAATTTGTCTATTCTCTTCTTTTTTCTCTGAAGCCACTGCCATGCCCAGGGCAGCACTTATTGAATTAGAGGCATGTCCTGCGGGAAAAGTGTCGTATTCACTTTCTTTCGGGGATGGAAAGCCAGCTATGCCCCCCCATTTTCTTAGGGTACTAAAGGTATCCTTACGACTCGTCAATATTTTATGAATATAGGCTTGGTGTCCCACATCCCATACGATACGATCGTATGGGGTTTTAAAAACATAATGTAGAGCTACGTTTAGTTCTACAGCTCCAAGACTTGAGCCTAAATGACCTGGATTTGTACTTAGGTCATTGAGCAGGAATTGGCGTAGTTCCGAGCAGAGTTGTGGCAGATGCTCTGCAGAGAGAGTTCGTAAGTCCTGTGGATTGCTAATACGATTGAGTAAGGAATATTTTTCTTTGTGCATAGCAAGAAGTAAATACCTCAGTCAAACTCTTTGAAAAGCTCGGAGTAAGTAATTGTTTTTTGTTCTCCGCTTTTCATGTTTTTAAGTGTAATCTTTTTAGTGGTAATTTCATCACTTCCCGCGATAGCTACATAGGGTATATTAAGTGCATCGGCATAGGCAAATTGTTTTTTTATTTTTGCCGCATTGGGAAAAAGCAGCACATTATGCCCCTTTTCTCTGAGTGTCCTAATAATAGGAAGTAATGACATAGCCTCTGTAGTCCCAAAATTGACAAATAGGATCTCAGTTGTGGAGGATAATTCCTTTGGGAAAAGATCCTGTTGCTCTAAAACATCGTATATACGGTCCGCACCAAAGGAGATGCCTACACCCGATACACCTTCCAATCCAAATATTCCTGTAAGATTATCGTAGCGTCCGCCACCACTAATACTGCCAATTTTTACATCTTTAGCTTTAATTTCCATGATCGTGCCTGTATAGTAACTTAAACCACGAGCTAAGGAGGCGTCAAAGATAATTTGCATAGAGAGATCTGATGGTAAGTAGTGTAGGACTTCCCGAAGTTCTTCGACGCCTACATGTCCTATCTCACTTTGGCTGAGTAGTCCTTCTATACGATTGATATACTGGTCATTTGTCTCTTCCTTGCAATTTAAGAACGGAGTAAACTTTTCAAGCTGAGCACTAGTAAAGTCTTTTTCTTGCAGTTCCTTTATAACGCCATCAAGCCCAACTTTATCGAGTTTATCCATAGCGATGGTTAAATCAATGAGTCGATTAGGAGTGCCAATTGTTTCCGCTATACCAGCAAGAATTTTCCTATTGTTGATATGCATTTGTACAGAAACTCCCAATCTTCTGAATATTTCTGCTGCCATCTCTATTAATTCTGCCTCTAACAGAAGAGATTCGCTGCCTATGGCATCGGCATCGCATTGATAAAACTCTCTATAGCGACCTTTTTGGGGTTTGTCTGCACGCCATACGGGTTGAATCTGAAAGCGCTTGAACGGAAAAGTTATGTCATTGCGGTGCTGTACGACATATCTTGCAAAAGGTACTGTAAGATCGTAGCGAAGTCCTTTTTCTGCAATATATTTTGATGTTTCGGATGATTTTTTTTCTTTTAATAATTCATCAGGAAGATCGGACAAAAAGTTTCCAGAATTTAGAATCCTGAAAATAAGGCGATCTCCCTCCTCTCCATACTTTCCCATGAGTGTTGTGAGTAACTCTTGAGCTGGAGTTTGGATTTCGGCATAGCCATATTTCCTGAATACCGTTTTAATTGTATCAAAAATATAGTTCCTTCGTTGCATCTCTTGGGGACCGAAATCTCTTGTTCCCTTGGGTATGGCTGGTTTGTTCATGATTCTTAATATTCGTACAATAGGATCTGCTAAGAGAGTTTTTTCTTAAAGTAATCGATGCGATCGTAGATGGTTAGTACCGTTTTATACTGGTTCTTATCATCCGTGGGGAATACTTCTTGACTAAGTGCTCGCCACTCGGTAAAATCTACTTCTGGGAAAAATGTGTCTGCCATTGGGAAAGAAGCTTCAACGCGGGTAAGATAAAGACGATCTGCGTAGGGCAGTGCTGTTTCGTAGAGCTTTGCTCCTCCGATAATAAACACTTCTTCCTCTTCCTTTACGGCATTTATTGCTGTTTGAAGCGAGGAATATATCTCTATACCTTCTCCTGAAGGCATAGAGGTACTTACGACGATGTTCCGTCTATTGGGCAAGGATCCTTGGGGTAACGAGAGGTAGGTATTGCGCCCCATTATGATGGTGTGCCCTATAGTTGTTTCTTTAAATCTTTTCAGATCTCCGGGTAGATGCCAAAGCAAACCGTTATTGATACCTATGGAGCCATCAGATGCTACAGCTACTATGATCGATATTTTCATTTAACCTATTCTATATAAGAATTTATGGATGGAAAAGGAAAACCGTTTATACGGATACGGTCGCTTTTATATGAGGGTGCGGATCATAGCCTTCGATTTGAAAATGCTCGTAAGTAAAGTCTTCAATGGCTGTGACGTTTCCCAAAATATTCAGGGTCGGTAAAGATTTTGTCTCCCTCGTAAGTTGCAAGTGTGCTTGCTCGATATGGTTCAGGTAAAGGTGAGCGTCGCCAAGCGTATGAATGAAGTCTCCAACTTCCAAGTTAGTAACCTTGGCTATCATAGCGAGGAGTAGTGCGTAGCTGGCAATATTAAAAGGGACTCCTAGAAATACGTCTGCCGATCGCTGATACAACTGCAATGAAAGTTTGCCATCAGCGACGTAAAACTGCATTAAACAATGGCATGGAGCCAATTTCATTTCTGGTATTTGTGCCACATTCCATGCGCTTACCATCATTCTTCTGCTGTTAGGATCTTCGCGTAACTGACTTATAACTTGCTTTATCTGGTCTATGCTTCCCCCTTTATAATCCGGCCAGGATCGCCACTGTTTACCATAGATAGGCCCCAGCTCACCTTCAGGCGAGGCCCACTCATCCCAGATAGATACACCATGATCATTGAGATAAGCGATATTTGTATCTCCACGCAGAAACCAAAGCAGTTCATATATGATGCTCTTGATGTGGAGTTTTTTTGTCGTAAGTAAAGGAAAGCCTTCACTAAGGGGAAAACGCATTTGATGTCCAAATATACTTTTGGTTCCTGTACCAGTACGGTCCCCTTTTACGATTCCTTCTCTGAGAATCCTATCCAATAAGTCGAGATATTGTTTCATACCTACTGCAAAGGTATAAAAAAAAAGAGACTAATCAAAGGATTATAAGACTTTTGTCAAAAGCCTAGAGTACAATTCAGAAGTAATTATTTTTGAAGACAGAAACTAGTTAAATGATATTCGTTTTTATGGAATTCTGGAAAAATGTATTTGACCGAGGAGTTGATACAGCATCTTGCAAAAATCAAATTGTTGTCGTAACTTTGCGAGGGCAAAAAGCCAATATAACATTTAACCCTTCTGATTAATTTACTAACAACTATGATGAAAAGACAATTCTTATGTGATTGTGGCTTTCTCCTGCTGATGCTTGTTTTATCAGGAGTAAGTCCTCGGGTACAGTCTCAAGTACTTACTACTAAATCTTATGATAAAGAGGGTAGTCATAGTACCCCTTTCTCGAACCTATTATTAGCGCAAAAGAAACGTTTAAATGCGATGCATTCCGATGCCCTTTCCCTTAGAAATGAAGAGAGCCAGGAATTGCTAAAGGATCCTTTTATGTATGAGTTTGATGGCAACAAGCCTTCTTCTTATGATGTTGTAGGGGCCACGATTGAAAAGCTGGAGGACAGGCGACGTTATAGTAGTGATACTGGCTTTGCTGTACAGTTGACGACGGAGGAGGAAGAAGGGTACATACGCCAAGAGATCCCCATGGGTAAGAATATAAATGTGGGAGATCTTTTGCAAGGAACTATTCATTACTATTCTGAGAAAACGCCTCATACGATTGCACCGCTTCGATTAGCTTGTCAATGGCTGGATGCAAATGGTTCAGAGATTATGAACGCGGAAGAGAAAGCCCTGCTTCACAACGAAAAGCTCTTCTTTGGAAGAAATAAGGCTTGGGGTGAATTCTCTTTCCGTACAGTCGTTCCCGAAGGAGCTGCGAAATTTATCCTTGAAGTGCGTGTAATGCCAAAAGCTTTGGCTCGATTTGACGACTTTTCACTGATTCGTCTAGCAGACAAAGACAAGACTCCTTTTGTCAGTATCCTTCCTCAATACATGACCGTGGAAGGAGCATCTCAACAAACCAAAGAGATGGAAGTTGCTTTTCAAACAAATGAACTTGCTAATGAGCAAGAAATAACCTTTACAGGGCATGCGGGAGATCTAGCCATAGCGGAGTTTGCTTCCCTTGCCGAAAACACGACTAAGCGAGGAACCCTTCGTTTTACACCTAGCAAAAAAGGGGTGTTTACAATGGGAAAACCAGGAGCCTATAAAGTTACTCTTGCTGGAGCTCAGCAGAATGCCTCTCTATTACTTACAGCCTATGTCGTGGATGCCAGCAATCCTCCAGTAGTGACGGTGAATGAAACACTGCCTATAAAGATAAATACGCAGAACGGAGTCCTGGCCTCAAAAACAATTTCTGTAGATGCCAGTGGAATCATAGAAAGTGTTACTGCAAAACTGGAGCAAGAAGAAACAGGAGCTTTCAGAATCAATACGGGTTTACTCTATTACAGTGCTTCTAAGGACAAACTACTCAATAACCAGATTCGCATCGACTTTCAACCTACTGAAACTAAAACATATCACGCTACGCTGGTCCTTACCTCTCCATTGGCTCAAGAACTGCGTATTCCTATCGAAGGAAAAGTTCTTAGTGAGGATGATAAATGGATAGAAAAGTTTACTGCTAAGCAGAAGAATGACGCTCGTTTCCAAGGAGAAAAATGGAGTAAATACAATAAATTTGATAAAGGCTATTGGCAATTAGATGGCAGCTGGATTAGTCAGGGGAAAATATCGATCAATCCTGGTGGCTACCTTCTTTACGATGATTTTATATACGATGGTATCGAGACTTTGTCATTAGCTACAACTTCAGAAATTTGTGAAGTTCAATACTCGATAAATGGTGGTGCTAGCTGGACAAAAGCGGACAAAAAAGGAAAATCATATGAAATCGCTACGCATAGACCCACGCTTTTTAGAGTTCATAATACAGCATCTGAGGCTGTTGAAGTTTCTTCGATAGAGCTCCTTTTAGCTCAAAAAGAAGACCGCATCTTTTTTGATGATATCGATGATGCACTTGTTTTTCCAGATCAAGAACCTCTCGCTCTATTAAATGAGGATTTTAATGCCCAACATCATACTCGAATATTGATGCTTGATGGATGGCAGAATATCATTTTCAGTGGCGATCGTGCTTTCAAGGGTTGGGAGCAAAAAGATAAGGATGGAAACAAAGAAGAAGATTGCGCACAGATCAGTTTCTACTCTTATTCGGGAGAGGATAAATCTCCCTACGAGAGTTCGATCATATCCCCTTGGCTTTCTTATAAGCAATCAAAATCTAAAATTTTGACTTTCCGTCTACGTTATGAGTTGCCTACCGAAGGCGGTCAGGAGACTTTCAGCGTTTTTATTCTTACGAAGAAAGAAGGCGTATATAATGCACAGCCTATCGATCTTACCCGGCATATTGCTGTGAAGAATGAGGTAATGGATGCCACTTGGTATGACTATTCCATTGATCTTTCCAAGTCGGAGGAGGTGCAAATAGATGATATCTTTGCCGTTGTTTTCTCTTTTCATAGCCCTGTAGGTGGTAAAGAGTCTACTTTGTCATTTATGATTGATGATGTAAGTTATGGAAGGACTGATTTACCCGTATTGAATGTAGACAAGACTCTCCTCAACTTTGAGTTTAAACCTAAAGTAGAAGCCCAGCCACAGACTATCAATGTAACTTCTGAGCGTGCAACTGCCCCGATTACCGTCTTGCTACATGCACCTCATGGAAGCAGCCATTTTGTTGTATCTCCTCAAAAGTTGCCTACCCAAGGTGGAAGCATTGTTGTTGGTTTCAAAAGTGATGTGGATAAGAGCGAAGCAGCCATGCTTCTCATTCAAACAAAAGGGGCAGTCGCTCAAGTCGTCAAATTACTAGCTCAAATTAAGAGTGCTGCTATAGAAGTGGAGAGCGGTATGAATATTGTCGTATTTCCTACTGTCGCTGAGGATGCTCTTCATGTACGAGGAGAATACAAGTCATTCGAATTGTTTGATGCTGAAGGTAAAAGAATTACTCAAGGTGAAGGAAGAGAATGCATCGATATTCAGCACCTTTCTTCTGGCAACTATTTCTTGCGACTAACGATCGAAAACAAAAAAGATCAAACAATATATTTCCATAAAAAATAAGCCACAATAATTATTCTGTTTACATTGATATGAGAGGGGAATACTCCCCCTCTCTTTTTTTATTTCCTTCATGCATAATAGATTGTGAGAGAGGTGAGAATAGTCTCTTTGTAGCGCCTTTATGCTAGTTCTGCTTGCGCAAGTTTGTATGTTACCTCTGAATCGTGCAACTATGTAGAAATTCTGAAATCCATTCGGATCGAGTTTTAAATGGATCGTGATTCAATTTATTTTGAGTCCGATACCAAATTTTTTCGGATTCGGATCCAATATGCCTTTTTGTATCGAGGGCTTGTTTTTCAAAATTGCTGTACCTTTGTGGAAACTATATTTCTATTTGTTATGAGCAATGAATCATTATTAAAATCGCAATTTATAGCACCGGATACTCCATTCGAGAGTTTTCCTTTTGACGAAATAGACGAAAGTAAATATGCCGATTTGATAAAATACGCCATTGCAAAGCAGCGAGAGAGTATAAAAAAAATAAGCCAAAATACAGAACAGGCCACCTTTGAAAATACGATACTCGCCCTTGAAAATGCTTCAGCAGATCTGGACGCTATTCTAGGTGCTTTCTATGCTAAGGAAGGAGCTGCCTCAAATGATTTATTGATGACGATAGACGAAGAGATCTCTCCGCTTTTGAGTGAACTTGGCAGCGAAATACTGTTTGACGACCAATTGTTCAAACGCATACAAGAGGTGTACGACCAGAGAGATACGCTACAACTGGATCTTGAAGATGACAGACTTTTGTATCGTACTTATCGCTACTTTTACAAAGGGGGAGCTACACTAGATAAGCCTACCAAGCAAATGTTGGCGGATGCGCGAAAACAGCTATCGCAAGCAACTCTCTCATTTGGCCAAAATATGCTTAAAGATGCTAAACTCTTCCGCTTCTTTCTGCCTCTGTCTACACCATGGATAACCGCCTTACCTCAATCGATTCAGGCTACGGCACGCGAAAGGGCTTATAAAGAGCGTAAGGTAGAAGGATTTCTTTTCTCTCTCGATCCGCCCGAAACTTCGGCTATCATGAAATTTTGTCCTGATAGAAAAATAAGAGAAATATTTTTCCGGGCGAAAATGACTGTAGGGTATTGCAATAACTGCTACAACAATGTCGAATGGGTGCGTAAAATTGCTAATCTACGACTTAAGATTGCGCAGATAATGGGGTATAAGAATTATGCTCAGTATGCTCTCCAAGATCGAATGCTCAAGACGCCTGAGCAGGTACTTTCATTTGTAGATAGCCTCAATAAAGCCTCTCGCCATAAAAGCCTCGATGAATTGGACGAAGCTGCACATCTGTCTGAGGTAGAGCAGAACAAACTAGCTCATTGGGATATTAATTTTGCTTTTGAGCTTTTACGCAAAGCGAAATATGACTTTTCCTCCGAAGAACTGAGACCTTATTTCCCGCTATCAACTACGATAACAGGAGTTTTCGGATTGGCTTCGCGTCTTTATGATATTACATTTCTTCCCGAATCGAGTGTACAAGTCTATGCTCCCGATATAAAGGTCTATCGTGTGGAAGACAAGAATACTTCGGAATATCTTGGGCTTATATACCTTGACTTTTTCCCCCGAGAAGGCAAACGTAGTGGTGCTTGGATGACCAATTTTAGAGAACAAAAGAAGGACCATCGACCTCACATTCTATTAGTAATGAATTTTACTCCTCCCGTTGGAGAGCGTGAAGCACTCCTTTCTGCCGATGAAGTCCATACCTTTTTGCACGAATTTGGCCATGCTTTGCATGGAATGCTTTCGCAAGGGAAGTACGCCTCGCTTTCAGGAACTAATGTAGTTCAAGATTTTGTAGAACTTCCCAGTCAAATCAATGAAAATTGGTTGCTCGAAAAAGAGTTCTTAAAAACATTTGCACACCACTATCAGACAGGAGAAGAACTGCCTGATGAAATCCTGCAAAAGTTTATTAGCACGGGTCAATTCGCTACTGGCTATGCGACGCAAAGGCAATTAGCCTTTTGTATCTTAGATATGGCTTTTCATACGATCGAAACGCCTCTTCCAGAAGATTTTGATCTTGAAACTTTCGAAGAACACTGCTTTAGTCAGACGCCTGGTTTTGGCAAACTTCCCTCTGGTTGCGTTATGAGCACGGCTTTTTCACATCTTTTCTCTGGAGGTTATGCAGCAGGCTACTACTCGTATAAGTGGAGTGAGGTACTCTCATGCGATGCCTATTCTTTTTTTACCGATCGAGGAATTTTTGACAAAAATACGGCGATGTCTTTTCGACAGCATATTCTAGAAAAAGGTGATAGCGAAGAGGCTATGCTGCTGTATCAACGTTTTAGAGGTCGAGACCCTCAGATTGATGCGCTAATTAAACGAGATGGGCTCTACTAGAGTCCATAGATACAAGTAATACAGCTATTCTGTTTTTTTAATGAAAGAAAAGTGGGCTGTTACATTTTTATTCGTTACCTTAGTATTCGAAAGAAAGGATTATCGAATAAAATCATGAAAAAGTATATCATAAGAAATAGTTCCTTGTATAGACATTTACTGCGGTTATCAGTATTCTTTATCTCTTTTACCTATATGATGGCAATGACGAACGAAGCTATAAATCAAACCGCAGAAGGTGCTTCTACCATAGTAAAAACAGATTCCATTAACCTCAGTAATAAAATTTCTAACCCTATGAAACACGAATTAATTAAACTTCCTTATGCCGAAGATGCTCTTGAACCCGTTATTAGTAAAGAGACGTTAGCCCTGCACCACGGAAAGCATCACAAAGGCTATGTAGATACACTAAATGGCTTGATCGAAGGCACAGAATTTGAAAATATGACCCTCGGTGAGATCGTTCAAAAGTCAGAAGGTAAAATGTTTAATCAAGCTGGTCAAGCATTAAACCACAATCTCTACTTTACACAATTTGGTCCCAATGCTGGTGGCAAGCCCGTAGGTAAATTGGCTGAAGCTATCGATAAAGAATGGGGCTCATTTGAAAAATTCCAAGAACAGTTTCTCAATGCGGCTACAGCACTATTTGGTTCAGGATGGGTGTGGTTGGCTTGCGATGCTAATGGAAAACTCTCTATCGAAAGCGAACCGAATGGAGGTAATCCATATCGCAAAGGTTTGAATCCATTGTTGGGAGTAGACGTGTGGGAACATGCATACTACTTGACCTATCAAAATAGAAGAGCGGATCACGTAAAAGATATTTGGTCCATCGTACGTTGGGACGTAGTAAATGATCGATACGAAAACCCCGTGAAGTATTAAACTCTTCGACTTGATATAAATGTCAGTTTGATAGAAGATGAAAAAGACCGTCTCATGATTACATGGGACGGCTTTTACTTTGTCAGAGGAGATATGGGCCTGTGCGCATAAAGTCGCATCTCACATTGCTGACAATCAAACTGCAGTCTTAGATATTCTTTACCCTTTAATAGGAAAAGAGGAAAAGTGAATGGCGCTGTGTTGTTTTCTAATCGACAGTAGCCCAAGTGTCTAAGGATACAATGTTTTGTAATCATTAGAGCTCCTTCGCGCGAAGGGCTAAGTTCGTAGGCCGGGGCAATTTCCTGAGCTCCTAAAAGACGATATACTTCTGCGGATTTTTGATTACTTACATTATATTGATAATCGATGCTTTGGGGAAAGAGTAAATCTTTCTCTAAGATCTGCTTTGCATCCTCGATTGTAGGTCGGTATTTAGGTCGTGCCGAGAAAAAGTCTTGTAGAGCCAGTTCTATTTTTTTAGATAGCTCTCGACGCAGTTCTCCTAGAAGAGACAACGGAATAAAGAAAGGATGAGCGTCAATCGTTATGTTTGTTACGGAAAAAATAGTATTGCCAAATTTGCTCAAGGTTTCCCTAATCCTATTGATAGGTTGCTCTTTTTCAGCGAAGGTAAGAGTAGCGGCCTTTTCGACGGATATTCGTAGCGAAGGACATTGCTCAAGAGTAGCTGAAAGTCTTATCTTATTTGAAGATACAGTAAGCGATAATTCGATATTTATACTGCGAAGTACTGCATCTTTTTGTTGGAGCTGTTTGTCGAATAACAGATCGTAGTTACGGTAAAGAACACCTCCCTTTCGGGGAAGTATATCTCCAATAAAAATAAAAGTTCGAGGGTCTATTACTTTATTTACTCTCCCCCCAAATTGTTTTCCTTTGAGATAAAAAGATACGCCATCGCCATTGTGGAGATCACAAATCCTTTCGAGTGATACCTTATTCCCTTTTACTGCCTGTACTCGACACAGTATTTCCCCTTCGCTTTTTGGACTTTCAGTACGAATTAATTTTTCGTTTGTTGTTCCCCTTTTTAATTGGTAAGTAGTAAAATCTCGACTGAAACTCTTATGAGGATTGGGAATGAAATTTCGCTTTTCATAGCCTATCGAAGCACGGTGGTAACGGGTGCTGTTTAGGGCAATAAACTCGTCTAAAAGACAACGATAATAGGCCGTGATATTCTTTACATAAGCTGCGTTTTTCAATCGCCCTTCTATTTTAAAAGAAGAAACGCCGCTATTTATAAGAGCCGGAAGTAAGTGGCTACGATTTAGATCCTTTAGGGACAGTAGATGCTCATCTTTGCTAATGATTCTTCCCTTGGCATCCAATAGCGTGTATGGAAGACGGCATACTTGTGCACAATTCCCTCGATTGGCACTTCTATTCGTAAATGCTTGGGAGAGATAGCATCGTCCACTGTAGCATACACATAGGGCTCCGTGAATGAAAGTTTCTGTCTTTAGTGTGCTTAAGTCGTTATTGATACGGGCAGTTTCTTCTATGTTTAGTTCACGGGCAAGTACGGCTTGTTCGAAGCCAAGAGCCTCCAATCTTCGTAGGGTAGTACTATCATTATTGTGGCATTGTGTACTAGCGTGCAGCGCTATAGGGGGTATATCGAGTCTTAGTATTCCAAGATCTTGTATGATCAATGCATCAACACCACTGTGATATATTTTGTGGATTGTTTTTTCTACTTCTTGAAGCTCGATGTCATAGATAATGGTGTTAAGGGCTACGTAGACTTTAGCCCCAAATAAATGAGCGTAATCAGCTAATTCTTTGATGTCTTCTATAGCAACCCCAGCGTTTGCCCTGGCTCCAAATTTCGGCGCCCCTATATATACAGCGTCTGCTCCGGCGTTGATGGCATCTACTCCAATGGACAAGTTGCCTGCCGGAGCCAATAACTCTAGAGATGTAAATTCGTTTTTTTGCAAAGGGTTTTAGCTTTTTTTTCCATAGGCTAGATCACCGGCATCTCCTAGTCCTGGTACAATATAGGAGTGGTCATCTATTTGCTCGTCTAAGGCAGCAGTCCATATGGTAAAGTCTTGATTTTGTGGTAAATGCTTTTCTAAATAATCGATTGCTTGTTGACTGGCAATTACTGAGGCTATATGGATTTTGGATGGTTTCCCTTTTTGACAAAGGGCGTGGAAAGCCATTTCCATAGAGCTACCTGTAGCAAGCATTGGGTCTGTAATAATCAAGACTTTGTTGTCTAATCTCGGACAAGCTATATACTCTACATTGATATCGAAGCGTAATGCATCTTTGTATTTCCTATAAGCTGATACAAAGGCGTTTTCTGCATGATCAAAATAATTGAGAAAGCCATGATGAAAAGGGAGCCCTGCACGGAGTATAGTCGCGATAACTACCTTCTCACTTAAACGAAAACCCTTGGCAATACCCAAGGGTGAAGGGATATCTTCAATATCGTATTGTAGGCGTTTACTGATTTCGTAAGCAATGATTTCACCTGTACGTTCTATATTTCTTCGGAATCTCAATGAATCTCCTTGAATGTCGATATGCCGCATTTCAGCAACAAAATCGCTAAGTAAAGAAGAGTATGTGCTAAGATTTTGTACTTCTATCATACATTGTGTACTTATTTATCGCTGTATATATTTGGCTACAAAGATAAAACAAAAAAATGAAACTTGAAAAGCATTTCTCTTTTTAGAAAATAACGCATACTGAGTTTCGATGAGTAGTAAATCCTACTTTTTTTTATAGAAAAACTATCATTTAGGTTCAATTGATTGGCATTCAATAGCCTAATGAGTTATGAAATGCAGTAGGTAATGATTTAGCGACCTATCTTCTGCAATGATATACAACGCTTTGCATAACTCGAATAACCTGTTGCAAAGATAAGAGTATATCGTGAAAAAAAGAATTTTCTCCAAATTATTTTCGTAGAGCCGCCCGTTTGGGTGGCTTTTTTTGTTTTCGCCCTACTTCTCTCCCTGCACATCCTCCACTTATGCCTGTGTATCATGTCGGGATCGGTTGTTCGTTGTCAGCGGCAAAGGTAGTTCCGGGCTTCCACGGACAAAAAAGGTCGGTGCGGCAAGCCGTTTAGACGACAATCTCCACACTTCCATTTCATTGCAGGTAGTATTC
>JAEWDZ010000007.1 GCA_023389855.1 Bacteroidota bacterium
AATACGCGACCGTACTCTCCCCAACTTATCCCGAAAAGACTCCTTAATACGGTAGTACTTTTCATCCTTTCCTGTCTCAGGATTATATCTTGTCTGCGAAATGAAATGCATAGTGGCACAAAGGTAGAGATAAAAAAATCCACCGCTGTGTACTACATTTCGACCTCAAAACCCACTACCCCCATGAAACCTACATTTCACTCCTCAAAAAGCCCAAAAATCCACCGAAAAATTCATCTCAGGGGTCAAACTTGGGTTTAGAGATATTGCAGACAATATTCCAAATTATATATGGGGAACTAGAATGAGTGGAGCAAAAGCGCACGATATTTTGACATGGCTACACAATATAGGCTTTAAGCGAGCAAGAATGGGTAGTTACTCTTTTAACACTGCATATGACGAGATTAAAAACAACTACCCTGTTCTTCTTGCTGGATATTCAAATCATGGAGGTCATATTTGGATAGCAGATGGTTATTGGGAACAAGAATGGAGAATCACAAGAAAGTTTCTGTGGTGGAAAATAAAATCTTGGACTGAGTACTCAGATATGCTTTATATGAATTGAGGTTGGAATCGAGATGGTAATGGTTGGGTAGATCAAGCAGAATGGTCACACTACCAAAACAATCGTACAATGTATTACAATATAAAGCAATAAGATGTGTATGAAAAGGATATATTATTTCGCTATGATTGTGTGTGTGGGATGTTGACTTTAATATGTTTCACACAATGCAAAAAAAGTACACCAGATTTCATCAAATTAACGGATAATGTTGTCACACTTTCATCAGAAACAAAAGAAGCCAAGGTAAAGGTGACATCAAATGTGGATTGGATCTGCTCTGGAGGAGACAAGGGGCTGGGAATAGCCATAATGACGTTGGACTAGATAGAGATAGAGCCTTTTTATTCCAAAGCTGGTACCACAGAAATGTCAATAAGGCTAATAGAAAATAAACTCCCGGCGAAGGAATCTCAATTATATATTAAGTTGCAGGCACTAGACGGTAATACTCAAGCTACTCTTACAATTAAGTACAAACCATAAGTATTTTCTTAATACTATAAGTTAAGGAGGAGATGTGAAAGGCACATTTCCTCCTTGTACTTTTATGTTAGCGTATAATTTTCGGCGTACAGGTCATAATTTCAGACCTCAATCAGTAACGAAAATTCAGTCATTACAAGAATCTACCTAGTGGTAAGTCAAACCCTGGGTGTATATATAGCTTTCCTTGGTTAATAGACCATTCCGCACGCTATGCGTTCACCGTTGGAAGCTTATTCTCTTCAATCAGCAGAGCAATAGTACCAGTTAGTTCAGTGTACAGTAATTCATACTCAGCTGTGCCGTCAAACTCATCATTGAGCTCGTACTTCTGTAACAGTTCCTTGATAGCCTGACTACCGAGTAAGATGAGTGCAAGCTTTTCTGGTAGTGGCTCTGGCAATTCTGTTTCAAACTCATTCTCCAAGACTGAACGAATGGTGTCGTAAGCAGAGAAATATAGCCCTTGGAACAGAGTCTCAGAGGCAAGCTCTTCCGCTTGTAAATGGTCCTGCCCTTGCTTGATAGCTTTAAGATAGACCGTCAGAGCCTCATCTGCTCGTGCATTGGCAAATGCTTTGTCCTGCAACTTCTCAGGATGATAATTACTCAAATACTCCTCCAGTTTCAAGAGAAAATACGATAGTTCTTTCTTCTGTCTCATAATTCTATTCTTGTAAAGGTGGCACATTGTTTAATGAAAAGTCGCCAATCTTATCAGCAAGGTCCATCATATCCTTCTCAATCTTCTTATTGGTAATGCGGGCGTATATCCGCGTAGTCTTAATGTTTGTATGTCCTAACATTTTAGAAACAGATTCTATAGGAACACCTTTACTCAGGCAAAGAGTAGCAAAGGTATGTCGAGCCAAGTGAAAAGTCAGTCTCTTTTTGATTCCACAAATATCAGCAATCTCCTTTAGATAAGAATTCATCTTTTGATTTGAGATATCGGAAATAGCATTCCTTCTCTTACAGTTTGCCTCTCATATTTAGCGATGATGGCTTTTGCTACGTCAAGAAGTAAAATATTAGATTCCACCCTAGTTTTTTGCCTCTTCGACAGAATCCACTCTTTGTTATCCAAAGTCACAATATCATCAGGAGTTAGATTGCGTACATCTATGTAAGCAAGTCCAGTGAAGCAAGAAAAAACGAATATATCTCGCACCAGTTCTAATCGAGGTAATTCAGTTAAATCTTTATCTGCAATGATAGCTACCTCTTGTTCGGTTAAGATGCCTCTATCTACTGGCTTGGAGTGAAACTTGATATCCAGAAATGGATCGTGCATAATGATACCTCGCTTCTGAGCAAAAATAGTCATCGTCTTTAAAAGCTTAAGCTTCTTCTGTGCAGTGTTATGAGATAAGTTAGCCTTTGTCTTAAGGTATAGCTCAAAATCCATAACAACTGAAGGAGTAAACTCTAAAAGCCCTAGATCCTCTCTATTGTAGGTGGATTTTAGAAATCGCACGAAGTGAGTTTTTACCACTGTGTACTTCTGTAAACTATCCTTGCTGAGAGACTTACCCACCTGTTGTGCTACATAATCAAGATACTTATCTATAACTGGGAGCAAAGTGGTAAATTTCTTGTCTCTCCCAAGATAAGCTTGCTTTAGCCTTTCTACTGTCAAATCCTCCTCATTTTCCATTTTCCTAAACAGCTCGTACAGAGAGGTGGAAAGAGAATCCAAAGAAGCATTAAGGGCTAAAGCTTCAGCCGTACGCCCCTTCATTCTGCTAGTAGAATTACTCCACATACTCTTTTTGACAAAGAGCTTTGTAGTACCTAAGTTCGCCATTTCTCGATTGAGAAAGATGCGAAGCATAATCGGTGATTTTCCTTCCTTGTTCTCGTAGTTAGAGCGTAGGTAGAAGGAGACCTTAAATTGTCTTCTCATGTCACTCTTAGTTTTGTGTAGCAAACTCACAATAGTTCTGTAGCATAAAGCACCAAAACTAATGTAGCATTATCGCTACAAAGTTCGTGAATATCTTTCTGAAAATAAGTGACTTACAGTATTCATTTTGGTAGTCATTGCTACATTTTTCGCTCATCAAAATTTAGTGTAGCAGAAAGTGTAGCAGAAAATGACCTTATTATGTATTACCTACACCTATATGTAGGTAGTCATTGATAATCATTGTACAAGAAAAAAGTCGTTGTAAAACACTGTTCTACAACGACTTTTCCTTAATTTGAAGACTTATTTGAATGCCTTACTGAAACCCAAAATAAGACCTCCTGCGGAAGCGGGGGGATTCGAACCCCCGGTACGGTATAACCCGTACGTCGGTTTAGCAAACCGGTGGTTTCAGCCACTCACCCACACTTCCAATGCTCTTCTGTGAGATTACAAGTCCTTTTTTTTATAGTACTTGGTACTTAAAACTATTCAAACTTATGATTCATCGAAAGAAGGCTCTTCCTTGGTTTCGATTGCAAAGTTAATACATTCTGTTGAATTATACGCTAAGTTTGCAAAAATATTTTTTCAGCTACGCGTATTGTTGAGAATTCAAGATAGATTACCTTTTTGAAGAACTTATTTGCAAGAGACTTTTATTGAGAAGAATGTCAGCCTCTATTAGCTTGTTCTTTTTCTCACTAATTACTCTCTGAGTATGATTATGTTGTAGTAATTTGTTTATCTTTGTATTGGAAGCCTGAGATTGCTTTTTTCTAGGTTCTCTTTTAAAAGAGAACTGGCGTAAGTTTTCCTAGGCCCTTGATATATGGTACAGTTCGTATGTGGATGTGTATTATAATAACTAGATCAAACTGTGATAGATAAGTGTATGGAACAAAAGAAAAAAATATGGCTATCCTTAGCCCATATGGGAGGCAAAGAAGAAACATTTATACATGAAGCATTTCTGACTAATTGGGTGGTACCCCTTGGTCCTAATGTGGATGCTTTTGAGAGAAGTTTAGAAAAATACCTTCACATAGAAGAAGGTCGAATAGTTGCTTTATCTAGCGGTACAGCAGCCTTACATTTAGCTTTAATCCAATTGGGTATTGCTCCTGGAGATTTTGTTTTATGTCAGAGTTTTACGTTTTCTGCTTCAGCTAATCCGATAGCTTATTTAGGTGCTACTCCTGTCTTTATTGATAGTGAATGCGATACCTGGAATATGTCTCCTATAGCATTAGAAAAAGGAATTGAGTTTGTACAAGATACTTATGGCAAACTGCCTAAAGCGATTATACCTGTGCACCTATATGGTATGCCCGCAAATATGAGGGAGATTTTAGAGGTTGCCAATAGGTACGGTATTCCTATCGTAGAAGACTCTGCAGAAGCTCTCGGTAGTAAATTCGAAGACCGTTATTGTGGAACTTTTGGAACCTTTGGTGCTATCAGTTTTAACGGCAATAAAATTATTACAACATCGGGTGGTGGAGCTTTAATCTGTCCCTCAGTTGAGGTAAGAAATCAAGTTCTTAATTTGGCTACGCAGGCACGTGATAATGCTCCTTACTATCAGCACAGTAAGATTGGCTATAATTATCGATTAAGTAATGTATCTGCAGGTATAGGTAGAGGTCAGATGCTTGTGTTGGATGATCATATCGCGAGGCGTAAAGCTATACGTTCATTTTATGAACAACAGCTAGGGGATATAGATGGTATTTCTTTTCAAAAAAATCCATCGTTAGAGTACGATAGTATTTATTGGTTAACTACAATGCTGATTGACTCTAAAATCACTGGAGTTACGCCAGAAATACTTCGGAGAGGATTGGAAGAAGAGGAAATTGAAAGCCGTCCTCTTTGGAAACCGATGCACCTGCAACCTGTATTCTCAAAGAGCCCATTTATCGATAGCCATATGAAAGTTCATGAGGGACAAGACTCCGAGAGACAACTTATCAATAGCAATAGTGTGTCTGAACAAATTTTTGATCAAGGATTATGTTTGCCGAGTGGCAGTAGTCTAACGGATGAAGACCTTATGCGTGTTGTGAATACAGTAAAGCGCCTCATAAGAAAATGAATTTCTTTATCACTCTTCGAAAATCTGAAGGTGCAGGACAAAAAACTCTCGTATAAAGAGATAATCTTCTGTTCTTACTAAAGGCAAGAAGATATGAGGATATTTAGAGATCTCGCACTCATTTTTCTACTATCAATATCCCTTTGACTATATAATAAATGTAAAAAAGGAGCTGAATCAAAAGCTCCTTTTACTTTATACCTGTTTAACAGGGTAAACTGACTAGCTAATTTATATGGGGAGAATAATCAATTTATCTGAAACTCACAATTAGCATCAGCATAAAGGCGACAGGCATCGTAAAAAGAAAACTGTCGATTCTATCTAGTATACCTCCGTGGCCTGGAATGAGTTTGCTGGAGTCCTTAACTCCTGCTCTTCTTTTGAGCATCGACTCGAATAGATCTCCTAATGTAGCAAATGTGCCAACTAAAAAGCCATATATCAAGAGTTCCCACAGGTAATATATTCCAAAATTACTTGGAAAAAGAAGGGGTAGTAGTGATGAAACTCCCATCGCAAAGAGAATTCCACCGACAAAACCTTCGATACTTTTTTTAGGAGAAAGGCGTGGAAGTAGTTTATGTTTTCCCATCAAGGAACCTATGATGTAAGCTCCTGTATCGTTAGCCCATACAATAAGGAATACCGATAAGACCGGTATCCCATCATAGCTCGAAGATGTACCATTCTTATAACTAACCAAAGAGGCAAGGAAAAAGGGGATGCCGATATAAGCAATCGGAAAAAAGGAATTGTTTATCCGCTCTAATTCATGATTTTCATCGGCTACAATACTTCTTGTAAGAATAAAAAGGATGTAGAAAATTAACGGAACCCAAATAGTAAGTCCAAAGGATGAGTTTGTGGCAGTAAAAAAACCCATTAGTATGATCCATATGATCGTTCCGCAGTCAAGAATTATACGCATTGGATGAGTACGAGCTACTTTACTCATACCATTGAACTCGAATACTGCAATTGATGCTATCAGAGAAAAAAGAATGTAGAAGAATATGGCGTTTTTCGCTAGTAATGCGCCTGCGATCAGTAAAATATAGATCAATCCGGATAGAGACCTAATAAAGAATCCCTTCATCTTTTCTGTCATGGTATTTACTCTTTATTAGATGGAAGGGGAGGTTGATTATCCTCTTTGGGGGAGGATGGTGATAGGACAGGAGGATGTGTAGTGATATTGCCCTCTATCTTGGTCTCTTTTTCTTCCTTCTTTTGGTGATCTATTATCTCGTCTGTGCGGCTTTTCCAAGGCCGCTTGCCTAGAATAGTTTCAACATCTTCAGTGTATATGACTTCTCTTTCGAGTAGCGTTTCGGCTAGTTTGTGGTGACCTTCTTTGTATGTCAGTAGTATAGACTTTGCACGTTCGTATTGTTCGTTGATAATACGGTGAACTTCACTATCTATTGTTTCGGCAATTTTTTCGCTGTAGGGCTTGCCAAATGCCATATCACTCTGAGCATCGTAATAATTAATATTGGGTATTTTATCGCTCATCCCATAGTAGGCAACCATAGCGTGAGCCAATTTAGTCACTCGTTCAAGGTCGTTGGCTGCTCCAGTAGAAACACGTCCTAAGAACAAGTCTTCTGCAGCACGACCACCTAGCAAAGATGCCATTTCATCCAGTAATACCTGTGTATGCGTTATTTGTCTTTCCTCGGGCATGTACCAAGCTGCACCTAGGGCTCTACCACGTGGTACGATAGTTACCTTTACTAATGGATTTCCATATTCTAGCATCCAGGATACAGTAGCATGTCCAGATTCATGAATGGCAATACTTTCCCGTTCTTCTTTTGTCGTAATACGATTCTTCTTCTCTAGACCGCCTATAATACGATCGATGGCATTTGAAAAATCTTGTTTTTCTATAGCCTCTTTATTTGCTCGAGCTGCTATTAGAGCAGCCTCATTACATACGTTTGCGATATCGGCTCCTGAAAATCCAGGAGTCTGTCTCGATAGATTTTCGATATTGACGTCGTCAGCTAAACGAAGTCCTTTCATATGCACCTGGAATATTTCTCGTCGGTCGTTAATGTCTGGAAGATCAACCTGAATTTGTCGGTCGAAGCGACCAGCACGAAGTAAAGCCTTGTCTAGGATTTCTACTCGATTAGTCGCTGCCAAGACAATAACACCACTATTGCTTCCGAAGCCATCCATTTCCGTAAGGAGCTGATTTAGCGTGTTCTCTCGTTCGTCGTTACCACCGAATCGATTGTTATTGCCACGAGCACGGCCAACGGCATCGATCTCATCAATAAAAACAATACAGGGGGATTTCTCCTTTGCTTGTTGGAAAAGATCCCGTACTCGACTAGCTCCAACTCCGACAAACATTTCTACAAAGTCACTCCCACTGATAGAAAAGAAAGGAACGTGCGCCTCTCCAGCGACAGCCTTAGCTAGCAATGTTTTTCCAGTTCCAGGAGGTCCTACAAGTAAGGCTCCTTTTGGTATTTTTCCTCCGAGTTTGGTGTACTTAGACGGATCTTTTAGGAAGTCTACAATTTCTTGGATTTCTTGTTTAGCCTCGTGGAGACCGGCAACGTTGGAAAAAGTGACATCTACTTTTGTTCTGTCGAAAAGTTTAGCTTTACTCTTGCCAACATTGAATATATTTCCAGCGCCACCACCACCTTGCATAGCAGATCTGCGAAAGATAAATATCCATATTGCAATCAAGAGGATAAAGGGAACAACATTGATAAGGAGCATGCTCCATACTCCACTTTTTGTCTTATATTCGATTTCTACAGGGATATGATTATTGTCGATAAATTCCGTAAACTTATCTATAGAAGGAATCTGAGTTGATACGGTAGTTTCTATCCCTTGTCTATTAAAGCGGAAGCGTTCATTCTGGCGCATCTCTTGTCGGCTATATACAAGCGATAATTTTTCTGGTTTTATTTCTGCTACCGCCATATAATCGGATCGGTTGACTGTAATGCTATTAAAAACATTTTTGGCAGCCAAATCTTTAAATTCATTCCAACTGAGCTTTTTAGACGGAGACGTAGGCTTAAGAAATAAAAGCGAGAGCAATACAAGCGTAAATAAAACGTAAATCCAAAAAGGATTAAATATCCGTTTTCCTTTTCCTCGCATCGGTTGTTGTGGTTTGGGGCCTATGTTGTTTTTTTCTTTCATTGGTCTGTACTATTTGTGAATATATATACTTCACCATCCTTCGTACTCCTTTATACGCGTACGAAAAATTATTTTATATGATAAGATGCAAAAAGTATGCCAGAAGATTAGGCATCAATGTTGGCATAAGTAGCGTTGGCTTCAATGAATTCACGACGAGGAACAACATCTTCCCCCATAAGGATGGAGAATGTTTCGTCAGCATTGACTATATTTTCTATGGTTATTTGTTTTAATATACGGGTAGCTGGATTCATAGTTGTTTCCCACAACTGTTCGTCGTTCATTTCACCGAGACCTTTGTAGCGCTGTACGTGAACACGGCTCTCTTTGCCGTCAGCATGTCGGTCAATGAAATTTTGGCGTTGTTGTTCAGTCCAGCAATATTCTTCTATTTTCCCTTTTTTGCACAAATAGAGTGGTGGAGTTGCTAGGTAGACGTGACCACCAGCAATCAGTTCAGGCATATTTCGATAAAAGAATGTCAATATTAGTGTGGCGATGTGAGCCCCATCTACATCAGCATCAGTCATTATGACAACCTTGTGATAACGAAGATTGCTTATATTTAGTGCCTTAGGATCTTCTTCCGTGCCGATTGTAACACCTAATGCTGTGTATATATTTCTAATTTCTTGGTTTTCTAGTACACGATGCTGAAGAGCTTTTTCTACATTGAGGATTTTTCCGCGTAGAGGTAATATCGCCTGAAATTCACGATCACGCCCTTGTTTGGCTGTGCCTCCAGCAGAGTCTCCCTCAACGATAAATATTTCACATTTAGCTGGATCTTTAGACGAGCAATCTGCTAATTTACCAGGCAATCCACCACCCGAAAGCACGCTTTTTCTTTGGACCATCTTTCGAGCATTTGCAGCAGCATTACGCGCTTGGGCAGCCAATATGACTTTTTCAACAATGCGTTTTGCTTGAGCAGGGTGTTCTTCAAGGTAATTAGTAAGTCCCTCAGATACAGCACTGTCTACAAATCCCGCAACTTCGCTATTGCCTAACTTCGTTTTTGTTTGGCCTTCAAATTGTGGCTCTGATACTTTTACGCTTATTACTGCAGTCAAGCCTTCACGAAAATCATCTCCTTCGATATTGACTTTTACTTTGTCGAGCATTTTTGATTGCTCTGCATATTTTTTTAGGGTTCTCGTGAGAGCTCGCCTGAAACCCATCAGATGAGTTCCTCCCTCTATCGTATTGATATCGTTCACGTAGGAATAGACATTCTCCTGAAAATCCGTGTTGTAAGTCATGGCTACGTCCACAGGAATGCCATCCTCCTTATCACTGTGTATATGTATGATATCTTGTAAAAGAGATTCCTTATGACGATCTAAGAAGGAAACGAATTCTTTAAGCCCTTCTTCACTGAGGAAAACCTCTCTTCGATAATTCCCATTTTCATCGACTTGGTTTTCGTCTACTAGCTCCAATCGTAATCCTGCGTTGAGGAAGGCAAGTTCTCGAAGTCTTCGTGCAAGAATATCAAATTTAAACTCTGTTGTAGTAAATATCGTATCATCAGGCTTGAATGTAATCTTCGTTCCAGTCACCGTACTGTCTCCTACTGCAGCAACTGGAGCATCGGGTTTACCTTTGTGATACTCTTGTTTCCAAATTTTACCTTGTCTATGTACCTCCGCAATAAGGTGAAGGCTTAATGCATTCACACAAGATACGCCTACACCATGCAGACCTCCTGATACTTTATAACTACCTTTATCAAATTTACCACCAGCATGGAGTACCGTAAGCACTACTTCGAGAGCACTTCTCTTTTCCTTGGGATGAATATCAACAGGTATACCTCGCCCATTATCTTGAACAGATACATAGCCATCCGCATGAAGAGTTACGAGTATCGCGGTGCAAAAGTGTGCTAGAGCTTCATCGATTGAGTTGTCTACCACCTCATAGACAAGATGATGAAGCCCTCGTTCGCTAACATCTCCTATGTACATGGCGGGACGTTTACGTACGGCTTCTAGTCCTTCAAGAATCTGAATACTACCTGCAGAATACTCTTCCCTAGAAGGGATATTTATTTTATCGTTCAAATCAGCCATTGTAATAATTATTCCAAGATATTTTTAGGAAAAACTGAATAGTTTATGCTCTAATTACTTCATACAAAGGTACAATAAAAAAATGATATTTCCAAGACTCTATACGCTTTTCTGTGTGAAGATAAAGACTAGACTCTAGCTTATTTTATATCTTCTTTTGTCCCTCTGATAAAAACAATTATTATTATAGATACCTCTCAATAATCACAATATTTTTTTTCTCTCTTCTCGAGCGATGATTCTGCTTTATCCCATCTCCACTATGATGCTCTTACTGTTGTAATTCATTATGTTGAATAAAGGCTAAGTAGATATATTCGAAATCAAAATCTTTTTTAGTTCCTTCTTTCTTAGCACTTACAGGTTAGTCTGCGATTCTAAGAAATAGTTCCTGAAGCTACACAATAATATTCATTTGATATTCTCAATAAACTTTGTCTCATTTTTTTCTTATCCTTTATTCGCCTTTATGCTAATATGTAAACAAGACTGTTTAGTCAAAACTCTACGGAAATTTACGAGAAAAATACTTTTTAGTGAAGAGAAAAAGGACTGAGAATCTTAGACCCTCAGCCCTTTTTCTGTATTAAGTGATTTTGTTAAGAGGCTATTTTGCTTGTTTCGTTTTTTTTCTATCTATCCCTGCTTTAGCAATAAGGTATGTAACGGGAGTAGCAACAAAGAGAGTACTATATGTACCGATCACAATACCAAGCAGGATCGCAAAGGTAAAGCTACGCATTGATGCTCCACCGAAGAGGAAGATGATAATCATAACCAAGAATGTGGTAAGACTCGTGTTGAACGTACGAGCTAATGTTCTATTGAGAGACTCATTAATGGATGTGAATAGGTCGCGGTTCGGATAGAGATTATGGGTTTCGCGTATACGGTCAAATACTACCACTACGTCGTTAATCGAGTAACCGATGATAGCCAATACAGCAGCTATAAAGTTCTGGTCCAATTCCATTGTAAATGGCATAATGCGCCAAAGCAGTGCATACAGTCCTAGGATACACAGTGTTGTTGCGACAACGGAAGCAAATGCACCGATAGAATAGTGAATGTATCGGAATCGAATCAGAATGTATATTGCCATGAATACCAATGCTATAATAACGGCAATCAGTGCTTTACGAGCGATGTCGTGACTCATGCTAGCACTAACTTTCTGGCTACTGATAATATTCTTAGTCAAGAATGTTTCTTTATCAGGTTTAACCAGATAGAAGTCCTGAACAGATTCGTAAAGCATATTGTTGATGGTATCTTCAATAGCTTTTGTGTTGTTGGTTATTTCGTAGTTTGTAGAGATACGGACTTGTTTACCATCTGTCCCGATAGAAATGACACTTGCTTTTTGGTTGAATACAGGGCGAACTTTTTCGGATACATCCTTTACTTTTACAGGTTGGTCGAACTCTACGATAAAGTTTCGACCACCAGAAAACTCGATGCCTTGATTAAAGCCCCATACCGAGAGAGCAACAATACCTAAAACAATAAGTACAATTGGAAGAATAATAGCTTTCTTCCAGCTACCTAGAATATTGTAATTGCAGTTGGTAAAGAAGTTCTTAGATATACTGGTCGTATATGTCTGTTTGCTCATCTTGCCTTTTTTGTCGAGTGCTTCAGCAATGATACGGGTCAAGAATACTGCTGTAAGGAAAGATGCAATAAGACCGATGATCAAAGTAGTAGCAAAACCTCTAATCGGACCTGTACCAAAGAAGAAGAGAACGATACCCGTGATAATAGTTGTAATATTGGAGTCGAAAATAGCAGAGAAAGCATTTCCATACCCATCATTTATCGCTCTAGTCATAGACTTTCCTGCACGAATTTCTTCCTTGATACGTTCGAAAATAAGCACGTTTGCGTCTACTGCCATACCTAAAGTGAGTACGATACCGGCAATGCCAGAAAGTGTTAGCACACTATGGAAAGAGGCAAGTATGCCCAGCGTAAAGAACGTATTGATAATCAGAGCACCATCGACGATTAGACCAGGAACAAGACCATACATCATGATCATGTATAGCATCAATAAGATGATTGCAATAACGAATGATATAATACCTGCTCGGATAGAACCTTGACCTAATGACGGCCCGACGACGTTTTCTTGTTCAATTACAACAGATGCATCCATTTTACCAGAGTTCAGAACGTTTGCCAAGTCGACGGTTTCTTCTACTGTGAAGCTACCTGATATTTCGCTACGCCCACCGGTGATCTCGCTATTAACGTTTGGGGCAGAGTAAACTACATCATCTAGTACAATTGCTATTGCCCTTCCGATGTTTTCTTTGGTTAGACGTGCCCAATGGCGAGCCCCTTCTTCATTCATGGTCATAGTTACCACAGGACCTCTATTGCCAATCTTTTGGTCACTTACTTCGCTTTTACTGCTTGTTACTACATCACCTGTAAGATCTGGTTCTCCTGTACGAGAATTTCGTATTGCATAGAGTTCGTACAGATCCGTTTCTTTTTTCGTTGAGGGGTCAGTTATAGGTTTGTTTCCCCAAATTAGTTTTAAGTCTTCACGGAGAAAACCCTTTTCATGTGCTACTAACAATAAGGAATCAATCGTTTTTCTGTCTGCATCGTGAGCGATACCTACAGTCGCACCACCACGACCTCCAGGAGATAGTAGACTGAAGAGTATATTGTCCTTTTCATGCAATATCGTTGCTTGCGACGCATTGCTTTCAGTTTTGCCTTCTTCTGATGTTGCAGACGTTTTGTCATTTGCTTTTACCTCTTGTTCTACAACATCCTTATCTGTAAGATCTTCCTTTTCTTTATTAGCTGTTGCGTCAGACAGTTCTGCGTTTTCTGCTGCTGCAGGAAGCTCTTCTTGATTAATTGATTCTGCGCTATGTGTTACAGGTGCTTTTGCCAAAGCAGAAAGTTTTTGATTCGCGTTTATTAGGTCTCCTTGTACTTCCTGATAGCTATATGTACGCCAGAATTGGAGGTTAGCACTTTTTTGTAAGAGATCTCGAACGCGTTCTGGTTCTTTTACACCAGGAAGTTCAATGAGAATACGTCCTTCACCTTCAATTTTCTGTATATTGGGAGATACTACACCAAAGCGGTCGATTCGTGTGCGAAGCACATTAATTGTTGCCTCTGAAGCACTATTGAATTTCTCTTTGAGGATCTTAATCACCTGGTCATCTGCTGATCGAGGTGAGATTTCTTCACGAAGAGGACCATTACCAAATACAGTAGCCAGTGCGGTATTGTGGCTTAGTTTTTTGAACTCGGCTACAAACTTATCAATAAAGTCCCCAGATGTCGTTGATACAGCTGCAGCATCGAGAGCTTTAAGGAAAGAGTCGTCATCGTACTTTCCTGATAGGTTGTAAACAAGATCTTTGGCATTGACGCGCAGGATTACGTTCATCCCGCCTTTTAGGTCAAGTCCTAGACCAATTTGTTGAGTCCGTGCTTTTTTTAGAGTATAGCCAAACCATATTTTTTCGTTGGCCATAGAGTCCAAATAAGCTTTCGCTTTAGCGTCGCCTTGTAATTGTGCTATTTCGGCTGCTTTTTTCTCGTAATGATTTACCGCGGGGGTAAACGACAGGTAGTAAAGGCATATGACCGCCAATACCGCCGAGATAAATATCACAAATCCTTTGTTTTGCATTTGATTCGTAATCTATTTTATGGTATTATTCTATTATTATCTACATTTTGTATCAGTAAAGCGAGGCCTGATTGCGGTCCTCGAAATAGCTTCGTCTTCGCAAAGGTACTATATTTCCGCTAATTATTTGCTATATGACGAAGAAAAAGTGAATACTTCTTTCGATAATTTGATATAATGCATTTTAATCTATAAGCATCGACCTTATAAGCAACGCAGCGCAGAAAAATAAGGTGGAAGAATTTCGCATGCATATCATGGTATTAAACCCTAATATGCATGCGAGTTAGCCTTATTTGGCGTCAATGATGTAGGTTTGTAGCGAGAGATTGAATCTACATTTATTGTTGATCAACAGTCAGTTAATTACTTTTTACAGATAACCTCTATTTCCACCAATCCATTTTTAGGGAGAGTTTTTACTGCCACGGCACTGCGTGCAGGAAAATCTCCTTCGAAGTGTTTGGCGTATACTTCATTCATGGCGGCAAAATCTGCCATGTCGGCAAGGAAACATGTAGTTTTCACGATATCGTTCATACTGTATCCAGCCTCATTGAGGATTGCCTTTAAGTTTTTGAAAACTTGTTCAGTTTGTTCGGTAATGCCTCCTTCTACAAAATTACCTGTATGGGGATCAAGTCCGAGTTGCCCACTGGTAATCAGCATGTCTCCGAATTCTATTGCTTGACTATAAGGGCCGATTGCGGCAGGCGCATTGTTAGTGTTAATTACTTTTTTCATAATCGATAGTTTTATGTGCTTTAATTACGAATATTTTTACTCTTTTATATCTCTTCTACGGGCAATATCAAAGAGCAGAATACCGGTAGCTACAGATACATTTAGTGATCCTATTGTTCCCTGAAGAGGGATAGATACTTCTATATTAGCCTTATCACGGATTTTTTCAGATACTCCTGTGTGTTCATTGCCCATCACGAGTGCTAATGGTCCTTTCAATGGAGCTTGATAATAGGGTAACATCGCTTTTTCGTTTGCTATGACAATATTTAAACCGCTTTCAGCAAGATAGTTGACTGTTTTACTGAGATCGGATACTCGGCAAATCGGCATATGTATAAGTGCTCCAGCAGAAGCATTTACGGCATCTGCCGTAACAGATACACTATTGCGCATAGGTATTACAATTGCATGGGCACCTGCACACAGAGCACTACGGGCAATAGCCCCAAAATTGCGAGTATCGGTAATGCCATCCAGGACAACAAAAAAGGGGGCTTCTCCTCTTTCGTACAGAGCTGGTATTAGCTGCTCTATATCAGTATATTCAATGGGTGAAATGACGGCTATACATCCTTGATGAGCTTTTTTTGTAAGTCTATTTAGTTTTTCGATAGGTATTTCTTGTACGGGAATCAATTTCAGATTAGCCATCTGTTTGATTTTCTTGATGATGGTACTTCCCATACCTTTTCGGATGTATATTTTATCTATTAGAGTATTACTCTCTAGTGCTTCTAAAACGGAGTGTATACCAAATAACAATCTTTCTTTAATTATCATTGTCTAAAAGTTCTTTAGCTGCTTGTAACCCAGTCTCTGTAATTATGTTTCCACTAATTAGTCGAGCTACCTCAATTTGTCTTTCTGTAGTAGATAGTTTTTTTACGTTTGTTTTAGGCTCTCCTTCTGTAGAAATTTCTTTTTCAATCGCCAACTGATGTGTCCCACGTGCGGCTATTTGGGGCAAATGGGTAATCGCGATAACTTGCATAACCTTTCCCAAGTTTTTTAGAATAATACCCATCTTATCAGCGACACGTCCAGAAACACCCGTGTCTATTTCATCAAAAAATATGGTAGGTAATTTTTCGTGTTCGGCCAAAATAGCTTTTAATGCTAGCATTAGCCGGGATATTTCACCTCCTGAAGCTATTTCACCAACTGGTTGGGGTTTCATGACTTTGCTAGAAGAAAAGAGAAGGGTAATTTTGTCTGCTCCATTGAATTGGGGCTCTTCCAAGGGCCTTATATCCAATATTACTTTTGATTTAGATAGGTCTAGTTCCGATATAACTTGGTTGAGTTGATCAACCATTTTTCTTGCTGCTTCTTGTCGTTGCTTTCGCAAGGACTGAGCTACCTTGTCTAATTCTTTTCTCGATTTTTCAAGCTCTTTTTCTGTTTCTTGAATGGTTTCTGAGAGATCTCTTGTATCAGTAAGTTTTTGGGCTAACTCATCTCGAAGAGCGATCAATGCATTTGAACTATCGACACGATATTTTGTAAATAACTTGCCCAATAGATCCATTCTTTCCTCTGCATTTTGCAGTGCTAATGGGTCTTCTTCAATACTATCACAGTGAGATGATAGATCTGAAGTAATATCCATGAGTTCGATGTGAATACTCTCGATTCGATCGATGTATTCTTGTACAGCGGAGTAGCTCTTGCAAACTTGAGTAAGCTTACGTTTGAGTGAAATTAAAGTGTCGGCAATTCCTCTTTCATCCGCATTAAGTATTTCCATCGCTTCTGAAAGATTTGTTTTAATCTTAGCCGCATTTTGCAGAATACCTATTTTTTCAAAGAGAAACTCTTCTTCACCTACAGCTAAATTTGCTTCACAAAGTTCTTGATAGCGGAATGAGTCGAAATCGACTGTTTCTTCGTATGTGCGCTGTAATTGTAGTAGATCTTGGAATCTTTGCCTTGTTTCGACAAACCTATTGTAAACCGAATGATATACATCTAAGATATTGGCATCGGGGAGTGTGCGATCGACAGCTTTCCGTATGAAAGCATCATCTCGAAGTAATAGATTGCTGTGCTGAGAATGAATGTCGATCAACAACTCTGTTATATGAGATAGCGAAGATAAGGGTAGAGGCGTATCATTGACGAAGCAGCGGTTTTTTCCACTTGAAATAATTTCTCTACGAACGATACATTCGTCTGGGTCTTCGCCTTCAAGATCTTGTTCTGCAATTAATTTTTTCGCATGGGGTGGCAATTGCCGGAATGTAGCTTCTATTACACACTTATTCTTTCCGAATCGTATCGAACTTGTTTCGGCTCGTTTACCCAGTAACAATGAAAGAGCTCCTACAAAAACACTTTTTCCTGCTCCCGTTTCGCCTGTTAGCGACGTAAAACCTTGCTGAAAATCAACTTTCAGATGATCGATTGTAATAAAATTATCTATGGATAGCGTGTGTAACATGAAATGCAAGGCTAGAAGGATTTATTCTTCGATTCTCGTTTAAGTTGATTGAGCACGTCTTGCTCAGTCGGATATAATTTATTGAGGGTTTCGAAGGCCTTTTTTTTGTCACTCTGAGATGCGCCATCGATGACTTCAATGAATTCCCTTAGTTTAGATTCCGAGAAAATCATCAATAAAGGTGACATGGGGCGCGCTTTGTAAGTCGCTTCTAATAGATTGAGATTGTCTATTATATTTCTAATACCTCGTTTTAAATTACCGACTAGCTCGTCCAGACCCTTACGATGGTATATGTACCAATACTTGCGAAAAGATCTTTGAGCAGGATCATTTAATGCATCGGCCAATGCATAGCGCCCTTTATTTCCATCAGAAGAGGTCCAACCTTTCCAATTGGTATCAGCAACAGCTGCTTGGTTTACAATCTGAAGTAGCTGGTTACTATATTTATCTCCCCCTAATTCCGAAAAACTATCACTATCTAATGCCAATACTAAGTATACATAGAAAGCAATTGTAGCCGTGAGGTTGTTATCTAATTGGTTAGGATTGTAAAGTATTGGGGTAAAAGCCTCGAACTGAAAATTCAGTTTTTTGTCGCGAAACGTCAATATATTGGTCGTGTAGGATGCATTGTATACAGGTCTTTGTGCCGTAATGATAAATTCTGCATTATATTCATTATTTTCCTGTGATAGAATGGTAATAGAGATATCACACTGAATACGTTCAGCAGGAGAAAAGGTCAAGTTTGTCCACTTTGTATTGTTGATGAGATCAGTTAGTTTCTGTTCTAGATCATCAAAAATATTGCGTTCAATCCCTGCTAAGGCACTTGTTTCTACGGTTACCTTTGCTTTGATTTCTTGTGCAAACGTATTACTGTAGGAAAAAATGCCGGTAAAGAATACACAAATAAAAGAGATGATTCTTTTACTCATAATTATTTTGTATCCAGGTATGATGCCACTTCCTTCATTATATCTTTCGCTACTGCGGACTTTTCTTTTAGAGGAAACTGTTTTGCCTGCTGATTTCGAGAGAGAATCGTGATTTTATTAGTTTCTAATCCAAACCCAGCGCCCTTGTCTTGTAGGGAGTTTAAAACGATAATATCGAAGTTCTTCTCCTCCATTTTTCGTGTTGCTTCGTCAATCCCTGCAGAAGTCTCAAGAGCAAAACCAACGACAAGTTGATTTGTCCTTTTTCGTTTGCAGAGGGTTGCTGCAATATCGGGGTTTCGTATAAGGGAGAGGTTGAGTGTCTCGCCAGACACTTCTCGTTTCACCTTGTCTTGGTGATAGGCTTTGGGTCTATAATCAGCTACAGCTGCCGCAAAGATGACAATGTCCGCAGCATCAAACTTTTTTTCTGTTGCCCTAAGCATCTCTTCCGCAGAGGTAATGTGGGTGACTATGGCTTCGTCTGGAGGGGGAAGTAAAGTAGGTCCCAATATTATTTCAACTTTTGCTCCTAGAGTTAATGCTTCTCGCGCAATTTCTAGCCCCATCTTACCAGAAGAGTGATTCCCGATAAATCGTACTGGATCTATAGCTTCGTGAGTGGGACCAGCAGTGATCAAGATTTTTTTTCCGTAAAAAACACTCTCTGCTTGTTGGGTCGTAAAGTATTGGCAAATAAGATCTCGAATAATTTCGGGATCTTGCATACGACCTTTTCCTTCTAAACCACTTGCTAAAAATCCAGAAGATGCTTCTATTATTTTGTGGCCTCTTTTTCTGAGGATCTCGATATTTTGTTGTGTAGAGGGATGTGCGTACATGTCCAGGTCCATCGCAGGCGCTATCCAAGTAGGAGCTTTCATAGATAGATAAGAAGTTGTGAGCATATTATCTGCTATTCCAGTAGCCATTTTGGCAATGGTTGCAGCAGTAGCGGGTGCCACGACGAATAGATCGGTCCAAAGCCCTAACGATACGTGGCTATGCCATGATCCGTCTCTACGATCAAAAAACTCACTTACAACGGGTTTCTGCGTAAGAGTTGATAACGTCAGGGGTGTGATAAACTCTTTGGCAGATGGTGTCATGATAGCCTGTACCTCGGCCCCTTCTTTAATGAGGAGACGTGCTAAAGAAGCCGCTTTATATGCCGCTATACTCCCAGTAATCCCCAATAAAATGTGTTTGCCTTTCAGTTTCACTATGAATAAAACGGTGTTATTTTGTCTTTATATCGAGGTTTCCTAGTTCCAGTTTAATTCTTGAAAAATGTCGCTTGGTGTCGGCTGTAAAGTCACTAGCCATGATCCAGGCATAGTACCCGAGGTCTTTCCGGAGCACTTCTTTTGCGGGCTGTCCTTTGTATTTCCCGAAATTGATGAGGATCTCACCGTTGGAATTACGGATAAGTCTGCCCGCAAAATCTACATTACTATTAGCAGTAGTAAACTGAGATAAAAAGGTTATGTCATTTTTTAAAGTATCGGAATAGCGATCAAGCTGAGCCTGGAGTACCTTGTATGTCGCGATGGTATCAGCCTCAGCTCCATGTGCCCCCTCTAGAGTTTCGTTACAATAGAAAAGATAGGCTGCTTCGAGGGTACGTTTTTCCATCTTATGGAATATTGTTTGAACATCGACGAATAGAGATTTTGAAAAATCGATATTAATCTCTGCTCGTGCAAATTCCTCGACTAGCATTGGAACATCAAATTTGTTAGAGTTGTATCCTGCGATATCACAACCTTCAAAGAAAAGTACTAATTCCTTAGCAATTTCTTTAAACGTAGGACAGTCTTTTACATCATCGTTTGAAATATGATGAATTGCCGTAGCTTCTGCAGGTATAGGTATTTCTGGGTTTATTCGTCTAGTCTTTTTTTCCTCGTCACCATTGGGGAAAACCTTCAAGAGAGACAACTCTACAATGCGATCTTTTGTATAGTTGAGACCGGTGGTCTCAAGATCAAAAAAGATGATTGGTTTTTTTAAATTGAGCTGCATGGTTCTATTTTTATTTTCTGCTGACAGGGATCGGGGCTATCAGGCATATAAGCGAGGTATTCTCTTTGGCTTCAGCGGGCGTTATGATCACGGGTCTCGTAATATCTACAATATTGAATAAGACGAGATCCGTTTCGATATTTTCCAGAAGGGTATAAAAGCGCTTTTTGTCAAAGGCCATAGCCATCTCCATTTCGTTTGGATTCTCAAAGGAAATAGTTTCGTTGGCTGTTTTGTTTTCTTCTGTTTTTTTTGCTTCTATGCGAAGACCTTCGCTAGTAGGTATTAGATCAATAAAAGAGTCGTCGTTGATGAACTTGTTGATACGGCGCACCACGTTCTTAAGTTGAGTAGTGTCCATAGATAGTTCATATTCAAACTTAGTAGGAATGATCGACTCATAGTTGGGGTATGATGCGTCTACCAGCATTGACTCTATTTCTAGGCTATCAATTTTGAAAAGAATCCTTTTTTCATTGACTTCCACATGCATCATTTCTGCATCGTACCTTGGGAGAAACGAACGCATAAAGTGAGCGCAATTGTAAGGTAAAAGAAAATCCTTTTTGTCGTTATCTTTTAAACCGTCTATAAAAGAGTTGTTCACGCGATATCTAGATAGAATCAAACCGTCAGTGCCTACAATATCTAGGTAATCATTGCGAAAACGAAAATATATACAGGAAATATTTTTACGATCGGGTAGATTGCAAGCAGAATTTATAGTATAAGCAATTCCTTGACGGATAAGGGATGTTTCTATTTCGAAAGAAAATCCTTCTGAAGGCTCTCCTGGATCAAATATAGGGTAGTTTTCTCCATTGGTGGCAGTAAAGTTTATTTCCCCTCCTGCGAAAGACATTTTCAGCGGACCTCGACCGCTATCTTCATTTGGCTGATAAGTGAAGGTCAGCGGTTGTTCGGGAAGTTCTTTTACATAGTCGTTAATATCTGAAGGCGGTACCGTGAAAAGACAGGGTTCACAAGGCTCTGCAAGAACTATTTCTCCAGATATTCGATACTGCGGGTTGCTACCAGTTAGTTTCAAGCGGTCTTCTGAAATATCAAATAATATTTCTGTACGTAGGCGGTTGGGATCGGACTGAGGAATCACGCGTGAGATACTCTGCAGGAGAGATGCCAATTCTCCGGAAGGGACACGAAAAGTTATCATAGGGTTAAATATTATTTTCGATTAATCTGCGCTATATTTTCTCTACAAAGATAATGATTTTTCAGAAAAATGTGGTCCTAACATCCCTCTCTCTCCTCTCTTAACTAATGATTTAGTCCGAAGAAGGGATATTTTCTTCGGACTAAAATGAATCAGACGAAATAAGGGGGCAGTTATAATATTTGTCGAAAGGATGCCAAACAACAGATCTTTATGAAATGTCAGAATCGTCCTCTCGAGGGGATAGCAAATGAAGGGACAGGTAAATTAAATGGAAATTTCGAGGATTTCCAAGCGAAGTTTTCCTATTGGAACTTCTATTTCAGCAATTTCTCCGATCTTTTTACCTACAAGCCCTTGGGCAATAGGTGCATTGATCGAAATTTTTCTTTCCTTAAAGTTGGCATCCAGATCAGGTACGATAGTATACTCCATAATACTATTGTCATTAAGATTCTTCAGTTTTACCTTTGTGAGCAGTTGTACTTTGCTAGTATCGACTTCGTTCTCATTTATGATCCGAGCTTGGCTGGCCGTTGTCTTCAGTTGTGATAAACGAGCCTCGAGCATAGATTGCGCTTCACGAGCAGCATCGTATTCTGCATTTTCAGAGAGATCCCCTTTTTCACGAGCTTCTGCTATTTGCTGTGCTATTTTGGGACGTTCTTCGGTTTCAAGACGGCTTATTTCTTCCATCAGTTTGTCGAAACCTTCTTTGGTCATATAGTTGTAAGCCATAACTATTATAAAATACTGCCCCGAGGAACCAACCTCAGTAGCAATGGGTTAATTAGTTTTTATATTACATTTTATCAGGCTGATCGCACATTTAATAGTAAAAAGGAGTAATACCTTTCTATATTAAAAAAAAGAGACATTTTCCGAGGTGCGCGGAGAAAGACTCTCTTAAATCAGCTCTGCAAAGGTACGATTTTTTTCGGAAATAGAGGTATGCTGCATTTTCTTTTTTTGTGCCAAAATTCTAAATTGTCGTTTGTGATTATTAAGTTGTGCGTAGGTGATGTAACTTTCGTTAAGTTTGATCTACAAGCCTGTTCAGCAGTCTCTATTAAAAACAATAATATTATATGATTGAAAAAGCGATGTTCTCGGGTCGATCTTCATGGACAGTATACGATCCAATTTTTCTTCATTCAGGAATGAAAAAACAATGAGACATGATCCGATGAATACTGGATCATGTCCCAATTCGTGTTTTTATCGTATGAAAAAAAGATGATTTTCAGTGAAGAAATATCCTTATTTGAGAACGCTATCAAATAGCGCGTAACAGAAGGATGGTGAGAGCATTATTTTTTCTTTTTCCGGCTTTTGTAAATCGGAACAAAAACAATGATGGCAGAAGCTATAATGGTAAAAAGTGTGAAAAAAGTGATTTTAGCGTACAAGAAAATCATGATTACAAGCACTATCCATAGTGTGGCTAGGCAAATGATTTGAAGAGAGGAAAAGCGTCGATGGGTCATATCTATAAAGTTGATCTTTTCTTGTAAGCAATCTCAAGTTGTGAGTATTGGGTCGGGAGGGGTAGCAAGTAACGTAGGTCTCTGCCCTCGATAATAGCCTGTCTGATTTGAGTTGAACTCACCTCAATTAGAGGTAAATAATCGAGATAGTACACGCCTTGAGGCAGATATTCTTTTTGTATATCAAACCCTCGTCTAGGATAAATGAAAATTCGGTATTTCTTAAGCAATAAATCATGGTGGTACCATTGGTCAAATGTAACCCAGTTATCCGCTCCGATCAAGATTGTAAAGCGATAGCTGGGATGCTTCTTTTCTAGTGCGGAAAGGGTGTCGATCGTGTAGTGAGGGAGTGGAAGTTCTTCTTCTATATGGCATATATGAAAACGCCTGTCCTCACAAAAAACCTTTGATAAAAGAGATACGCGTTCCTCAAAAGACATAACGATCTTTTCTTTCAATGGATTCTGAAAAGTCGGTACCAACCATATTTCGTCAATAGCGTAGGGTGCGGCATAATAGATACAGTTGAGTAATGATGTGTGACCAATATGCAAAGGGTCAAAAGATCCACCAAAAAAAAGTATCTGTCTTTCAGAAGTCATAGCTACTCTAGATTATTCCGAGGGTTTCTTTGCATAAGCGTATTTCTCGAGGTTCTCCAGTATGCTTCCCTTTATCATCCGACAATTTTACACAGTTGATCCAAGGTTCCTTGGCTGTCATTCGACATTTCCATAGTTTCATGACAATGTTGCATGGCTTGTAGCCGCTATTTGTGTCGTTGGTCAGATTTGTTCCTATTCCAAAAGAACAGTGAATACGGTGACTACACGCTTTCTGTATTTCGATAGCCCTTTCAACATTGAGAGAGTCGCTGAATATGATATACTTTAGTTTAGGGTCTACTTTTAGTTCTTTGTAGCGGAGGATTACTTTGTTGATAAACTCAAATGGGTCACCACTATCGTGTCTTAAACTAGAGTAAAGTAAGGCGTGTTTTTTACTGAAATTGCGAAGGAAAATATCTGTTGTATAGGTGTCGGATAGAACGGTCCCTAAGTCGCCATCGTATACATTGATCCAGTTTTCCATAGACATGTAGTTGGCCATTTTATATCCATAGATAGCTCCGTGAAATTGTATCCATTCGTGGGGATGTGTGCCCGAAACTTGTAGTCCATATTTATGGGCTAAATGCATATTACTGGTCCCGTATAAAGCATTTCCCGCGTGCTCTTTGAGTAGATGGGTCACGAGATCCTCGACTTCGTAGCTGAATCTACGCCTCATACCAAAGATAGAGAACGAAAGGTGTGCATCTTTCAGTTTTTGTGCTTTTTCTATGGTTTTGCACTCAACATATTCTTTATCAAATGTGGCTCCTAACATTTGGTAACGCAACTCACTGACAAGTGCTAAAATAGGCGTTTCCCATAATGTAATACGATACAGAGGCCCAATAGCATCGATATGCAAATGTCCTTCTTCGTCGAGTCGGATATCCACTTCTTTAGGGTTAAATCGAAATCCTTTCAGAAAATCTACATATGTAGGAGGAACGTAGGGCATTTTTTCTTTCATGAAATGAGCTTCTCCATCTGAGAGAGAGAGCTGAGCCATCTTTGCGACTTCTTCTTTCAATCGCAGATCGAAGCCTTCCGGGTACACCATATTGTCCCTATCGATAAAACGAAAGTGTCCCTCTGCATGAGGAAAAAGTTTGGAATAGGCGTAACCGGTTGTGATTTTATATAAATCGGTATCTAGTGTACTACGTATTATACTCATAGTATATCTTTATGGCTATGATAATGGAAAAAAAAGAGGAGTTTCTACCCACACAGCATATTGTTGAATGGCGTGATGAGTGTGTTGTTCTTCAAGTTGTCGAGCCGTTTGCCCAATCCTGCCTACGCGGCTACGGTTTTCGATGAGTACTAAGAGAAAATCCTGAAAATAGGGAAGAAAAAGGTTTTGAATTCCTTTGTCTGCAGTTATAATTAGCAATGCATCTTTGTCCGTAGGAGTTAATTTATCTTCAATCAAATGATGGAAAGAGGCTGTTCCGATCATACCCCCTTTTATTACAATGGTGTCGTTGTCTTTAAGCGGGTTCCCATTAGGCGCGGAAAAGTGGATCTTTTCTACATGTCGTCCTGCTCGTTGAAAATTTGTGGCGAGCATATTCTTGACGAAACTTTTCTCTTTATTATTGGAGCCTTCACTTACTAAAAATAATTTATTGGTTTTCTCAAATTTCAGTCTTATGGGATCAATACAAAGCAGCGAGTCTTCATATTTTTTCGCCTTTTTATTTATTCTCTTGTATGCAACCTTGGCTATTATGGAGTTTTTTACTCGCAAGGGCAATTGTTTTTCTTCTAGCAATCGATCATGGGCAAGATAGCAAAAATAGATGATGCAAAGAGGTCCTACTAAAGCTAAGATAAGCACAACCATTTTCAGGTAGGCCGATGCAGAAGCTGCTGGTCGCAAGGCAGGAGGGTCTACCACGACAATATAGTGAGATAAATGAAGAAGTTCTTTATTAGAATTGTTTCTCAATTTTTTTTCTAATAATACGTCTTTTTCTTTCTCCTTTACTGCCGCAGGCAGGGGGGATTTGTCCAATTTTACGATAGCAGCATCTATGAAGCGGTCATTTTCGGAAAGATCGCTACGAATCATTTCACGGATATCTTCGTTGCAGAGTTCTGTCATTTTATTCATGACTTCGACGACTTTTCTCGGAGAGCCTTGAACGGACATTTCCATTATGAGGGCGTTATTCGAATTGATGTGCAAATCAAGTTCCTTGTCGAAAAGAGTTTTTGCTGCATTGGAAAAAACTTTTTTTACAAGCACTGGTTGAGAGCGCTGATAACCCGTTTTAGGGTATCGCCCCATATCCGACTGCGATAAGCATACAATACGCCCCAAAGGCGACGAAATAGTATCGTCTAGAGGAACTCTAATAGGGGGGACTTCATCTGATTGCAGGTTCTTTCGATGGTAAGTCCCCTGAAAATCAGAAAGAGTTACAGCATTTTCATGCAGTGTAGCTGTCAACGTAAAAGTGTCGTTGTAATAGGGATCGAGGAAAAGTAGTTTATACGGGAGATCGTTATATACATCGATATATCGTCCACGTTGCTTCTGTGTATAATTAAGATCATATCCGACAGCCTTACCTGCTCTTTCTATAATATCTGAAGACATGAATATTGCAGATACTTGATTGATATCATAGGCAGGCACCCTCTCCCAAAGCATTTTGTCTTTTTCATCCAGAGCTATTGTCTTTTCATCGGAAAAGCGTGTCATAATACCCATTTTGTATTCAGCTTTGCCTAGGACACTGTTTTTTCCAAAATATTCGATTAATAAGAAGGCCAGGACAAAAGAAAGTACGAACCAATACCAGCCCCTTGCACATTGCTTAAGGATGGTTTTATTACTTAGATGGATTTTTTCCCTTTCCATATTATCTTATCTTCGTTTTCTTCTCATTACTTTGAAGAACCGATGCTTATTTATGAGTCATGATGTTAAGTACAAGTCTATCGGTTTGTGTCATACTATCTCTTCCAATAGCGGTGAGATTGTCGATTGTTTTATCGACATCTTCGTCCACAATTCCCTCATTGGAGGTTACCGAGTGATTTTCTATAGCGAGCATTGCGGAGAGAAGAGCTGAGGAGACACTGCTACTTACTTTCATGCTACAGCTTGGTTTTGCTCCATCACATAGCATACCCGTAATATTTCCTACCATATTTTTTATGGCATAGGCGATCTGAGTCTTTGTACCTCCCATCAGGTAAGTGATGCCACAACTACTGCCCGTAGAGGCGACAACACATCCACATAGTGCTGAAAGACGACCAAGTTTCTGCTTGATGTAAATCACCATGAGGCTGCTAAGTGCTAGTGCTCGGACAGTTTGTTCGTAGCTTTTATTTTCTCTTTGAGCGAAGGCCCAAACGGGTAGAGTTGATGTGATTCCCTGATTACCACTTCCAGAGTTACTCATAACTGCGATAGGGGCTCCGTCCATTCGAGCATCGCAGGCCGCACCAGTATAGGTAAGCATATCTGCTAATACAGAATCTCCTAAATATTTTTTACCAATATTTCCAGAAACTACAGCCCCTACTGCGTGACCAAAACTATGTTGTAAGGAGTATACAGCTGCTTTTCTGTTGAGTTCAGCCGCTTCGTAAATAAACTCGATTTGGGGAAGGGGAGCTTCCATTGCGAATTGGTATACAAGGTCAAAATTTAAAGTCAAGTCATCAACGTTATCTTTGTTCCTTAATTCCGAAGAACATCCAATAGTGTTGAGTAATTCTTCTCCATTACGGCTTACATAGCAGATATTACGATGATTTTCTTGAATAATAACTTTTACTTGGTTATTTTCAGCATCGGTCAGCCATATCTCAATATAGAGTTTGTCGACTTCTTCTCCATCTTTCAGCTTGATATCTATCCGTTTATCTGCAACGATTTTTTTTGCTTTTTCAAATTCCTCAGCCGAAAAGTCATCTAAAATAGAAAGTTCTTTTCTTGGCTCAGCGATCACAATACCTAATGCAATAGCTATTGGAAGTCCTATCATACCGGTTCCAGGAATACCTACTCCCATCGCATTTTTTAGCATATTGGCGCTAAGCCATACAGTCCCTTTTACAGTGTCTGAGGCTAAAACTTGAGATGCCTTTGCTGCAGCAAGGGCTACAGCTACAGGCTCTGTACAACCTGTTGCTGGTACAACTTCCCTATGTATAAGGGCAATACATTTGTCTATTAACTCTTGTGTCATGACGACAAGAATATTTATTGTTACAAATTATTATGAGTTTACAATGATCAATTAGTCATCGCAATGCAAATTATCTATATACCAATCATAGTACGGGACTATTCCTTCTTCTAAGGTCCTAGACGCTTTCCATCCTAATTTTTGAAGCTTGGTTACGTCCAATAGTTTACGTGGGGTACCATCTGGTTTTTCTCTATCAAAAGAAATACTCCCTTCATAACCGACTGTCTTCTGTATCATAGAAGCGATATCGCGGATAGAATGCTCTTTTCCTGTTCCAACATTGATATGGCAATTGTTGATGGGTAGCGAGCTTTCTGTGGGACGTAAGTCGTTAAATGAAATGTTTTCCATCAAGAAATAGCATGCGTCGGCAAGATCGTCGACATGCATCATTTCTCGCAACGGAGTCCCTGTACCCCATAGAATAAGCGATTCATGTGTGATCCCTCGCCAAGAAAGAGCCGAAACAATCTGTTTTTCTGAAGAGGAAGCGTTAGCATCACTAAGAGGTCTTCGGTCAAGATCCAAGCGAATCGCATCAAAGTCCTTTTCGCGAAGGAGTTTTGCCAAGTGCATTTTTCTTACAATAGCAGGGAGCAGGTGACTTGTTTCCAAGTCGAAGTTGTCGTTTGGACCATACAAATTAGTAGGCATCACAGCAATAAAATCCGTACCATACTGCAGATTGAAACTTTCGCACATTTTAAGACCAGCTATTTTAGCTATGGCATATGGCTCATTAGTATATTCCAAAGGACCTGTTAAAAGTTCATTTTCCTTTATAGGTTGCTTAGCTAATCGCGGGTAGATACAACTAGAACCTAAAAAAAGAAGTTTTTTGACTTTGTTGCGGTAGCTTTCTCCGATCACATTTTGCTGGATGCCAAGATTGTAATAGATAAAATCGGCTCGGTATCTATTGTTTGCATGTATACCACCAACGTGGGCGGCAGCGAGGAATACGTATTCTGGTTTTTCTTTTTCAAAAAAAGAGCGTACCGCATCAGCGTCTAACAGATCAAGTTCATTATGGCTACGAACAATTAAATTCGTGTACCCCTCTTGACACAGTTTTCTGCATATCGCACTGCCTACGAGTCCTTTATGACCAGCGATATAAATTCTGCTATTCTTTTCCATAGGCACAATTTATTCGAAATAGTTGCGGATATTGAAGCCCCCTTCTTTTAAATAAGCCTCTTTTGTCATAAGCTGAAGATCATTTTTCATCATATCTTCAACGAGTTCCGATAGGGAGTATAGGGGTTTCCATCCCAAGTTGTTTTGAGCTTTAGTAGGATCACCTAACAGCATCTCTACTTCTGTGGGTCGGAAGTATGCAGGATCTACAGAAACGATCGCTTTTCCAATTTGATTTTTTATATTTGACAGATAACGTTCTCCAACTCTTTCGCAAAAAACAACCTCATCCAGTGACGTAAAGATCCCTTTCTCTTCAAGACCCTTGCCATGGAACTCGACTATTACACCAATATAATTGAAAGCCATTCTTACGAAATCTCTCACAGAGGTAGAGACCCCAGTCGCTACGACATAATCATCAGGTATGTCCTGCTGAAGAATTAAGTGCATGGATCGCACATAGTCTTTAGCATGTCCCCAATCGCGTTTGGCATCAAGATTCCCCAAATAGAGCATATATTGCAACCCGAACGCTATACGACTTGCGGATTGTGTGATTTTACGAGTTACAAAAGTCTCGCCTCGTAGGGGGGATTCATGGTTGAATAAAATACCATTACTAGCATGCATTCCGTAGGCTTCTCTGTAATTCACCGTAATCCAGTAGGCATATAGTTTTGCACAAGCATATGGACTCCGAGGGTAAAAAGGGGTACTTTCACGTTGAGGAGTCTCTTGTACTAAGCCAAAGAGTTCACTGGTGGAGGCTTGGTAATAGCGTATGCTCTTTTCCTTGTGCAGCATGCGAATGGCTTCTAATAGACGCAGGGCGCCTAAACCTACAACATCGGCGGTATATTCAGGTAGTTCAAAACTCACTTTTACATGACTCTGAGCTGCGAGATTGTATATTTCGTCTGGTGCGATTTCTTCTATTAATCGAGCTATGCTTTGTCCATCTGTAAGGTCGGCATAATGCAAAAAAAAGCGGCGCTCTTGCAGGTGTGGATCTTGGTAAAGGTGATCTATACGATCTGTATTAAACAACGAACTACGTCTCTTAAGACCATGCACTTGGTAGCCCAAGCCTAAGAGGTACTCGCTAAGATAGGCCCCATCTTGTCCAGTGACCCCTGTAATTAAAGCTATCTTTGGAGTTGTTGTATTATCCATTTTAATGCCTCATGGGTTAAACATTATTTTCGACGAAGAGTATTGAGGTCGCACCAAGTGTGATTACATCACCGTCTTTTAGCTGATGTTTCTCTCCTGGGAGTAATTCTCGTGAATTGATGAAAGTGCCGGTCATGCTATCATTATCCATGATGGTTACTGTATAACTGCTTGCCAAATCTTTTTCTACTACAATCAAGCAATGAGTACGATCCATACTTGGGTCTGCCGTGTGAATAGGTATTTCCAATTCACTGTATTTGTTGTTGTATCGACCTACACGATTTAGACCTTCGGTTAAATTGAACGAGGCTGCATAGCCAAATACATTTTCGATCACCTGAAGCGAGGCGGCTACTTCTTTATTTTTATTCTGAGCCGAGTTTGAATGCGTTTCTGTTTTATCTTCTCTGGCCTCCTCTTCTCTAATAGTGAATGCTAGACGGTGCTTACACGATGGACAATGCATTACTACATGTCCGTTCGTCCGCCGACCTCTTGGAAAGGAATCGGTAACAATTCTCGTTTTACAAAAAGGACAAACTATAAATTTCATATGTAGTTTTAAATCCCGAAGATATCGGTCTATTTCAATTGTATACCCCAAACATTTGATAAAATGACGTTTGCACTTTTTGCAAAGGTAATTATTTTTTATAAAAGGTGCTGGATAGAAACCCGGAAAAATGACAATTCCCACTAAATGAGAATCGTAAAAGCCCTTTTTTACTTGAGATGCTTTATATCTTTTGCGTGAACCTCCGTTTGATCGTGATCATATCTATTTTTATCTAGGAAAATTCTAGGAAAATGAGAAAGCGAAAAGCCAGCTTGTACTGTGTTTGCATTTGGTGATTTACAATATAATTGCTAACTTTGCTATCGATTTTGATTGACAAAACCCTATGACAAACAAGGATTCCGTATACAGCCCATTAGAGGTTGAAAATAAATGGTATAAATATTGGATGGATAATAAGCTTTTTGCAGCACATCCCGATTCTACACGCCCTCCCTATACTATAGTGATTCCTCCCCCAAATGTTACGGGAGTATTGCACATGGGACACATGTTGAATAATACCATTCAAGATATATTAATCCGTTGGGCTCGACTTCGAGGCTATAATACATGTTGGGTACCAGGAACAGACCACGCATCTATAGCAACTGAGGCTAAGGTGGTTGCACGACTTGCGGAGCAGGGAATCGAAAAGAACGATCTTTCTTGTGAAGAATTTCTCAAACATGCTTGGGAATGGACGCATGAGCATGGCGGGATTATCCTAGAGCAACTTAAGAGGTTAGGCGCTTCATGTGACTGGGATCGAACCGCTTTTACCTTGGATGAAGTTAGGAGCGAATCTGTGAAAAAAGTTTTTTGTGACCTATACAGAGATGGACTTATTTACAGAGGAGTTCGTATTGTCAATTGGGATCCTAAAGCAAAAACGGCGTTAAGTGATGAGGAGGTAATATATAAAGATGAACAAAGCCATCTTTACTATCTCATATACAAAGCCGAAGATGGAAACGGTTCGTTGATAGTGGCTACCACTCGTCCTGAAACAGTTATGGGGGATACAGCTGTTTGTGTACATCCCGATGATGAAAGATATAAAAGCTTTATTGGAAGAAAAGTTATCGTGCCAGGTGTTGGGCGAGCTGTGAAGGTTATTGCGGATTCGTATATCGAAATGGAGTTTGGTACAGGCTGCTTGAAAGTGACGCCTGCACATGACGTTAATGACTACAATCTGGGTTTGAAGCACAACCTTGAGAGTATTGATATATTTCATGATGATGGAACTCTTAATGAACATGGTGGAAAGTACGAAGGTCTAGATCGCTTTGAAGTTCGCAAACTTATCATCGAAGATCTTCAAGCAGAAGGTCTTGTAGAAAAAGTCGAAAATTACACTAATCGCGTCGGTTGTAGTGAGCGGACGAATGTCCCTATCGAACCGAAACTTTCGATGCAGTGGTTCCTGAAAATGGAGAAGCTTTCTAAACCTGCTCTTGAAGCAGTGGAGAAAGGAGAAGTCCGATTAATCCCCTCTAAATTCATTAATACATACCGTCATTGGATGGAGAATGTCAAGGATTGGTGTATAAGTCGGCAATTGCGTTGGGGACACAGAATTCCTGCATATTATCTGCCTGATGGTCGATTTGTTGTGGCCGAGAATCAGGAAGATGCATTAATACAAGCACGAGAACTTAGTGGAAATCCGTCGTTAAGTATTGACGATCTTACTGAAGATAATGATTGCCTCGATACGTGGTTTAGCTCGTGGTTGTGGCCCATGAGTGTTTTTGGCGACTTCTTCCAAAAAGATCAAAATGAAGATCTACGCTATTTCTATCCCACTTCTGTCTTGGTTACAGGCCCTGATATTTTGTTTTTCTGGGTTGCTCGTATGATTATTGCGGGTTATCGCTATATGGGTAAAGCTCCATTCAAGGATGTATATCTTACAGGTATTGTGAGAGATGCTCAGGGACGAAAAATGTCTAAGAGTTTAGGAAATTCTCCCGATCCTTTGGCTTTGATAGACCAATATGGAGCCGATGGAATGCGAGTGGGTCTTATGATGGGGACTGTTGCTGGAAATGATCTTTTATATGAGGAAGTCTTACTGGAGCAGGGACGCAATTTTTGTAATAAAATATGGAACGCTTTTCGTTTGCTGGATACTTTTAAGGTAGACGACCAAGTTCCACAAAGTGAAGTTTGCTCATCCGCAACACGTTGGTTTGAGGCTCGTATGAATGAGGCCTTAATAGAATGCGAAGATTTACTTGCTAAGTATAGGATCAGCGAAGCGCTTACTGTGGCTTATAAATTGTTCCGAGATGATTTTTCATCTTTCTATCTAGAAGCTGTAAAACCAATATACGGAACACCAATTGACAAAACAACATATACACAGACCTTGTCATTCTTTACAACTTTGCTAAAATTGCTGCATCCATATATGCCCTTCATTACGGAAGATTTGTGGCATAGGGATATTTTCGCTCAAAATGGGAGCATTATGCAATCAACGTTTGACGATTTTAACTCTCTAAACGTAGACCAATATGCTTTATCGATAGGTTCCTTGGCTAAGGATATTGTCAGTGAGGTTAGGAATATACGACAAAAGAATAATATGTCTCCCAAGGAACGCATCTCCTTGTATGTCGATAAGGATCATCTTCATGACTCAGATGCAATGATAGATAAGCTAGCTAACGTTGCTATAATAAATGCGATAGACTCAGATCATAATCATCAGGGTATAAAAGTGAGTTTCATCGTTGGTACACGAAATTATTTCGTTGTACTTAATAAAGCAGTTGATAAAGAGGAAGTAATCAAAAAATTACAGGCAGATCTCTTGCATCAGAAAAAATTCTTAGAAGGAGTCCGAAAAAAATTGGCTAACGATCGCTTTGTGACAAGTGCTCCCAAAGCTGTAGTGGAGATGGAGTATAAGAAAGAGGCAGACGCTCTCAGTCGCATAGAAACATTGGAAAAGCAAATGGCTCAATTGGGAGAATAGAGATATTTGGTAGTACTACTTTTCCTAAAATAAGGAAGGAATATAAAACGATAGCTATAAAACCTATCTCTTTATACCTTATTTTTCATCAAAAGAGTGTATCTTTGCAGAAAGCACGTAATTTCCTTGTCAAGAAGGAGCCTTTACTAAGAAACTAATCGATCAGAACAAATAAACGACGGATATGGCTATGGGAACAGATAATCCTTATCTTATTTTTTCAGGGTCTCAATCAAGACTCCTTACCGAGCAGATATGCAAACACTTAGGTTGCGAAATGGGGCGCATGACGCTGCAGCGTTTTGCTGATGGTGAATTCGCTGTAAGCTATGAAGAAAGTATCCGAGGGAAAGATGTCTTTTTGGTACAATCTACGAATCCTTCCAGCGACAACCTTATGGAACTTTTGCTCATGATAGATGCTGCTAAGCGAGCTAGCGCTCACTATATTACAGCAGTAATTCCCTATTTTGGTTGGGCTCGTCAAGATCGTAAAGACCGTCCTCGAGTTTCTATTGGAGCAAAATTAATGGCTGATTTGTTAGGTGTTGCAGGTATTACCCGTTTGATTACGATGGACCTGCATGCTGATCAGATACAAGGTTTTTTCAATGTTCCTGTCGATCACTTGTATGGCTCCACTGTTTTTATGGAGTATATTGAAAATAATCTCCCTGTAGACAACTTAGTTGTCGCTACTCCTGATGTAGGTGGTACAAAGAGAGTGAATAGCTACGCTAAACATTTGGGCGTACCGATGGTAATTTGCCATAAGTCTCGAGTACGTGCTAATGAAGTTGCGGAGATGCGTATTATTGGTGATGTAGAGGGAAAGGATGTATTGCTTATAGATGATATTGTCGATACAGCAGGTACTATCACGCGAGCTGCAGATCTTATGATGGACAACGGAGCAAAGAGTGTTAGAGCCATTGCCAGCCATGCCGTAATGAGTGATCCTGCTACAGAGCGTGTAGCTAGTTCCTCTTTGACTGAATTGATTCTAACGGATACCATACCATATAATAGAGATTGCTCCAAGGTGCGCATCCTTCCTGTTGGTGGGCTCATTGCTGAATCTATTAAGCGAGTTTGCTCTCACGAATCGATTAGTTCTTTGTATAGTTTCTAGTACTAGCTATATAACGAATTATTCCTTCCTAGATTACGCACGTAAGCGATAGCGTAAAACAATTTTTATGGGTGGGATTTTGTTAATTCAAAATATTTTCGTACCTTTGCAAAGCTAATCAGGCCTGTTAGCTCAACTGAATAGAGCATCTGACTACGGATCAGAAGGTTATAGGTTTGAATCCTATACAGGTCACTTTCTGTTGAGAGTTGTAACAGAATAGGATTATTAGCAAAGGTCTAAGGATGGCCTGTTAGCTCAACTGAATAGAGCATCTGACTACGGATCAGAAGGTTATAGGTTTGAATCCTATACAGGTCACTTTCTTCTTATTGTTGAACTGAGCCTTTGGGCTCAGTTTTTTTTATTCATTGCGACCATTTGAGAAAACCTATCATTTCAGATTTATCTTTTCAATTGTATAGAAAAAAGATTCGATTTGATTATCTGTTTTGTATCGATACTTATGAAATAATAGATCCGTTGGAAAAATAATTATTCCTATGAATACTTCTTTGCTATCCTTATGAAGAGGGTGTTGTTGATTAGACTTTCATCTAACCTATTCCTAGTCCCGTATTATTGTTTTGCGGATGGCCCTATCATTATTTTGCTTCGTTTGCATAGATTTACTGCACAAAAATCTATATTTTGATTCTTTGATAGATATTTACACAAATAGTAAATTAAGTTCTATGAAAACGATATTCTTTCAAAAAAAATAGGTATCTTTGTCGAGAATAATAGGAACGTTATATTGTATGTGCAGCTTCTATAAAAAGTAATGCACGCCAGAGTTGTGTAGATGCGGTTATGACAATCCTGTTTAGTCTATAGAAAGTATAATACAAGAAATATGATAGGTTTTCCCAAAAGATTTTATCTTTTAGCCACTCTTTTTTTTATGTCTGCAGCTTTACTAAAGGCTCAGCAAATAAAGATTGATGGCTATGTATATGAGGCAAATAGCCAATTGCCATTAAAGGACGTCAAAGTTATAGTCTCTGAAAAGCATGCGGATACAGAGATAAAGACAGACCAAAACGGATACTATCAAACGTTGGTTAATGATACAGATATATCTGTTCGTTACGAGCTTGAAAAGTATGTCGAGCAGCGTCTATCCGTACAATTACCTGTTCACAATGAGGTTAATAGACTTACTCCTATCTACTTGCAACTCGTAACAGAAGCAGATCGTCAGCAAGATCTTTCAGATGCTTTCTCTGCTTTTGTTTATGAAGGTGCACCGGAAGACGATAATACTGAAGGTTCTACACCAATCCTTTTGTCTGCCAGTAGAGACCCCTATACGAACAAAGCAGGTTTTCAGTTCAGTCCTATGCGCTTCCGCATTCGTGGTTATGATGCTCCTTATCAAGAACAACTTCTCAACGGATTTAAAATGAATGACCTGAATTCTGGTTATTCTGCATGGTCTCTTTGGAATGGACTCAACAATGTCACAAGAACACAAGAGAATAAAAATGGCTTTGAGACTTCACCGCTTTCGTTTGGAAATGTAGGCGGAGTGACAAATGTAGTCATACGACCTTCTATGGATGGTAAAGGAGGCCGAGTAACCTACAGCAATAGCAATCGTACTTACAACCATAGGGCTATGTTCTATTATTCTACTGGACTGATGGACAATGGTTGGGCTATATCTCTTTCTGCTAGTACACGCCAAGGCAATCACGGCTATCAGTTAGGTCAGTTTTACAATGCATATGGCTATTATCTGGGTATTGAGAAAAAATTTGCTCATGGTCATTCTCTAATATTTTATGCGTTAGGTTCTCCTACAGAAAGAGGAATCGCATCTGCAGCTGTACAAGAAATATATGATCTCGTGGGTAGTAACTATTATAATCCCAACGTAGGACTACAGAACAATCGCTGGCGTAACGCCCGTGTTAGAAATAATCATGAACCTCTTTTGCAGTTGCTTTATGAATATAAGCATCCAAATATTACCTTTACTACAGGTGTAGGATATCGATTCGGATACAATGCATATTCTGCCTTAAATTGGCATAATGCCCCAGATCCTAGACCAGACTACTACCGGAATCTACCCAGCTATTATACCTACATGACCGAAACGCCTGACCCTTATGCTGCAAGTTTGCTCGAAGAATTGTGGCACTCAGATAATCGTCATCGTTACATAGATTGGGAAGGTATGTATGACATCAATCGTAATAATTACCAAAAGATATACGATACCGATGGTAATCTCATTGCTGAAGGGAAACGCGCCGAGTATGTGATTGAAGATCGCCGTACAGATCAAAGACAATTGAATACATTTTCTGTCGCTAACTATAAAATCAACGACAAGTTAAAATTAGATCTTGGAATTAGTTACCGCTATAATCGTACCCACAATTTTAATATAATAAGTGACCTATTGGGAGGTGACTTTTGGTACGATATAGACAAATTCTCCGAAAGGGACTTCCCTGATGATCCAAGCAAAGCTCAGTTAGACCTTAATAATCCTGACAGAATTGTCAAGAAAGGCGATGTATACGGTCATAGTTATTACGCAGTAACCCAAAATGCAGAGGTATGGGGCAATTTTTCATGGAAGAGTCGATATCTCGACGCGTACATGGCTTTGAGAGGAGCTTGGACTGGTGTTTTCAGAGAAGGAAAACAAAAAAGAGGGCTCTTCCCCGAAAATTCATATGGCGCAAGTGATCATCTGAATTTTATTGATTATGGTGTCAAATTAGGTTCTACGTTGAAGCTAACTGGTCATCATTTTCTTCAGGCCAATGCTACAGTAATGACACAAGCCCCCTATTTCCGCTATCTTTTTATATCTCCACGTACAAACAATTTTCATATTGAACATCCTCATAGTGAATTTATCGCTGGGGGAGATTTAAGTTATATCTTACGTACACCTTATTTAAAGGGTAGAGTGACTCTTTTCTATACAGAGTTCGTTAATGGAACAAATACAAGGAGTTTTTATGACGATGCTTATCGAGCATTTTCTAACTATGTGCTGACAAATATAGGTCGCCGCCATATGGGTGTAGAGGTCGGATTTGAAGCAAAATTGTCAACATCTCTTACTGCCACGGCTGTATTTACCTATGCTAACTACACCTATACAAACAACCCTGATTATTTGCAAACAGTAGATAACAGTCGAAAGATTTTGGAAAATGATCGCGTATACTGGAAAGGTTTTCATGTGTCAGGAACTCCTCAGACGGCAGCCAATCTTAGTTTGAATTATCAAACGCCCTTCAATCTATACCTTGGAGTAGACGTAAATTTCTTTGCTCGTAACTATATTGATATGAACCCAAAGATACGTACGGATAGAGCACGTGAAGAACTAGATCCTCTATATATTAAACAAGAAAAGTTCCGTAGTGTGAGTACGGTAGATGCAAATATTGGCTATTCCTGGCGGATAAAAAGTGGTAAGTATCTGCGCTTAAACCTTAGTATAACTAATTTATTGAATAATCGTAACGCACGGAGCGGCGGTTATGAGCAGTCGCGTATACGACAAACTACCGATGGCAAAATGATGCGTCCTTTTGACTCTCGTTATTATTACATGATTGGGACAAACTATTTCTTCAATGTGGTGTATGTATTCTAAAAAAGCAATTCAGAAATAGAAGACTTGATATAATCTATGAAAAAGTTTTGTTTTCACTATATAGCATTGCAAATCTGCCTACTATCGCTTCTTACAAGTTGCTATAATCGCTTTGAAGAACCAGTAGAAAAGACTCTTCCAGATTTGCCTAGCCGTACTTTGACTATAGCGCAGCTAAAAGAACTTTATGTCAATAAAGGAAGTAAACCGCTAATGCTTCAGCACGGTGTAGTAATACGTGGAGTAGTCAGTACCAATGATAGTAAGGGTAATTTTTATCGAACTATTCATATACAAGATGAGACTGGTGGTATTGAGTGCAAAATGGGAATGCCTAATTTGAGCCTGATTTATCCTCAAGGTGCAGAAGTCGCAATATATTGCGAAGGGTTGGTCCTTGGCTCGTATGGAGGTCAGGTGAATCTTGGCTTTAAAAGCAACAATCCGAAATATGAGACCGGTTATGTGCCAGACGCTCTCGTTTCGGATGTTATGAAGAAAGGCCGTTTTGTTGGAATTGAACCGATAGACCTCACGATAGCTACACTAAGTACAAAATATGCGAATATGCTTATTCGCTTACCGAGGGTTCAGTTTACTGCCTCAGACTTGCAACAGAGCTATGCCGACCCTATTAACAAATCAAACAATCCTTCTGTCAACCGTACTTTGGAAGACGAAAACGGAAATAAGGTGATTGTAAGAACCAGCAGTTATGCCCAGTTTGCAGGAAAAAAGATTCCTGATGGTAGTGGTTCTGTTGTAGCTCTACTTACCTTTTTCTCCAATACACCTCAATTAATAATAATAGATGATGTGACAGATATTCATCTCAGCGAACCTCGTTTTTAATCTAAGCATACTAATAATATGAATAATTATTTGTCTAACAAATTGCACCTTTTATTATGGTTGCTAGCTTTTGTGCCAGTTGTATTCTCTACAAGTGGTTGTAAGGATGATATAGATCCCTATGAAAAGCCTAGTGTGACGGTTTCACCCATGCCAGAAGATGGCCAATTCCTTTTTGAAAAAGAAGCTGGAGAAAAAATCTTAACGCTTAAGACTAATAGAAAATGGAGTATTGAACTCACTGAAAAAGTAGATTGGCTTTCCATTACGCCAACATCGGGTGAAGAAGGTGAGCATCAAATTAAAATTGCAGTACTCAAAAATAATGGCGAGGCTCGTGAAGCTCAGATGCTTATTACAGCATCCAATAAACGATTTGTTTTCAATATACAGCAAAAAAGTGTTGAAGGTCAAGCCATTGAATATACTTCGATCTCTGAAATTTTAGAAGAAGGAAACAAACTCGATAGCGAGCAAGGCTCCAAAACTATTGATACAGATATTCGGATAAGGGCTGTAGTTACTACCGATAGTAAAGCCGGTCAATTTGCTTTTGCGGGTTATCATCATATAGAAGATAAGTCTGGTGCGATGGTATTGACTGTACCTAAGGGCGAAGATCCTATCGAATTTGGATGCGAAATTACCGCTAGATTAAAAGGATGTCAGTTGACCAATTACCGTGGAACTATCCAAATCCAGGTTCCTCGCGCTCAAATGGTAATCGAGAAGGATAGGGCTATAGAACCGAAAGTCTTGGAAATAAAAGAAATTCTTAGTGGTAAGTATCCTAATCAATATGTTCGTGTCGAAGGTGTTGAATTCCAAAAATATCAAAATGAGAAATTCTTTGATGGCTCTTACAGTAGTAAGCGACATAACATTATTAATAAAGTGGGTGATATTCTTACCTTGGAAGTATGGAAGCATGCCTCTTTCAAAGATGAAATGGTGCCCGAAGGAAGTGGTTATATTATAGGTGTTGTGACGGTAAATAAATCCAAGAGCGGTCAAGTCTTTAATAATTTACGTCCTATAAATAGAGAGTCGATCGTACTAAGTGATGCACGTTTTGATGTGACTGGAGAGGAACCAACTGAGGATCTGTCGATATCCCCCTCACCTGTCAATAATATGATTACTCTCCCTGCCGAAGAAAATACGAAAGATTTTACCATCAAGAGTTCATTGGCGTGGAAGGCTTCTATAGATAATAATTGGCTTACAATAACACCTTCAGAAGGTACTGAAGGTACTACTAATATCAAACTTCATGCCACCGCTAATACGGGTGAAGAAAGAACAGCTAAACTTACGTTGTCCAGCAGTTCAAAAACGCTAGAAATAACCATCAAACAGAGCGAAAAGAGTGGCGGCGTAGAAACTCTTTTCGATGGAGGTATTTCAGCGATCAAGCAATTACCCGTTGATCAGGTAATCAGTGGTCAACAGAAAATACGTGGCGTCGTGATCTCCGGGAACCGTAATTTCTCCGGGAACAAAAATATGGTGATATGCGATGACAAAGCAGGGATCTTCATCCGTATCAATGGTGGTACGACCGATGCTTTCCCTGAGGGTACCG
>JAEWDZ010000008.1 GCA_023389855.1 Bacteroidota bacterium
CGTAATCGTTCGCAACGACTGTAGAGATAAGACATCTTCTTCCCCTTTCATTGTAATGTTTGGGCTGCGACTAAACTTTTAAGAAGAAAATCACGTAAGAACGCTCACTTTCTCCCACGAATCACTATCTTTGCAAGTGATAATAGTGAGCGTTCTTTGGCTATCCAAAACGATGTACTTCAAAGGACTCCGCTCATTTCTAAATCGTTACCTATCCGCATCGCTCCAAACGGTAACCTCTTACTTCTCAGCCAGATAGTCCGAAACCAAAAAATTTGTTCGGATCCTTTTTTTTTCGCGTCCGAATTGATTTTTTCCCGAATTCGGATTAACGTCTCCATCATTCCTTCTCTCCTGTTTGCACGGTGGCAAGGCAAGCGATCGATGCCGTTATAAGCAGATACTCATCGCTAGAAAAATCTCTTATGCATCGTTTTGAATTGGAACGCAATGTTTGAATTGGAACAAAAAAAAGGACGATTTTTATTTCGTCCTTTTTTCTGTTATTGTAGATTGCTTGCAATCACCCGAGCAATTCTTCGCTTCGTCTGATGAAATTTTGCAATCGCTCGCCCTGCAGGAGATTGGCTGCGATAAGTGCCAAATCCCATAGGTGGGGTAGTAGATGGAGTTTTTTTGCTTCCTCGGCAAAGAATGCTTTTTTCTTAGCCTGAAGTTGATCGATATTTTCGGTCAGTTGCTTGCGTTGGTCTTTGAGCTCTGCCGAAAGTTCATCTTCTTTCTTTCCGTCCATACTCTTGACAAGCTCCTCTTGCTCCTTGCTATATTTTTCAAGTGATGAGGCGATCTCTTCGTATGCTTTTTTGCTTTCGGACGTTATGGATGCCAATAATTTTTTTATCAGCGCATTGGCAGGATTTACTTTGAGGACATAGCTGTCAGGCATGGAGCCATAGAAGTTCATCCCGTTTTGATAGCGGCTCATTTCCTTCATTCTCCTCATCCACTCGGAAGTTGTGATCTCGGTAGCAGGTGCGTCGTCTGCCATGTAGTGATCAACCTCTACGTGATAGGTATGATTTTCCTTGAGGGGAGCTGTCGCTTGGAAGATGCCTTCGAGGAGGGCACTTTCTTCCTCAGCTATTTTACTTTCGGGGGTATCCTCTTTGGCAATTAGTCTTTCGATGGTGTCACTGTCGACACGAGCAAAGTGTACCTGCTCTTCTTTACCCTCGAGCATATTGATGAAGGGTAGTGATAGAGGCCCTTCCAGATGCAATACGTTGTACCCTTTTTGCTTTGCACGCTCTACGGATAGGTATTGCTCTTGGGGATTTGTCGCATACAAGATGGTCAATCTCCCCTCTTTATTGGTTTGTAGGTCTGCAATGAGCGTGCGGTAATCCTCTATCGTGTAATATTTGCCTTCGATATCCTTGAGAAGGGCTACCGGCTTGAGGCGGTCGTATGTTTTATCTTCTGTGAGCATGCCGTATTGCACGAAGAGCCCAATACTTTCCCATTTTTCCTCGTATGTCTTGCGATCTTTGCGGAAGAGATCTGCAAGGGTGTCGGCGACCTTCTTGCTAATGTGATTCGTGATCTTTTTGACTTCGCTATCTTGCTGTAGGTAGCTGCGACTCACATTGAGAGGGATATCAGGCGAGTCCAGTACGCCTTCCAAGAGCGTCAGCCATTCGGGTACAATGCCCTCGACTTGGTCGGTTACGAATACTTGGTTGCAGAAGAGTTGTATGCGATTTCTTTGTGGTTCTATACCTTCTTTTAATTTCGGAAAGTACAAAATACCTTTAAGTGTAAAGGGATAATCTACATTGAGGTGTATATGGAAAAGAGGCTCTTCACTCATGGGATAGAGCGAACGGTAGAAATGAAGATACTCTTTTTCGTCTTTGATCTCCGCAGGCGTTTTCATCCAGAGCGGATTGGTGTCGTTGATCTGGTTATCTTCGTCGGTTTCTTGCGTTTTACCCTCTTTCCACTCCTCTTTTTTTCCAAAGAGGATGGGGATCGGTAGGAAGTGACAATACTTACGCAGGAGCCCTTCTAGTGCATTTTTTTCTAGAAATTGCTTTCCGTCTTCATCCATGTGCAGGATGATGGTTGTACCACGGTCGCTTCGGGGGCTTTCCGAAAGTTCAAATTCGGGAGATCCGTCGCAGCTCCAGTGCACCGCTTTAGCACCTTTCTTATAGCTGAGAGTGTCTATTTCCACTTTTTTTGCCACCATAAAAGCGGAGTAAAAGCCGAGCCCAAAATGACCTATAATGGGGGCACTTTCCTTATAATTCTTCAGGAAGTCTTCGGCACCACTGAAGGCGATCTGGTTGATATATTTCTCTATTTCATCGGCATCCATTCCGATACCGCGGTCTGTGATGGTCAGGGTGCCTGCCTCTTTATCGGCTTCGATACGAATAGCAAGATCTCCTAACTCTCCTATCGTACTATCTAAGCGTGCTATTGTCTGTAATTTTTGGGTGGCATCTACGGCATTAGATACTAATTCACGGATAAAAATATCGTGCTCGCTATATAAAAATTTCTTGATGATGGGGAATATGTTTTCGGTTGTAACCCCTATTTTACCACTTTTTGTATTGCTCATTATCTTCTTCTATTTATTTACTTGATGGCTAAAAGTCAGTGAATACAGATTACTTTTTCGTTACTTTGCTATTATTCATATCGACAATAGTTTGCAGTTGCATTGCATCTAGTACTTCGTGCCTGAGGTCCTCTTTTTCTACAAAAAAGCGTATCGTATTACCCGGCTTGGCTTTGTCTTCCAGTATTAGTTCGGTGGCTATATTTTCTATTTCTTTTTCCATCAGTCGATTGACAGGGCGTGCGCCATAAATAGGTTGGTATCCTTTTTCTGCCAGTAGATTGCGCGCTTCTGGCTCTATGACAAGGTTCACCTCGACACGCAATATGCGGTCGCAAATTTCCTTGGCCTTAGCATCTACAATTTGACGGATGTCTTCACGGGTGAGTGCATTGAAATGAATGGTGGCATCGATACGATTGAGAAACTCGGGACGGAAGGTTTTCTTTAGATCCTTTTCGACTATGCTGCGTATAGTAGCATTGTCTATATCTGCTTTACTACTCGATCTGAACCCTAATCCCATACCATATTCGCTTACCTTCTGGCTACCAATATTGCCCGTAGCGATGATGATGGTGTTTTTAAAGTTGATCTTTCTACCTTGTCCGTCGGTAATAGCCCCTTCGTCGAAGATAGGTAGTAATAAGTCAAAGATTCGTGGGTGTGCCTTTTCTATTTCATCCAGTAGGACTACACTATAGGGTCGGCGGCGTATTTTTTCGGTAAATTGCCCTCCCTCTTCATAACCGATGTACCCTGCGGTAGTACCGATCAGTTTCGAGATGCTATAGCTATCGTTGTAGGCACTCATATCTTCACGGATTACTGCGTTTTCATCGCCAAAAACTTCCTTCGCGAGCTGTTTGGCGAGGAATGTCTTTCCTACACCTGTGGGACCTAAGAATAGAAAGGTGGCTATCGGTCTATTTTCGTCTCCAAGTCCTAGACGGTTGCGTTTTACGGCCTTAGACACGATGTTGATGGCTTCGTCTTGTCCGAAGACGCTGCTCTTCAGTGTTATCTCCAGGTTGCGTAGCCGCTCTTTCTCCGTTTTGCTCATCTTGTTTACGGGGATACCTGTCATACGAGATATTACCGCGGCAATATTCTCTTCATTGACGATCGCTTTATTATGTCCGTCGTGGCAGTTTTTTATGAGGAGATTTATTTTTTCTCTTATTTCGCGCTCTCTATCACGCCAGCTAGCGGCCAGTTCGTAGTTTTGATCTTTTACCGCTTGGAAGCGTCTTTCTTTGCATAGCCCTGCTTCCTTGTTCAGCGACTCCACCTCATCAGGAGGTAGTGTACTGTTGAGGCTGGTGCTTGCCCCCGCTTCGTCTATTACGTCTATAGCCTTGTCGGGGAAGGCGCGATCTTGGATGTATCGCTTGGAAAGCTCCACCGTGAGCTCCAGCGCTTCATCGGTATAGGAGACGCGGTGAAATTTCTCATAGGGCTCGCGCAACTGTTGCAATATGGCTAATGTTTCAGCTGGTGTATTTTCTTCTACTTTCACCGTCTGGAAGCGTCGGTCCAAAGCTCCGTCTTTCTCTATGGATTGAGAATATTCTTTGTAGGTTGTAGCACCAATACATTTCAGTTCTCCTCGTGCTAGAGCCGGCTTTACGAGATTTGCGAAGTCGCTTCCGCCACCTTCCACCTTGCCTGTATTGCTTATCATGTGTATCTCATCGATAAAGAGGATGACCTCGGGGTGTTGCTTGATCTCTTTCATCAGCTCTACCATGCGCTCTTCGAATTCACCGCGGTATTTTGTGCCTGCTACCAGCATGCCGAGGTCTAATCCCAAGATACGCTTGTCCATGAGGGGCAGCGGTACTTTTCTTTCAGCGATGCGCATAGCCAGGCCTTCGACAATGGCTGTTTTACCTACTCCTGGATCACCTAATAGAACGGGGTTGTTTTTCTTTCTTCGCGAAAGGATCTCCATCACACGGGTCACTTCGCGCTCTCTCCCTATCACGGGATCGAATTTCCCTTCTATTGCATGCTTCGTAAAATCAAAACAAAAACGCTCTAGAGCGGGAGTTTTAGATTTGAATACATCTTTACGATTCCCTTTTCGAGTACGACTGTTTGGGGCTTCCGACTCTTTTTCGTCTTCTTGTTCGTTGTCGTCGCTGTCAAAGTCGGGGTCAAGTCCATTCCTCACAGAAGGGTGCGTATATCCTTCTTGCAGAGCAGCCGATTCGATCTTTTCTTTTTCGATGTTATGGCGTTGTATATAATCTTTTTTCATATTGTGCAATGCTTTTCATTCATTTGTCGTATATCAAACTGGCAAAGATTACCGTACTAGATTATACGCATTTTTCTTTAGATTCGAATGCAAAAACTATGCCAAAGACAAAATGACCGATAAAGAAATTTTTCCTTTCTTATCGAGTGATCCCTTTTCGATGCCACAAAATAGCCTGGACTCCTCCCCTGATAGATAGGTATAGACAAAAGGCAAGCCATAACGCATGATTGGCGAGGATCCATTGTAGGGCGTAGTAAGTAATAAAAAAAACAGCACACGCAAAGACCATGCTCGTAAGAAGTCCTTTTGAATAGGTCGTCCCCACAAAAATACCGTCCCACAGAAAAGCCGAAAAACCGGCAAGTGGGATGATGCCCGTCCATACAACATATTTTAATGAGGTCTTTATCACCAATTCATTGTCGCTAAGTAAGAGGAGAATATGCTGGGGCATAATCAGATACACCGCTGAGGCGATAGCAGCTAATATGGCACCAATAACAAATAATTGTCGGATCACATTGCGTAGTTTTTCTTTATCTTTCATTCCCATATAACGCCCCGATAAGGCCTCTCCAGCATAGGCAAAGCCATCCGCTAAATAGCTGAATATATTGAAAAATTGGAGCAATAATGTGTTGGCAGCTACAACGATCTCTCCTTCTCGCACGGAGGCGTATGTAAAAAAAAGCGTCACTGCGCTGAGCATAGCACTGCGGATAAAGATGTCTTTACCTGTAAATAAAAATTCGCGTAGTCCATCTGTCGCCCACAGATCATTCCACTCGCCCAGTTTGAGGATCGGTTTGTAGGAAACAATCGCCATAGTAGCAAAAAAGAGAAGCCCTATATACTGAGCAATGACGGTCCCCATCGCTAGTCCCTCTACGCCATAATGCTGATTTCTCACCAAGAAAAAACTCAAGGCGATATTACATACATTGATCATAATGGCTGTAATCATAGGAATTTTAGTGTTTTGCATTCCTATAAACCAGCCATTGAATACATATATAAGCATTGCTGCCGGTGCCCCGAGTAGGGCAATATCGAGATACGCTCCCGCTTGAGTGGCAATATCAGTTTCTGTTTGAGCAATGAATTTTGCAAATAAAAGGACTAGCGGCTTAGCAAAAAGCAGCATTCCTCCACACAGACAAGCTAGTGCAATGCCGCGTATCAGTAGTCGAGCTATCGTACGCCAATTTTCTGCACCAAAGTTTTGTGCCACGAAACCGGTAGTCCCCATGCGTAAAAAACCGAATAGCCAGAAGATCGTATTTAAAGCCCCCGAGGCAATGGCAACGGCGCCTATTGCCGATGAGGAGGGAAGGTGGCCTGCTAGGCCTACGTCCACTAAGGATAAGAGTGGAACGGTAATGCTAGAGATAATATTGGGGATAGCCAAACGCCATATTTGGCCAGATATTTTTTTCTTGTCGCTGAGAGTAAGCATTATTGATGAAAAATGGACTCCTCTTGAAGTACTGCTATTGCTCGTCGTACAGCTTCTTGCCAACTTGGAGGCGTGAGCTGATAAATAGCGGCTGCCTTAGAGATATCTAATACAGAAAAAGCGGGACGCCTTGCCGCAAAATTGAAATAGTCGGAAGTAACAGCTTCGATGCTATAGTTTTTTTTTCTTTTCTTGGCAATTTCGCAAGCGATATCATACCAACTGGCTTGCCCTGTATTGGTATAGTGGAGTAGCGATGTCCTAAAAGCCCCCTCGTCAAAGTAGCAATTGCATATTTTTAGCAGAGCAATGGCTAAGTCCATCGCATAGGTAGGGCTACCGATTTGGTCGTTTACAACGTAGAGTTTTTTACCTTCAGATAGTTGTAGAAAGATCTTTTTGAGGAAATTGTTTCCTCGAGCGGAAAAGATCCAGGCGGATCTTACGATCAACGCTTGGCCTAATGCTTGCAATGAAGATAGCTTTTTTTCGCCTTCTATTTTTGTTTGACCATAGATGGAGAGGGCCGAAAGAGGGTCTTCCTCGCGATAGGGGCTTTTGCTTTTTCCATCGAAAACGTAGTCTGAACTGATGTGTATAAGGCCCCATCCAAAACGCTCCGTGAGCTGAGCGATGTGGTCCACTCCTTTTACGTTCGTTGTATAGGCTTTTTCAGGTTCTTTTTCTGCCAGGTCTACGGCGGTGTAAGCGGCACAGTTGATTACTACGACAAGTTTGTGATTTTTTGCGATAGCACGAAAACTTTTTTCCAATGCTGTATAATTGGTGATATCGCCTCCAGTATGGCGATCCAACGCAAAGCAATTGGCAGCATGATAGGAAATAAGCGTCGGGAAAAGCATCGTAAGATATGAACCTAGCTGTCCTTTCGCGCCTAAGATAACGACAGCATTTTGCTTTTTATCTTTTAGGCAATCCTCTTCGTTTGCAGCAAAAAAATGACTTGGCGACTTGTAGCTCATGGGATCCTTGTTTTGAAGATTTGCTAGTGGCTATCCCTCTCTTTTTTTGCCATAAACTCACTGAGTGTAGTGAGCAGGTTTTCCATTTTTTCGAGGGGTTCTTTCATATTCTCTTTTTCTTCTTTTCCCGAGTTGTATGCGGTTTTATAAAAAAATAGGGTGTTGAAAATAGCATGGATTTCCTGCAAATCTTTCATGTGGGGAGCTCTTTCGCGGAGCTCTACTAAGTAAGGTAGTACTTGCTCGTAAATTGCCGTGTAGATATGGTTTCCCGTGTCAGCGTCCGAAAGTCTTTTGTGCTCTTTTTCCATAGCCTCAAGTACTTCCACCGCTTTTCTGTTGGCTGGAAAAATAGGGCTATTCGTATTGGGCATTCCTTGGAGGACTATTTCCAGCAGCTCTTTCATCCGAAGTTCCTCTTGCTCGGAAGAGAATCCTTTCCCAATAGTTTTGAATAGGTTGAAATCCAAGGGGGTGTCTTGATGAATGTCTTGATACGCCTTGAGTAGTAGTTCGGTAGTAGCTAAGGCATAAAGATATCTGAACGGATCTGTCTGCCGTAGTGCGTTTAAGGATTCGGCTTTCTTGTTGGTCATAGAGGAGCTTTCTTTTCTTTCTTGATTAAAATATATGTTGGAAGCCATGCTGCTATTACCCCGAGAAGCAACATCATGCCCACAATGGCTGCGATATCAATGGGGTTGATAGCGATAGGATAAGGTTCGCGCTGAGCACCTACCGCAAAGGTGGCAAAATGGGTATAGCTTTGTATTGCACATAGTGCAAGGCCCACTATTACCCCTGATATGATACCTATAGCTGTAAGGCTTATGCTATATTGAAAAAAGAGGTTGCGTTTCTCGCTAATAGAGGCACCCAAGGCATGGAACAATTTGAGATCTTTTTTCTTTTCAAGTATGAGCAAAGAGCATGAGCATACAACATTGAAGGTCGCTAAAAACATAATAAATGCAAGAATACAATAGCTAAGCCACTTCTCTATAGCAACTAAGTGGGTAATCCCTGGTTGTTGCTCAATCTGTGAGAGTACCTGGTAGGGGGCATCTTTCTCCGTTACCTTCAGTTCTTTCAGTAGATCGTCCAGAGCGCTTTTGCTATTAGTGCTATTTTTCATGTTTATAGACAGTCCTATGGCATGGCAATTATCGTCGTTAATATCCAATAGTTGACGCAGCGTTGAGATGGATAGAAAAAGCGTATTGTTGTATTGCTCACTATTGGATGATACAACTCCGTCGATAAATACGGAAGTCTTTTTCAGAGCACTGTGCGGAACTAATGGGTTGATTTTCTTATGTCGAGTAGGAATTAGGAGATCCAGATTTTCTTTAAAGGGAGTGCCTAATACCATCCAAGAACCAGCACCAATGATCGCTTTGCTACCCTCAACAGAAAAGGAACCTAAGTCGATGGTATCGATAGGGCATACATTGCGATAAGTATCATCTATTCCTACAAGGCGTATAGCCACAAACTTGTTGCCATATACGAGCATTCCTTCACTGTAGAGTAGAGGTGTAGATGTAGTCTTACAATCTTGCTTTTGTAGGAGAGTACTTACCTTTTCGAAAGAAAATGTTTTCTCATCCTGACGGGTTAGCAGGAGTTCTGGATCGAAAAGAGCAGAGCCTTTGAGTAAGATTCTTTCGTATCCATTAAAAACAGAAAGTACCACAAGAGAGGAGGTCACGATCACCGCAATGGTGGCTACTGTGATAATACTAATAATATGTACCGCTCTTAGCCGCCCTTTCTGATAAAGGTATTTTTTTGCAATAAAACGAGAAAACCGAGACATTAAGATCGAATTATTTATTCTTGAGCAGTTGGTCTATATGGTCGATATAGTCCAGACTGTCATCAATAAGAAACATCAGATCGGGAATACTCCGTAGTTGTGTAGCTAAGCGACGTCCCAATTCACCGCGCAAACGACCTTTTTCATGCTGTATTTTTTCTAATGTGCTCTGAGCATCTTTGGTAGGGAAGATACTGAGATATACTTTGCATATCGACAAGTCTTGTGTTGGTCGTACGGCAGTTACACTAATTAACTGCCCTTTGGCATTGGCTTGGGTTTCTCGTTGAAACATCTCTGCGAGCTCTTTTTGTATTAGCCTTGCGATTTTGTTAAGTCTACGTTCTTGCATTTTTATTCAATGGTTAATTTGCGTTCACCGTTACTTAATACTTCGATCGTGACACGGCAGGTGTCTTCTGGTAGGAGTTCTTCGATGACTTCAGGCCATTCGATAAAGCATCTAGCACCTTCCTCCAAATAGGTGGCTATACCTACGTTGAGAGCATCTTCTATCTTTTCAAGTCGGTAGCAATCGATGTGATATACCACTTCGTTTGAAGGCGTCGTATATTGATTAGCAATAGCAAAGGTAGGGCTATTGACGATTTGAGAGATGCCCAGAGCACGACACAAAGCCGTAATGAAGGTGGTCTTCCCACTACCCATGGGGGCATAAAAAGCAACAATTTTTCTATCCTTTGTACGATCTAGAAAAACTTCTGCTATGCGATCTATTTCTGATAACTGATGTATGATGAGTGTACACATTTTGATGATTACAGTTTATATGCTTAAAGATGCTACTTTCCTCCTTTGGGATCCAATACAATATAAGGGATCAGCATTTCCTCTAGGGATATGCCGCCATGCTGGAAGGTGTCTTTATAGTAGCTAACGTAATAGTTGTAATTATTCGGATAGGCAAAAAAGTGATCCTCACTACAAAAAACGAAACGATCTGAAAAATGCTTTTCGGGCAGTCCGTACTCTTTAGGTTTATCGATGGAAAAAACTTCTTTGGCATTGTAAGAGAGATTTTTTCCCAACTTATATCGTAGGTTGGTACTCGTGTTTTTTTCACCAATAATGCGAACAGGATTTTGTACGCGTACACATCCATGGTCGGTTGTGAGTACTATTTTGTATCCCATTTGTGCGATCTTCTGAAAAATACGTAGTGTCGTAGAATGCTTAAACCAACTTCTAGTAAGTGATCGATAGGCTGGCTCATCGTGTGCAAGCTCTCTAATCATTTTGCTCTCGGTGCGTCCGTGGCAAAGCATATCTACAAAATTAAGAACAAATACATTGAGCGGATGTTCGGCAAGTTGGTCCATCCTATTCAGCAGTCTCTCCCCGAATTGGGTTTCATTTACTTTATGGTAGGAAAATGAAAATTTCTTGCGGTATCGATCCAGAAGGTTCTGTATCAAAGGTGCCTCATTGAGATTTTTACCTTCTTCACTCTCTTCATCGACCCACAAATGAGGGAACATACGCTCTATATCAACAGGCATCAGACCCGAGAAAATAGCATTTCGAGCATATTGCGTGGCGGTAGGCAGTATGGATAGGTATAGCTCTTCATGTCGGATATAAAAATCTTCAGAAAGGAATTCTTTTACAGCCAACCATTGATCCAACCGGAAGTTATCTATTAGAATAAAGAACAGTCTCTCTCCCGCCTCGAGCATTGGGAATATTTTCTTGGGGAAAAGATCTGGACTCATTATAGGCCTTTGTGCGGGATCTTTAAGCCATGTTTTATACTGATTTTTGATATAGCGCGCAAATAATAATTCAGCCTCCTTGTATTGCATGAGAAACATTTCTTTGATTTCAGGGCTATATTTATCAATATCGATAACCCAGCGCATTAAGTTGCTATAGAGATCTTTCCATTCATTAATCGTAAGAGAAAGCGATAGACTACTCATAAGTTGGGCCGAGACTTCCCTGTAACCGCTGAGTGTAGCTTGCTCCATGATGAGATTGCGATGAAGGATCTTTTTGAGAGAGAGCAGTAATTGGTGAGGATTGATAGGCTTGATGAGGAAGTCCGATATTTTACTGGCAATGGCTTTTTCCATCAGGTCTTCTTCTTCGCTTTTGGTGACCATTATTACAGGTATTTCGCTACGCTTGGCGCTAATCTGCATAAGCGTGTCAATCCCCGATAATCCTGGCATATTTTCATCCAATAGGATAGCATCAAATTGGTTGTCATCAATTAAATCCAATGCGTCACTGCCACTTAGAGCGCCAGTAACTAAATAACCTTTCTGCTCGAGAAAAAGGAAATGAGGCTTGAGTAGCTCCAGTTCATCATCTACCCATAGTATATGTGGTTTTGCAGTCATAGATAGCGAAAATAGAATAACAGCCCATAGTGAACATGAAGGAGTTCTCCGTTTGATATAAAAAATAGCAATTAAGTCTGGCGGTTGCCCTTCTTACCTATTTGAGGAGTAGTACTAAGCTCCATGCATCATATCCATAGACTCTTTATCACAAAGGTAAACAAAAAAAAGAAATATGGAGGTGTTGGAAAACTCTCTCGATCCAATGCAATGTAAGCGATTGTTTTTTGGGGAAACACTATCGATAACTATATCTCTTAAAATTGAAAGTATATGAAGGGTTGTACATCAGCACTTTTTACTTGAAATACAAAGAATACAAGTAGGGTAAACAGCAATACCTGTAGGAGGAAAGGACTACGCGTAAGCCCTCTTTGCGCTCCGCGTCGCCAATGCCGCGGAAGAAAATGAAGAATATATCCCAAAACGATAAAGATAAATACCAAAGTATACCCCGAAATAAATTGGGTAAATACCTCTGGATGAAAAGCGTAGAGCATCTGATGGATCATTTGCATGCCGCTTTCGAAGCTCGAGGCACGGAAAAATAAGAATAAAAAGACGACATAGTGAAAAGTAACAAGTATCCCCAAGCATCTCCAAAAGGGGCGCATCTCTTTACCCCAAACTTTACTTTTAGGGAAGATGCGCATCCATAGCTTGTGAATTGCCAAGGCTAGACCATGCATCCCACCCCAAAAAATAAATTGCCAAGCAGCACCATGCCAAAGGCCTCCCAAAAGCATTGTTACAAGTAGATTGAGGTAGGTGCGAAAGCGTCCTTTGCGATTGCCTCCAAGAGGAATATAGAGATAATCCTTCAACCAGGAACTTAGAGATATATGCCATCTCCGCCAAAACTCTGTTATGGTTGCGGCATTGTATGGCACATCAAAGTTGTCATTGAATTTAAATCCTAAGAACAACGCAATGCCTATGGCCATATCACTGTAGCCTGAAAAATCGCAGTATATCTGAAGAGCATACCCATAGGCAGCTAAGATATTCTCGACTCCAGAGTATAAAGCAGGAGCCTCGAAAACACGGTCGACGAAATTAAGGCTGATGTAGTCGGAGATGATCGCTTTTTTAAAGAGACCGATCATTACCAAAAAAAGACCTTTGCCAAAATTACCTTTACTCAGATAGGGCGTACGATATATCTGAGGGATAAAGTCTTTGGCTCGGACGATAGGACCCGCAACTAATTGGGGGAAAAAAGAAACATAAAAGAGATAATCTATCCACCTGTTAAGGGGCTTGACATCTCCTCTGTATACATCGATAATGTAGCTAAGAGACTGGAATGTAAAGAAGGATATACCTACAGGAAGGATTATCGGTAGTCCTTCCCACGATAAAGATTCTGTATGGGATATTCCTGCAATTGTGCCAATTGAATTAATTGAATTTACTACTATCGTAGCCAAAAAATTGAAATACTTGAAAAATGCCAAAATCCCCAAGTCTATTCCTACTGAAAGTGTTACCCAACGTTTTCGCAACTCTTTGCTTTCGGCCTTTTCGATACATCTACCGATTATAAAATCAGATGTAACCATCGCTACTAGCAGTATTAGATATAGACCGCTACACTTATAGTAAAAGTAAAGAGAAAAAAGTGTAACGTATAGAATTCGTGCTTTTGTCTGGTGTTTCAGAAGGCGATATATAACCAAAAAGCAAAGAAATAAAGCAAAAAAAAGACCTGACGAAAAAATAAGTGGTTGCGTAGCCTCGTACCGTAAAATAGTCGGTACGAGGCTAATATCTAAACCATTGATGTATTCAAGAAATGGCGTACATATCTTTGATAGTGCGTCTTGTATCATTCCCTAGAATTATTTTACTTGTTGCATTTCGTTGATGACTCCTAGAAGGTAATTGGCGATGAGAGTGCCTAACTCTTGGTACCCTTTAATCGTAAAATGAATCCCATCACGGTTGTAATATTCACCCGTTTTACGCCGTCGTATAGCGCCCTCCCGTTCGCCCATTCCTCTGTACAAATCATAATATAGACAATGGTATTTTTTGCTTATATACTCTAATGCGGCAGATACTTTTTGTGTATTGCTATTAAACGTTTTCCTTAGGTTGAAACTGGCTGGGGGAGATGTCAAGACGATAGTTGCAGTAGGCATCTCATTGGATAGTCTGTGTACTAAACGGTCGGCCTGCCGCTGAAATTCCTCGCTATTGAAACGTGGCGAAAGCGATTCATTCGTTCCAAGAGAGATTATGATGATGTGCGGGTGTAGCAAGGATAACGATTTGCTTACTTCATCTCTGTCGTAGTTTGCATACATAGCGCCATTGAGAGCAATGCTGCTGTATAAGACCGGACGCACAAAAGGAAATAGCTCTTCATGCGAGTCCATGAGTACTGCTCCTCCATAGGTATATGTTTTACTAGTACTTTTTGAGGGTATCAAAGTAACCTCTCTTTTGCTACTCGGTAGTATAAGGGTGTCTGCGACCATCCCGGCCCTTTCGCTTGTACCCACTATGTATGCAGCTTTTTCCCCTTTAATTTTTAGTGGAGGTGAGAAAGTCTCACGAAAATAAACGATGGTATTGAATGGATAACGAAAACATTTGATATTGAATGAAAAAGAGGCACCGTTACGTTTTATCGTAATACATGTTGGACTCATAGGGATGCAACTATTCGTGTAGCTGAGTCGGCAGTCTATCCATTTTTCTGGAGATGTGTAGCTATAGCTTTCAGGAGCGTTGGTCCCAGCAATTCTGTAGGGAGTGATTGCTCCATAACCAGCAAGCGGATAATTTTTTTCAATGGTTTTTCGGACTTCGTCGGCCAAATAACCGCTTTGTAAATGGCTATCGCCAATATGGATAATCCGCAAGGGTGAAAACAAACGGTTGCCTAGTGCTTTTATCTCACTACGGGGGGCCGTGTTAATGGTGTATTCATTCTCTTTTTGCGTCTGTGCCCTACATGGCAAATATAGCAAGAGGAGGAACAGAGAAAGTAGCCGCCAGATCATAATCCCATTTGTTGATAGAGCTCATATTCTGCGATAAAACTGTTGCCCAGAAGATTAGCCAGTTGTTTTCCACCACGAAAACTGAGATGTGTATAATCTTTTGCAGCCCATCCACGCGTGACGTAAGCTGATATACCCCCATCTTTTTGCATAGCTTTATAGGTATCCCAGAAGACAATCCCTTTTTGTTTGGCAAGATCAAGGAGGGCTTTCCTCATAGAAAGTATCGAAGGCATGGATTGCATCCCGTTTGCACTACGGGCTCCTCGATCCGAAGGCCCTAAAAGCAAAATATCACTTTCAGGAAAACAGTCTCGAAGATGGTCAATGACCTTACTCATCTGATGAATATAGGATGAGTAGTTGTGGCGATCAGCTGCAACTACATTTAAGCCATATTGCAGTACGATAAGATGCGGCTTTCTCGCCATGTTCATACTTCTAGAAACGCCTAGGTCGATATGTGCTAACTGCGTACCGCTACTACCTCTGAGAGAGAAATTGTCTATGCATATAGCACTCTTCTGATGTTGGTCTAGAGCGATGCCGTAGAATATGCCCTCACTTTCTTCGGGAAACGTAATTTTTACTTTGCCATCGACTATCGGGAAGGTAAAAGTCTGTATTTGCTGATAGCTTTTCTCGCTACCTATAGCGGTAGTCGTAGCTATCTCACTTTCTTCCAACGAGTGGGCTTTTTCTTCATTATTTTCGATAGAATCTGGCAGGGATGCTTTTTTATTACTGAGGTCTGAAGCTCCCTTTAGAATATGATGAATGACCGTATCTCCCGTTGAAATATCTATAGGAATGGGCTTTTTGGACGAATAGTAGATAGTCGCGTCGATATCTCTTTTTTTCTCTTCTAAGCTATAGCTGACATACGCCCCCGCCTTTTTTATCTGATACCAATATCCACTTAAATAATGACTTTTCCCTTTATGGGCATCGACGGTTTTCCATCCATAAAAAGTGTGTTTTATCCCTTTTCTAAAGCCAGCAACATGACTGGTAATAGGCATAAATCCAACTCCAGAACCGCCAAAATGTGATTGCAAGATGGCGCGAAGATCGTAAGTAAGGATATCCCCTTCTATAAAAGAGTCTCCAGCAAAAGCTATGTGGACCTGTTCTTTGTCCTTTATTGCTTGCATCGTATGAGCAACCCCCCTGTGTCCTTGCGAGAAATCCTGAAGTAGAAGTTCGGAGTCCGTAGAGTCTTTTGATGCTGCAAGAATCTGTAAATAAAGAGAATCTCGATGAGCATCCTCTTTACTTTCTTGGGTTGTATCTAATGAATAGACGAGAGTTGGAGCGGCTGTAGATAGCTGATCGTCATTTGGTCCAATGGCGATAGTATTATCTGCATCATGGAGGCTGTCTATGGGGGCAAGATCTCCTTCAGAAGGATTAAGCTGACTTAAAGGATCCACTTTCTTTATGGTCAGGCCTCCTATTTCTTGTGGTAAAAAAGATAAGCAGATACTTATTAACCAAACCAGCAGCAAGAAAAAGAAAAGCCGCCAAGTATAATCCTTTTGTCTCATGTAGGACTATGATTTTTCCTTGATGATAGCTGTAAGTTGGTCTCGATTCTTATTATTGTAATAGCACGATAATAGGCACCATCCTGCTATAGCCGAAGCAGCACTTCCCAGTAGAATGCCAAGTTTGGCATTGTTTAGTACGGAGGCTAAGTCCGGCGCGGAAAAGGAGAGTGAGGATATAAACAATGATACGGTGAAGCCGATGCCTCCTAAGAAAGATACCCCAATAAGACTTTTGTCGTCCATACCATCGGGGTAGGCACTCTTAGTCAGTTTCATATACAACTTAGAGAAAAAGAATATTCCTATAGGCTTTCCAAGGAATAAGCCAATAAAGATAGCTAAGGGTACACCCATCAAGTCACCCATATTTACACCCTTAAAACTGATGCCTGCATTGACAAATGCGAAGAGCGGGAGTATGAGGTAATTGACCATGGATGTAATCTTCCTTTCCATTCTTTGTGCAGGAGATACAGCACAATTGGAAAAGGTTTGTATGCTATTAATTACTTTGAGTTGCTCTCTAGGAAGGACGATGACCCCTCGTCGGGCCAGTTTGAGTGCATCTTCGGGGAATAAATTGAGCGATGCTTTCAGCCTTTCTACCATGTCTACCGTTTTAATTTTTGGCGTTACAGGCATCACAAAACCGATAAGAACACCCGCTAGCGTGGTATGTACTCCCGAGTGGAGAAAGAAAAACCATGTCACAATCAATCCTAGACCATAGGCCCAAAGATGAGTTACACCACAGCGTCCTAAGAGGTATACTGCTGCAATTACAGCAATCCCAAAGAGGAGCATCGTGACGTTGATATACGAAGTATAAAAAAGTGCAATAACTAATATACCTCCAATATCATCTGCTACTGCCAGAGTCGCCAAAAAAGTCTTGAGCATCGGTGATACTCCTTTGATGGACGAGATAATAGCTAAAGCAAAGGCGATATCGGTGGCCATGGGAATGGCTGTCCCTTTGATACCAGTCGCATCATGACATACTAGTAGATACAACAAAACGGGTATAATCATGCCCCCTACAGCTGCTACTACGGGGTGCATCGCCCTCTTGAAACTAGAAAGGTGACCTACGAGCGATTCTTGTTTTATCTCAAGACCGATATTCAGGAAAAAAAGCACCATAAGCACGTCATTGGCAAACTGGAGCAGATTCATCGTTTCTCCTTGATGTGAGAAAAGATTGAAGTCTCCTACCTGCAAAATGATGGGCCAATCCAAGATCTTAAAATAGCCTTCTGCCAAAGGAGAGTTCGCAATGATAGCCACCAATACAGTGGTTATGAGTAGGAGAATAGATGCGTTTGGATGCTTAAGACGGTACAAGATCTGTTTCCACCTTCCTCCGACAGATCTTTCTTTTTTTTCGATATGGGTCATTAGATGCTACTATGGTCGGTATAAGAGAGACGTAAAAGCATAGCTATGGAGTGTCAATCGACAATAAGCGGCACTCCATAGGTTCTGTATAAAAGCTTAAAGCATAATAATACGGATGCAATAAGACAAAAGGGGACAGCTCCAAATGAAAACTGTCTACTCTAGCGACATCCGTACAGAGAGAGCCTGAGTCCTCCGTAAAATGAACTTATTGTAAAGGTTATCTTCTGAAATATCAAATGGCTGAAAACAAAAGTCGTGGTATTGTGTCCAGCCACTAGGTAGTATATATTGTTGGAGCACAAATTATTTTGCGTCCGTACTATCTACCTTACGACTGAAGATAATATAGAGCACCAACCCTACTATCTCGATTACTAAACCGAGACTAAGTGTAAGATTAGAGGTCATATTCATAAGAGCAGGAATTGCTATTACGAGAATTCCTATTAAAACAATAATTAAGCCTATATTTTTCATAGCAATCAATATCTTGCGTTTATATCCTACGCAAAGTTAGAGAATTTATCCGAATTGGCAAGTACTATAGAAGAAAAAACTCCTCTGATCAACCTAAAACAAGTGGGATTCTGCAATCCCACTTGTTTTAGGTTGATCAACTCTCTGTACAGATATTTTTTACGGTTCATTCTATCCGTGCAACTAAGTCGGGAGGACTAAGCTACTGATCCCTACAGAGAAATTATCGCAATGCATTAATTGTGATTATGTTCGTGGTCATGATCGTGGTCATGGTCATGATCGTGATCAGGAGCATCTTGGCTAAGAACAATATCACGTGCAACTACTTGTTCGTTGCCACTTTCGTCACTTACATATACCATCAGGTGATAGTCTCCTGGAGTTGCATTGGCAGGGATTACGATGTCGTGGTGATGGATGTGCGCTTCTCTTTTACCCGACAAATCGTAGCTTTTCTGGAAAGCGAAAGGTGTGGTATTGTCGTCATGGCGAGTTATAGCACTGTGAGTATGGTGGTCGAAATTGTTGTGGACTTCGATCTTGTAGCCCTTCAGCATTTGGTTGTCTTTGACATCCATTTCGAAATGTACACCATGGTCATTACCAATTTTTAGTACAGCACCATGAGCAGGAGATTTCAGATATACACTGGGACGTTCGTTGTCTTGGTTTATACATCCTACAAATGAGAAGCTCGCAATGAGCAAGGCCATCAAGGCCGGCATGATTTTTTTCATAACTAAATTGTTTAATTTAAAATGGAATTCTAATATTTATTCGGGCATTTCTACCAGCTTCGGGAAGACCGATCCGTCGATAGAAAGCCAGATGATCAAAGTAGCGTGTGTTGAATATATTTTCTATGGTGAGTGTAATCTCGGGCCTTATCCCCATGAAAGGGAGGGAGGCGCTAAGCGAAAAATCCACAAGTTGGGCAGAAGGAGTGATCTCTTCCCCAGGTACTATATGGTCGGCTTTGGCTATGTAGCGGTAACGGATTTCACTCTCTATGATCTTGTTGCGATATCCAGCCGTTGCCTTGAGTCGCGCAGGTGGAGTAAAAGGTAAAGGAATATGTCTGTCGATATTTTTACTGAGTGCGACTTCGGCGCTTCCTTCTATGTAAAAGCCTAGCGGTAAATAATATTTGACTTCTACCTCACCTCCTCCAATGACGACGCGGTTTTGCCTATACTGAAATATCTGACCCGCGTGGGGGAGGGGAGACCAATCTCCTGTAGGGGTTCCATATATGAAATTGCTAAAGTAGTTTCCAAATAGTTCTGCACGGAGATCAATAATATTCTCTTTGTTGAAAAGATAGCCCATGGAGAGTTGCCAGCTATGCTCGGGGTTTAAAGAGCGGTCTCCCCGGTCGTGGCGAAAACTGCCATGATGGACACCATTAATCGCTAGTTCGTTGATTTCAGGGAATCGGAATCCTCTGCATATGGCCATTTTGAGCGTGTGTTCACGGCTAGGAGAGTAGGCTAAGGATATGCTTCCAGAGAAGCTGGAAAAGTGTCGATGTATAGGATAGCTGCGAACACTATAGTTGGCGATATCTTCGGCACTCATTCCCATGCTAGCTAAAAATTCTGTTAGGTAGGGATCCTTGCTTTCCTTGGCATCCATTTTTCCCCAGTCATAGCGAATTCCCCCTTCTATAGTATATTGTTCGTTGGGTTTATAACTCCCTACGACCCCAGCTCCGACAGAGGCAAAGCGATAGGATGGGATAAGAAAACCATAGCCATCTATTGATTGGTGGCGAAAGGCGCCATCTAGTACACCCAATATCTTCAGCCCCTCCATAGCATAGTAGGTAATTTCTGAACGAGCATTTATGCTATGCAAGTTCATTTCTATCTCCTTGTTGGGGTCTTTGCTTGGCAGCGGTTGAGATGGATAGTGTGTATGGAAAAGGCTATACTCTCTACGGAGATTGTGCTGATAGGCGATCTCTAGGTTACCAGCCAAGTTGTCGCTGTTTGTATAGCTTTCGCGTATTTGTATTTTTTGATGTTTTACAGCGCTAAAAGGCAGATCCGTATTGTACCTATTTTTGTCGTCGGTAAGCCTTTTCAGATCGGGTATACCGTGTGCACCAGGGAAAAAACCGGCTTTCTGATAGAGGTCGCTGTACTCGAGGTAGCTACTGAATCCATTTTTTTTCCATTCGTAACTACTTTTCCATGCACGACTATAGCCGGCTGTATTTTTCATTCGACGCTTTGCGATAGGAATATTACGGTCGAGGTAGCGTATGCTATCGGTCAGTACATTCTTGTCTCCAAAGTGTTGCTCACTGAAGCGTATCCGTAGGTATGCGTTAGAAAAGCGATATCCTAATAGTAGCGAGGCACCAAAACCACCATTAATAGAACTGCCCAGCAAGGTTAGACTTCCTCTGAGTCCCTTTTCGATAGGCATCTGAGGAAGGGAAGTAACGATAGCACCGCCTAGAGCATCACTGCCGTATAGAAGAGAGCGCGGACCCTTGACAATCTCTACGGGGAGGTCTTCAAAGTTATCAACCTCTAAGCCGTGGTCAGACCCCCAAGCTTGTGTCGCTTGTTTGGTTGACCCTGAGATATAGGCAATTCGATTGAATCCGAACCCACGGATAATGGGCTTGCCGAAGCCATTGCCAATGCTCATACTCCTTACGCCCGGGATATTAGCGATGGTAGCCGTAAAGCTATCGGTAATATTTTTACGGAAGAATTGGCTACTGGCAAAATTGGCCGAAATAGGGGTTAGATGCTCCTTCTTGCGAAGGTTTTCACTCACGACAACCTCATCGAGAGAGTAGAGACTGTCTCTGTTCTCCTTCATGGGAGGGGGAGTCGTTGCCACCTGGGCATCACCTATAAGGACACTGCCAATAAGCAATAATACTATAAGGAAAGATCTTATGGCTGAGAAAGGCATATGATGATTTCTAATCAAAGTATATCTGTAGCGTCTTGTCGCTATTCAAGGATGGGAGAACCCGTTTAAACAATCAAAACAGGAGTTTTCGGGTACAGACCTATGCAAAGCTATCGCAAACTATGCGTGAGCAGAGCGAGCGTGTAGGGGATTTGATTAGAGCGTAGGGGGACCTCTTTTTTCGAAAAAAAAGATAGTCGGTATATGGTATGTAAGGTTTTCTGTTTTAGTGAGCTCCTGGAAGGTTGGTTTGTAGGAGGCCAATTGACTGATTGTCGGTTTTTCTGAAGGAGCAAAGCAAAAATCGCATATGGCACAATGATCAGAGGTACAAGCTGTCGTCCATAATGGCAAGCCCTCGTGCGTATGTGATGCCGCCTGGCATGTGCTCGTTGCGGAATTAGCAATTGAGCTCTCACAAACAGCGCGTCCATCAGTTTCATTACAATGGTGGTGAAGGCCTTTGACACTCATGATCCACACAAATAGCAGCAGCAAAACAAAGGCTACAACAGCGTTTAGTCTTTGTTTGTATCCTTTTTCTGTGGAAATACAGGTGCTGTAGATATAGTGCGGTGTCTTTTTCATGCGATGCAAATATAGCAATTCTTCTACAAATTGATTTCTAATTCGATATGTCTATATGCTTATTTAACATTGTTGGAATCGTTTTCTTTCTTTGATAGAATGCCTCTTTTCCTTTTCTAATCCGTTTATAAATAGCAGAGTATATAATAAAAAGGTCCAAGGGTTACTCCTTGAACCTTAGGTTGCTTATTAATGTTTTTTTTGTTTGCGATGTTCCTCGATTGAAGGTCTTATGTTCCAGACGGAGCAAACGAGGGTAACTCGTATATCGGTGACTAGTGGTTATAAGATGATATCATGGCTATATACTCCCCATCCATCAATTTTGATGTCGATGCTCATATTGGTATTGTCATAGCCTGGTATCACCGTTATTTCCAACTCGTGAACAAAGTCGCAGGCCAGCTTTTTGTTGGGTACTTTATCCAGCAGTGCCTTCAGGTCACGCCCATCCTCGGGAATGATATTTTTTTTACTGCCATTGACGGTCGTTGTGAGGCTGAGAGTAGGTCGTGTATTAGGCAAGTCGAGTCGGAGTGTACTGATCTGGAAGGTGTCGTCTTCGGGTTGCTTGATCTCCTTGCGATAAACGATATCTTGGTTAAGAACTTCACCATCAAAGTTGTAGGTACCATTTGTATCGGTAATATCAAAGAAAAAAGTGCGGTCGTGCTCAAGTCCCTTGACTTTTACCGTGAAGTCGTTTGTATAGCGTGTAAGATTGGGGCTCAGCTCATGATGGAAAGGTTCGTCTATATTACGCATCCTATCGGACAGGCTATCGAGTGTTATCTCTCCGTAATAGAGAATTGGCAATTGCTTCGCCATCAAGAAGTGGGTTGGATTCGTGATCACGGAGAGGCTATAGTCTGCGTAGTTTTTATTTTCAGCGATCTCAGGAGCTACACTATAGTCGCTGGGCAGAGCATTTACCCAAAAACGGCTAGTCAGCGTTTCGTATTTGCCGTAGGGGACATTTAGACTATAGATCGTATCGGGAGAAAGGGCAACCTCTTGAAAAGTACGATGGGCTACAATTTGCCCCTTTTCATCGGTTACTACCACCAACATCTGTTTTATATCTTCAGGATATGAAGGACTATCCATACAGGGCGTCTGAACGTAGGGCTTATATTCTAGGGTGATACCGCAGGAAGGGTAGCATTCATCGGTTACATAAGAACAACTGGTAAGCAGTGTCCACTGTACCAAGAGAGCTGTACTCAATAAAAGTATGTGTCGCTTCAGTAAAGTCATAAATATGGATCGAATTTGTTTAAGCCTATGAACCCTGCTACTAAGGGATGATCTCAAACGAGGGAATCTATCTAATGCTATGTAGATGGGTCTTTATATTTGTTCCGTGAGTGGATAAGATGGCAAGCTGCCTATTGCTTTGATGTATGGTCTTTAGTTAGAAAACCCGAGGGCTTTAGGGGAAGCCCTCTACGCCCTCGGGTAAATAGAACGTGATGAAGTGAATCGAAAGAGGAGCGGACTCCTATTCATTCGACTTTAGCTTACACGCTTATAGTATGATATCGTGGCTGTATACGTTCCAAGGAAGAATGTTGATATCTACAGACAAATAAGTCTTAGATTCGATAACAGGATCTTCGGGAGTTACAGGCGTTTCGTCACCTACGTTGGGAGATGGGTCGGGGTTTTCAGGAGTTGTGGGATCATCGGGATAGCGATTGTTCCAGGGGAGACCCAGTTCGGTGAGTTGCAAGATGTTGATATGGTAGATATCGTTACGGCCAATAGGGAATTTGGTCGCACCGCGATAACCATCAGCTACGATATCGGGGTTGGGGAATACGTAGTAAATGGCTTTACCATTGACAAAGGCTTTTACAGGTTGACCTTTGATACCACCCTTATTAGGATCTTGTGAGTTGGCATAGCTAGCATATACAGCACCAGCCTTATCACCAGCACCTACTACCCAGAAAGTACCGTTGCTTTGGAATGTGTATTCACGCTGAATTTTTGTCAGGCCATCTTGTACATCATTGCGGTCAGCACGGATTTGGTCTGCTGTAACTTCGCCATACTTACCTGTAAATTCAGCGCTTTTAGTTTTGTCAGCAAACATTTTGTCTGTAGGCTTGAGATAAGCACGAACCATGATGTAGGTCGTATTTGTAGCTTTGTAATCGCCACGACTCATTTCGCTGAGGAATATATTTTTACCCTTGAAGGCAGCGTCACCTACACCATCGGTAGTGCGGTTACCCATTACTTCTTCTACTGTGCGGTCAGTAGTTTTGAGATCGCTAACGAGGAGTTTGCCCTCAACACCAGTTTTTGTGAATTGACCTTGTGCTACGTTCCAGTCGTAGTTAGGGCTCTTGAATACAGATTGATCTACATTCTTTGTGAGGTAGAAAGAGCCTTCTACAAGTCCTGCTGTATAGTTCATGCTTTCCACTGTGTAGAGTGCTTCTTGCGTACCCTTTTTTGCCATCATGATATTTTTGGCTTTAGTTACAAAGCATACAGCTGCTACGCGAGCTACTTCTACCGTAACTTTGTTCTTGCCGCCAGTTTCTTTGAGGGCTTCTTCTTCGCTAACATCTTTCTGTACATCAATTTCGCCGTTCTGAACTTTTTCGCTATTGGCCATGAGGACCTTAGATTTTACAGAGCTTTGTGTGTTGTCCATCTGAGCGATCTCAGCACTGAAAGCTACTGCTTTTTTGTACATTTGTTCGAAAGCTGCTCTTGAAGGAGTTGCTTCGAGAGCGTTGATAAGATTTTGTGTTCCGTTAATAAGAACGTAAACTTTCTTCTTACCAGCAGTGGTCTCGATAGCTTTCTTAGCTACGAGCTTCACTTCTTTAGTATTGGCATCAGCTTGTTTGGTATCGAAGTCATCCTTTGTGAGGTCAGTCTTAAAGACATTGGTTTCATCAACGACATAAACGCTGATATTCTCAATAAGGTTTTCACCTACGTAAAGCTTGGGGTCAAGTACTTTCTTGCCACTTTCATCACCTGCACGAAGAGTGGAGTTAGGTAGGTTAAGGGCAATGGTCATGTAGGTGTCTCCGGTGCTCTTTTGGATCTTCTGGGGCTCTTTCTCCTTGCAGGCTGAGAATAGCAATACAGCGCTCATGAGAATCCCCATAATGACACTAATTTTTTTCATAGTTAAATATTGGGTTAATGTTATCAAGGTTAATGCTTCTTTTCTATAGTTTACGGCTCTGCGTCAATTTAATGTGTAAAGACTTACACAAATATGCTCCGTTTCGGATGCTTGGCTCTGAAACGATACTACATTTTCGCGAGCAAAGTTAATCATTTATTTTGATGTAGCCAAATTTTTCACTATAAATTGCAGGATAAATTTGATAATAGTTCTTTGATAGCGTACCGTTTTCTCGAAATCATTTACGAAAAAAAAGAGTTTGCTCCATTCGAGGCAAACTCCTTTTCGTCTTTACGTTCTGGCTATGAGCCAGAAGTAATTTTTTTACTCGAATTTGTAGGTGAGTACGAATTGACGCGCTTTCTCCATCTGCTGGTACATCACTACATCCTCTTCTACACTGGGAATTTCTTTCCTAAAAGCAGAAAAAAGAGCCTCTATCTTGGCGGAACTCTTGGCGGGTCTACGGAATTCTAAGGCCTGAGCAGCATTGAGCAGCTCGATAGCAAATATCCTCTCCAGATTGTCAATGATACAAAGCAGTTTTGTCGCTGCATTGGCTCCCATCGATACGTGGTCTTCTTGTCCGTTACTGGAGACGATGCTATCACTGGCAGCGCTATAGCAGTACATCTTATTTTTGCTGACCATAGCTGCAGCTGCATACTGAGGAATCATGAATCCACTATTGAGCCCTGGGTTAGCAACAAGGAACTCGGGTAAGCCACGTAGTCCTAGTATCAACTGGGCTACACGGCGTTCGGATATATTGCCCAGCTCTGCAAGTGCGATAGCAAAGAAATCATACGTAATGGCTAGCGGTTGCCCATGGAAATTACCTCCACTTACGACCCGATCCTCATCGGGAAAGACCGTAGGATTGTCGGTGACGGAGTTGATCTCTGTTTCGACTACTTGCTTAATATAGCTGAAAGCATCTCTACTGGCTCCATGCACCTGTGGTACGCATCGGAAACTGTACGGGTCTTGTACCTGTGCTTTAGCCTTTTGTTGCATTTCGCTTCCCTCGAGTAGAGTGCGCATATGACGAGCTACAATAAGTTGCCCTGCATGAGGGCGTATGGTATGGAGCTCATCGGAGAAGGGGGCTGTGAGTCCGTCGAATGCTTCGAGTGACAATGCGGCGCAGTTGTCTGCAATATCTTGTAGTCGCATTGCTTTCATCAAAGCAAAGACACCATGGCTACTCATAAATTGAGTGCCGTTGAGTAGCGCTAGTCCCTCCTTGCTTCGCAGCGTGATAGTTTGCCAGCCTAGCTCTTGATAGACCTCTTTTGCGGGTCGTTTTTCGCCTTTGTAGCGAACCTCTCCCTCTCCGATTAGTGGGAGAAACAGGTTGGCCAAAGGAGCAAGGTCTCCCGAGGCTCCGAGGCTACCACGGTCATAGACGATGGGTAGTACATCGTGGTTGAGCATATCCAAGATGCGCTGAACCGTTTCTACTTGTACTCCACTATGGCCCAACTGTAATGCGTGCGCTTTCAATAGAAGCATAAGGCGAATAAGATCGGCCTCTACTTCGTTGCCCGTGCTACAGGCATGGCTCTTGACAAGATTTTCTTGTAGGGTGGTCAGCTGCTCTGCACTGATACTGCGATTGCACAAACTCCCAAATCCTGTGGTCACCCCATAGATAGGCTTATCGCTTTCAAGTACTTTGCGATCCAAATAATCTCTGCAGTGCTGTATGCGTTGCTTAGCTTCAGCACTGAGCTCAAGGAAAGGTCTTTCCCGAAGATATTGCTCACAACTTTCTATGGTAAGATCCTTTTCACCGATTAGCATTTTATGCTGATTTTTGCTCATAGTCGGAGTGTTATTTACAGGCTTCTTTGGTAATGTCGATGATTTTCTTTTCGCGTGCCATGACATCTGCTTCGAGACGGTCTGCTTCTTCGCTCATATTGGCTACATATGCTTGATCCTTGAGACCTGTAAGATTGATACGAACATTGAAGAGCGCTCCTACGATGGCTACGCGAGCACACATCATAGCTACGCATCCATCTGTGATAGCGTTTTGATTACCGCGAGCTACCACTGCTTCGATCTTGTCGAGTAGTTGGTGGGTACGCTTAGCTACCGCCATAGGTACTTCGGCTGCATATTTGGTGCTTTCTTGGATTGCTTGGCTACGTACCGCTTTTTCTTCTTCTGTTTCTTTTGGCATCTTGAAGGCTGCAAACACTTTATTATAAGCGTCGCTATCGCGGTCTACGTCGAGTACGAGTTCTTTCTGAATAGCAGCAGCTTCTTGGGCTAGTGCTTTCATCTCATCTTCTACCTCGGCATATTTCTTTCTACCAATTGTAAGGCCAGCCACCATCTCGGCTAAAGCCGCTGCAATGGCTCCGTTGAGTGCGGATATACTACCGCCACCAGGCACGGGTGCTTCACCAGCTGTTTCGGCGAGGAATCCTTTAATTGTAAGTTCTGTAAGCATATCGTAAATATTAATATTGGGCTATAGTTTGATTTTTGTAGCATACACCACCAATGATTGTGCTGTCTACAATGTTCATTCCAAAGTGATAGGATAGGAATTTATAGTTGGGGTAGCGCAAAAGTACGAGGTCGCCCTCCTTGCCTACTTCTATGGAGCCTACTTGGTGGGCTCGGTCTATCGCCGCAGCTCCATTGAGGGTTAAAGCAGTAATGGCTTCTTCGATGCTCATGCCCATATTGATTGTAGAGAGAGCAAAAAGCAGCGGAATAGAGGCTGAGAAGCAACTGCCGGGATTAAGGTCACTAGCTACTGCTACAGCACATCCTGCATCGATCATTTTGCGTGCGGGGGCATATTCTGCTTTCAGACTGAACGCCGTACAGGGAAGTAGGGTGCCTACAGTATTGCTGGCGGCAAGAGCTTCAATCCCTTTGTCACTGATACAAAGAAGATGATCTGCGGAGAGGCAGCCAAGCTCTGCGGCCAGTTCACTCCCTCCGAAAGGTACGATTTCATCAGCGTGCATCTTTAGTTTGAAGCCCATTTCTTTCGCTGCGTTGAGCAGAAGGCGTGTTTCATCGTGGTCGAAGACACCTTTTTCCGTAAAAATATCGCATATTTCGGCTAGCCCGCTTTCCTTTACTGCGGGAAGCATTTCTTGTATCATATGATGGATATACTCGGTTGAGTGCCCTTTATATTCTGGAGGTGTATCATGTGCCCCCATAAAGGTCGATACCAGGCGAATGGGATGTCTTTCTTTGAGTCGGGCCGTAGTACGTAGCTGGCGGAGTTCTGTTTCTAGTTCCATGCCGTAACCACTCTTGGCCTCGGCTGTAGTGACGCCCATTGAGAGCATCGCATTGAGGTGACCTAAAGCGGGTAGGTAAAGCTCTTCCTCGGAGGCTTTGCGTGTAGAGTTCATGGTTTTTGCTATGCCCCCACCTCTCTCCATAATGCTCATATAGCTGTCTCCAGCCAGACGCCACTGAAATTCATCTTCCCGGTAGGAGGCAAAGACGAGGTGAGTATGGCTATCTACGAATCCAGGAAGAATAGCATTGCCTTTAGCATCCAGCTTTTCACAACCATCAGTAAGTTCTTGTGGGAGTTCATCGGATTTACCTACAAAGGCTATTTTGCCATCGCGTATTACAATAGCAGCATCCTCGATGACAAGAATATCGCGCATCGCTTCTTTCCCTTTGCGGGCAGAGGTGCCTCGGGGGGTTGCCACCTGACCGATATTGTATATGTACAAGTTGTTACTTCTATTCATATGAGGTATTGGATTAAAAAACAACGAAAGGAAAGGTCTTTATTCCTTTCCCCCGTTGATAGTTTATGAATTACTCCATCATGCGGAGTTCAAGTATTTGATCGTGAGAGAAGTTTTCTATACCTAGATAGTACTCTGCACAGTCGATAAGCGCAGCCATCGGTAAGAGACCTATAACCTCTGCACCCACAATCTCTACACCATATCTGCGGGCTTCCATACGTACCATCTCATGTGCGCGGTACACGGCAGTGCGGGTAAAGTCTGTCAAGTTCATAGATACTTGCGTGATATGACGGTCGGTAAGTTCCACACCCATCGCTTTGCAGAAGCGGAGACCACCTCCGATATGCCGTACTCGCTTGGCTATAGCGTCCGCAATAGAGATGTCTGCAGTATTGAGATTTACGTTGTAAGCAACGAGCGGCATACGTGCTCCTACGGCTACCACGCCTGCAGTGGGGTGTATGTCGGCAGGTCCGAAGTCAGGTTTCCATTCCTCTTCGTGTATTTTTTCGGCCATTCCTTCGAATTGACCTTTACGTATCTTCGCCAGATTTTCGCGATGGGGAGCAGAGGCGCTCTGTTCATACAGGAATACGGGTACTTGATAGCGGTTGCTGATCTCTTGAGCCACTTCTTTAGAAAGTGCTATAGCCTCCTCCATTTCCATGTTGCGAATAGGGATAAAGGGAACGACATCGACAGCCCCCATACGAGGGTGTTGCCCTTCGTGCTTGGTCATGTCGATTAGATCGACAGCAATGCCAAAAGCTTCTAGGAGAGCTTCTTTTACGGGTTCTGGCTCACCGAGTACTGTCACGACGAGGCGGTTGTGGTCTTCATCGTTGCTGTAGTTGAGGAGCTTAACTCCGTTTCTTGTGCGGAATGGATTTACTATTTTTTCGATTTTTTCTTTGTCTCGTCCTTCACTAAAATTGGGGACACATTCGACGATCTTTGTAGATGTAGCCATAATTGATGGTGTCTGTTATGTTAATTAATTGTGTTATATACCGTTTGATACGAAGGTACAAATATTTTCTGAGATAATGACTCGTCTCCTTTATTCATATCGCTATGCCAAAGAGCGGTCGCGATCATAGCTGAAAGGAGTCTTTGTAGAATATACTACTTAAACATATCGATCGTTTTGATCAGATTGTCGATAAAGAACTTCGTGGATAGTGCCAATAGGATCACACCGAAGAACTTACGCAATATAAAGATACCTCCTTTTCCTAGCCACTTTTCAAGCAGTGGCGCAAAACGTAGCATAGCATATATCCCAACGATATTACATACAATGGCGATAAGAAGGTTGATATAGGCTACACCGTTGGAGCGCATTGTCAAGAGAGCTGTAAAGGAGGCGGCTCCCGCAAAGAGGGGGAAAACCAGTGGTACTATGTTCGCGTTGCTGGCACCGCTTTCTTCGTCTTTAAAGATCTGCACTCCAAATAGCATTTCTACGGCTAAAACGAAAAGAACTATACTCCCCGCTACAGCAAAACTATTAACATCAACCCCAAAGATATTGAGCATCGGCTCGCCAACAAATAAGAAACATAAGAGCATGACGAACGTCCATAGAGAGACTTGATTGGGGTTGATAGCATTCCCTTTACTCTTGAGACTAAGAACTATAGGAATCGCTCCAATAATATCTACAGATACAAAAAGGAGCATTGTCGAAGAAAAGGCTTCGTTGAAAGAAAAATACTGCAGATCGGTAAGGATATTAGACCAAATTTGTGCCATAGAATGATATATTTAAGGGGTTAGGGGCAAGTGATAGATAAAAACGCCTAGTGTCATCAATTTTCGGGATATTCATAAAAACCTCGTCCAGATTTCCGGCCATACATATTGGCGCGTACCATCTTGCGTAGTAATGGATGTGGGCGATATTTATTTTCGCCAAACTCGGCCTGTAGGGTTTCCATGATTGCCAAACAAACATCCAGTCCAATAAAATCGGCAAGCTCCAGAGGACCCATAGGATGGTTGGCCCCCAGTTTCATGGCGGTATCGATCGCTTCTATAGAGGCTACGCCGTCGGCATATTCGGCAATAGCTTCATTGATCATAGGTATCAGCAGGCGATTGACGATGAATCCTGGAGCTTCTTCGGCTTTGACGGGGCGTTTCTCCAAGGCTTCACAAAAAGAAAATACTTTCATAAGTACTTCCCCTGAAGTACGAGCACCACTAATCACTTCTACCAATTCCATATTGACTACAGGATTGAAGAAATGTAGACCGATTACTCTTTCCGGTTGAGAGGTGGCACTGGCTAGTTCAGTAATACTTAAAGAACTCGTGTTGGTGGCTATAACTGCGTTGGGTTTAGCTATACCATCTAAATTTTCCAAGAGTTTTTTCTTTTCTTCAATATTTTCGCTGACAGCTTCTATTAGGATATCTGCATCCGATATATCGGCAAAGTCTAGAGTAGTTTTTATTTTTTGCAGATAGCCAGTAGCTGCAGATTGATCCATTTTTCTTTTTTCTACAAAACGGTTGAAGGTATTATTAATCCGCTTCATACAGAGGGCCAGCGACTCTCGGCTACGCCCTTTTATCGTGACCTCCATATTGTGAAGGGCTGCACACATAGCTATGCCTCGCCCCATGGTCCCATTACCGATAACTGCTAATTTCATTTGTTCGTTATTAATTGTTTAAAGCCCCCCTCGCCATATTGGGAATACCAAGGCAGAGAGGGGCTGTACTATAATTAATTGATGGGTAGGCTTTGATCAGAAGCAAGCTATTCCTGTAAGCCTACCAGAGCAAATGACAAAGATCTAGCTGTACGTTTATCCCTGTTTTTTTGCTCGGATTGATTTTATCTTTTCGGTCAGAAGTGGGAGTATCTTGTGCAGGTCTCCAACAAGACCAAGATCGGCTACTTGGAAGATAGGTGCAAACTTATCTTTGTTGATAGCAACAATATAGTCAGACTCTTCCATACCAGCCAAGTGCTGGATAGCTCCAGAGATACCACATGCGATATATACTTCGGGGCGAACAGTCTTTCCTGTTTGTCCTACCTGCCTATCGTGTGGCATGATACCATTGTCTACCATGGCACGAGAAGAAGATACTTCGGCTCCGATGAGCTCTGCAAGTGCAGAAAGTTTTTTGAAACCATCACCTGTTCCTACGCCACGACCTCCTGATACCAAAATGTTGGATTCGGTAATGTCTACACGCGTTTTCTCTTCGATTTCACGACTAATGAGGCGTACACGGAATTTAGAAGGATCGAATGGCACTTCGATTTTTTCTACTTCTCCCTTGCGGGTGTCGTCGGCCTGTTTCCTTACCATTACACCGGGACGGACTGTAGACATTTGAGGTCTGTGTGCTTTACATATAATGGTGGCCATAAGGTTGCCGCCAAATGCAGGGCGCGTCATCAGCAGGTTGCGGTCGCCATCGATCTCCAATGAGGTACAATCGGCGGTAAGACCGGTACGAAGACGAGCAGAAAGACGTGGTCCTAAATCTCGACCGATAGTGGTAGCACCGATCAGTACGATCTCTGGTTTACGTTCATTGAGAATATGAGTTATTGCTTGCGCGTAAGGCTCTGTAGTATAATCCTTGAGGTATTCGTGCTCTACTACGATCACCTTGTCTGCACCAGCCGCAATAAGTTCTTGGCTGAGGCCTTCAACTTTGTCTCCAAGCAAGATCGCAGTAACCTTTTCTCCGATTCCTTCAGCGAGCTCAGATGCTTTTCCTAGCAGTTCGAAGGCTACATTTTGTATTTTACCTTGGCGTTGCTCAGCGAAGACAAAAACGCCTTTATATTGTGTCATGTCCATAATATCAAATGATAAATCTTTCACTGAGTTTTGCAATAATAATGTCTACTGCCTCTTCGGGAGTAATATCATCGTGAAGAGTTCCCATTGCTTTTGCACCTTTGGTGAAGCTCTTTTTCACACTTGTGGGAGAGCCCTTGAGTCCAAGCTTTTCAGGGTCATTCTCAAAACTGTCGGCATTGAGGGTAATGATCTCTTTGTCGTAAGCCTCCATAATTCCACTTACGCTCATATAGCGAGGTTGGTAAGCTGATGCAAGGAATGTAAGCATGCAGGGAAGTTCTACTTCGAGATTTTCATGGCCGTCTTCGATATTGCGACGTACTTGCAGTAGTTTATTGCCATCGAATTTGACATCCTCTACGTAAGTGATCTGAGGTAGGTCTAGCTGCTCCGCAATCTGAGGACCTACCTGTGCAGTATCGCCATCGATCGCCTGACGACCGGCAAAGATGAGATCATATTCGAGACTCTTGATAGCTTGAGAAAGTGTATAGCTGGTAGCTAAGGTATCGGCACCACCAAAGCGTCTGTCTGTCACTAGGATGCCCTTGTCTACACCCATGGCGAAAGCTTCGCGAAGGATAGCTGTAGCCTGGGGCGGACCCATAGTAATAGCCGTAACTTCAGCACCATATATATCCTTGAAGAGAAGCGCTTGCTCAAGAGCGCCTTTATCATCCGGGTTCATAATACTGGGTACCCCATCACGAATGAGGGTCCCTTTTACGGGATCAAGCTTGATCTCTGTAGTATCGGGTACTTGCTTAATGCAAACTATTATTTTCAACATAGCGTATTGTTAGTGCTCTACGACTTATTTAAAAAGTTTACCGGCTATAACCATACGTTGTACTTCACTGGTACCTTCGTATATTTCGGTGATTTTAGCGTCTCGCATCATTCGCTCTACGGGGTATTCGCGAGTATAGCCGTAGCCTCCATGGTATTGGACTGCTTTAGTGGTTACGAACATGGCTGTTTCCGCAGCAAACAATTTGGCTTCAGCAGAGGCCATAGTATAGTCTTGGCCAGCATCTTTGAGCGATGAGGCGCGGCGCACCAATAAGCGTGCAGCGTCTACACGCACCTGCATATCAGCCATTTGGAATTGTGTGTTTTGGAACTGAGAGAGGCTGCGCCCAAATTGCTTGCGTTCCTTGGTGTACTTTATGGTTTCATCCATAGCTCCCTGAGCGATACCAAGAGCCTGAGAGGCAATTCCTACACGACCTCCATCAAGAGTCTTCATCGCGATTTTGAAGCCTTGCCCTTCGCGTCCTAACAGATTTTCCTTAGGTACGATGCAATTCTCGAGTACGAGCTCGCAAGTAGCAGAGCCACGAATACCCATTTTTAATTCTTTCTTACCAACGCTGAAGCCTGGGAAATCCTTTTCTACGATGAATGCTGATATGCCGTGCGTACCTTTACTTTTGTCGGTCATCGCAAAAATGATATAGACATGCGCATACTCGGCATTGGTAATGAAGATCTTATTACCATTGAGTACGTAGTGATCGCCATCGAGTACAGCAAATGTTTGCTGGCCTGCAGCATCGGTACCTGCATTAGGTTCAGTAAGACCGAATGCTCCGATCCATTCTCCGGAAGCGAGCTTGGGAAGATATTTTTTCTTCTGTTCTTCGGAGCCGTTTTCCAAAATTGGCATACAGCAGAGAGACGTATGGGCTGAAACTACAACCCCTGTAGTAGCGCATACACGGCTTAGCTCTTCTACGCACATACTATAGATAAGATTGGTAGAGCCTGCACCACCATATTCACGAGGAATGGGTATGCCCATAATGCCGAGCTTAGACATCTTTTTCACTGTCTCGAGGGGGAACCGCTCTTGCTCGTCTATTTCAGCCGCCAAAGGCTTCACTTCTTTTTCTGCAAACTCACGAATCATTTGCAAAAAGAGAAGCTCTTGTGGAGTGTGGGAAAAATCCATAATTATTTTTTATCTCGTTGTCTTATAGTCAATTTCTTTTCTACCAAGGTCGCATTATCCATGACAAAAATACTATCCGTACCATAAGGAAAGATAGCACTTTTTGCATGAGAGGGCAATGAACCCCTCGTAGTTATTTCTGCTGGCAAAGATAATACATTTTTTTTGAATGACAATATTTATCAAGCCATTAATTTTTGTTTATAAGAGCGATCTATTTCGATGTTTTTCCCCTCTTTTTCACTTAAAAATGCTTTTCTTTTTCTAGCATTTTTTACAATATCTATTATCCTTTTCAATGGTTCATTCTATTCGCTGTTTGGCCATCGGATTCCATGGTCCTCATTCTTTTCTGGCAACCTATCTTCTTTCATAAGATCTTTTTTATCCCCTATAATAAGATGAGCAGCACCCAAAAGATTGGGTACTGCTCTCTGATTTAATAATTTGTAAGTAACTGATTAATTCCAGTTTTTGTGGGCTTTGAGGTTAGGGTTATTCTCAAGGTCTAATCTTGGGAATTCCCATATAAACATCTGGTCTCCAGCTTGTTTTTCGAGGTCGCGCCCAGCTTCTGGGAACATCGATCCTACCTTCAAAGCAGGAGCGAGTTTCTCTACTTCTTGTTGCACTTCGCCGCGTTTCATGTTTTCGCCCCAACGAACGATGTCGTTGAATCGCCATCCTTCACCTACAAGCTCACGTACACGTTCATTTCTGATCTCCTTAATCAAGACTGCTGGATCTGAGTAGAGATCCGGCTCGAAGGTGATACCACGTGAAGTCTGTAGTTTGTCAAGAGCTTCAATTGCACCAGCCATATCGCCGAGATTGTAGCATGCTTCGGCATAGATGAGGTAGGCTTCTGCTGCGTTGAAGAGGTGAACTCCGAAGCTCCATTCATCAATGTTAGGATCTTTGTCCAGTGCTTTGTTTCCAGCAAACTTCATGATGGCCCAGTAAGCGATACCTTGTGCAGCGAGACCTTCCAAGTAGAGGTCATGTAGTTTTATGTAGCATTCCTTGCGGAGGTCTTCTTCCTGATAAAGATCGATTACCCATTTCTCAAGCATAACGCTTGGCATATACAAACGTATTTTCTTCATTGTTGGATCTGTGGGGTCGTCGCTTGCATAGGTCTGAGTCCAGCTAGCGCCAAAAATTTCAGATGCAGTTGTTTTCCCTATTTGAGGCGTTGTATAGAGACGAACAACGATCTCATCACTGTCTTCAGTTCGCCATATCTTGTTGAGGAGTTCGATGTCTTTGCTACGATCACCAGTCAGTGCTGTCAGAGGATAGTTGTCCATAACCTTTCTAGCAGCTTCTTTAGCTACTGGCCAGTTTTGAGAGGTCAACGCAGCACGAGCCTTCATGGCGTAAGCATAGTCACGATTGATGTATATAGAGGGCTTTACCTCTTTGTTTGCATCCTGAGGAATTGCTTCAATCCCCTCATCGAGATCCTTCATGATCTGTGCATATACTTGTGCGCGAGTAGCTTTTTCAGCCTTAGAGTTGGTCAGCGGATCGTAATTGGTGATTAGAATGATACCATTCTGTTCATTATTGTCCGTAGTCCCGTCCCAAGGCTTAGAGAAGCGCATGATTAGACGCCAGTGTCCAAGGGCGCGAATCACTTTCAACTCACCCATATACTGCTTGATAAGCGCTTTGTCGTTGTCGGTGAGTGATAGATTAGGATTGTCGAGCATCTCTTGAGCACGCATCAGGAAGTAGTTGGCCTGCATCACCACCTTATAGTAGGATCCATAGTAGCTGGTAATGAAGTCATGATTAGCCATCCTCTGTCTTTGCCATGCGTAAATAGGTAGGATCGTATTGTTGTCCCATATGTTGACATGGTAGAGGTCTCCCTGGTAATCGGAGTAGTTAAGTTTGTTAGGTGTTTCAACACCACGGAGCAACATATATACCGCATCGCGGTTCATTTGTATGTCGGCGAGAGTCTCGAATGGCTTTTGCAGAGGTGTTGCTTTAGGTTCACGAGTAATATTACATGAACTGAAACTGACTGCAACAAGAGCCATTGCCAACAGTATGTATGATATTTTTTTCATATTATCAGATCTGATACTGAGGGTCTATTTAAAATGTCAGTTGGATACCACCTACAAACTGTTGTGTGGCAGGGAATTTATTGAGAGTTGTACCACCTTGAGATGATTCAGGGTCAAAGCCATTGAATGACTTGTGTACGACTGTAAGGAGGTTTCGACCAGTGAAGTATACTTTCACTCCATTGATACCTGTCCATTTCTTTGAAATAGACTGTGGCAGAGTATAGCTAAGAGTGATGTTTTTCAGACGAAGATAAGAGGTGTTTTCTATGAGACGGTCGTCGAATGACATCGTTTCATTGAATAGTGAAGCGGTTGCGCCCTCTGTATTGTTTTTTGTCCATTCGCCCAAGAGTTTCTTTGAGCGGTTGAGCTGCATAAATCCACGGGTATTGTTTTCAAGGAAGAAACGGTCGTTGTTCAGTGTATATGCACCTACGCTAAAGCTCCAGTCCATAACGAGAGAGAGCTGTTTTTTGAAGGTCGCACCAAGTGAGAAACCACCATTGAAAGGAGGATCAAATACGTAACCTTCCAGCGGCTGACGAAGAGATTCGCTAAATTCGGAAGTTACATCGTTGGTGCCAGGAATGTACCACAACTGCTTACCTGTGGATTGTTCGTAACCTGCAAACTTAGCAATATTCATTGTAATAGGTTTGCCTACGCGGTATATCGCATTAGCTACAGCCCAACCTTCTGCGTTGGTTAGGTCACTGAAGAGCTTGTCGACACGTTGCCAGTTGTAGTTCATCGTCGTACGGAAGAAACAGTCAAAGTCATCAGTCTTGAGGAAGTTGTATTCAAACTCAAAGTCGATACCTTGGTTGGTCATAGCACCGATGTTTTCCCAGCGGCTTGTATAACCTGTAGAGTAGGGCAGAGGTACATCCATAAGCATGTTGGATGTCTTACGGTGGTAGTATGATAGGTTGAGCATGAGGCGATCTTTGAAGAGACCCAAATCAACGCCTGTTGAGAGCATACCTTGCTTTTCCCATCCGAGGTCTTCGTTACCGATAGTCGTTACACCGAATCCGAGTTTATTGGTATAGAAACCATATCCTGTAAGAGCTTCAGAAGCATAGAGAGGTATAGCAGAGTTACCTTGTGTACCGTAGTTAGCTTTTACGCGAAGCGATGAGATAAGGTCATGATCGCGGAGAAGATGGTTGTGAACATCATACAACGCACCAATAGAGAAGAAGGTCGCACCTTGGTGATTTTTACCAAAGCGTGAGCTACGGTCGTGACGAAGGGTTACATCAGCTGCAACGTAATCGTCGAAAGAGTAGTTTACACGACTAAAGAAAGAGAGGTAAGCATATTCAGTTTCTGATTCAGAGGGAGCTCCGAGGTAGTTTCCACGCTGACCCATTTGAAGGAACATGAACTCATCACTGAGCATACCTCTGGCAGAAGCACTGAAACCATCGTAGTGATAGTCTACAAATTCATGACCGAGTAGGAATGTTAGTTTGTTGAGATCATTTACATTCCATTTGTACTCAGCTGTATTTGTCCAGGTCATTGTGTAGTCATTACCGAAGGCACGCAATGCAGATCCAAGACCGTTGGCATCAGGATGTCGGGGTGAGAAGCGTGTAGTTTCGTTGTCTACATTAAATTCTGCACCGAGCTGAGTCTTGAGTGTAAGACCTTCGATGGGGCTAGATTCGGCATATCCCGAAGCATTCAAACGGTAGGTGTGGTACTTCGTTTTTTCGAACTGATTCTTATACTGAGGAAGGAAGAATACACCGTCTCCAGTAGGATATTCACGATGTACGCGGACGCCTTCTACGAGTTCTTTTGTATTGAGACTACCATCTTGGTTACGTTTGTATGGTGAGTAGAAACGTGGCATTACCAACGCTCCAAAAGTACCGGCATTTACGTATGGCTTTCCGAAGCCAGAAGCCGAAAGTTGGTCAATGATACCACCTGAAATATTCATACCTACACGCAGCCATTCTTTAACGCGAGCGTCGAAGCTAGAGCGAAGGTTGAATTTTTGATACTTAGATGTCTCTGCAGAGATCCCTTCTTGAGAGAAGTAACCACCGGAAACAAAGTAGCTGATGTTATCGCTACCACCGGTGATAGACATATCTACCTGATAGGTGGGTGCAAGTTTACCCATGTATATCTTCAACCAGTCTGTATCACCATTCACAGTAGCACTTTTACCATCTTCAGCTATAACGCCATTGAAAGAAGTACCTTTTAAACCTGCTAGGTATGAGGCTCTTGCTTTGTCGTCTTTTTGGTGACGAAGGATGTAATCAAGATGCTCCTGTCCGGTCATCAATTGCTTCATAGGACGATCGCTGATGAGCTTAGATACGCCGTAGAGCGCACTTACATTGATTGCACCATCTTGGTTGCGTTTCCCTTTTTTCGTAGTAATTACGATAACACCGTTAGCCGCACGTGCCCCGTAGATAGAGGTAGAAGAGGCATCCTTCAGTACGGTGAAGGTTTCGATGTCGTTTTGGTTCATTGCCATCACGATTGCTGCAGAGGTTTGCACGCCGTCCACAATATAGAGAGGAGAGCTACTAGCACCCAGAGAAGCGACACCGTGAATATTTACACTGGCTACTGCGTTGGGGTCCCCGGAGGCTGTGGTTACGTTCATCCCTGAAACCTGTCCTTGGAGAGCATCCATCACGTTTGCTACGGGCTTGTTTTCAAGTTTTTCGCTGGAAACGCGAGCTACAGAACCTGTAACAGTACCCACCTTCTGACCTGTACCGTAGCCGACAACGACAACCGCGTCGAGCATTTCCTGATCAGGGCTCATAGTCACATGCATTTCGGGCTTGATGTCCAGCACAAGGTCTTTCATACCAATAGAAGAGAACTTGAGCTGCTTAGCCGATTCGGGAACAGATAGTGTAAATTCACCATCAATGTTGGTAGCTACACCGATATTGGTATTGCCAACCACCACGACGTTTACACCAATAAGGGGCAGGTTATCTTCACTTGATATAACCGTACCCTTCACTGTCCTATTCTGGGCTGTAGCCCAACCTAAGCCTGCGAATAGGCATAGGAGGAATAGCGTCAATCTTTTCATAGACATTTTTAGATTTAGATAATGGTGTTGTTATATTGTACTTTAAGTTTTACGGTAGTAATGTTTCCTTATTATGTTTGCTGTTCTGTTTATTTATTTATTCTTATTGATCCACTTTTATTCATCAGTGTCTATTCATCTGCTGCGTTGCCAATGAGTGAAACGTAATGTTGCAATATCACAACCAGACAGGACAACGGTGTCCCGACTCGTCAGTTATAGGTTTTATAGATACATTCCTTTTTCACTTCGGAGAGGGAGTCATACCACCATTATACTACCCAGTAGTATGACGCGCCAAAACATCGATATATGCTGTATGGCGCTTTTTTGGTTGTTAGGAGGCTGCTCGGCATACCTAATTTTAATGTGTTTAGGTACATTTACACCTTCTTTTTTCTCATACTCTCCGTTTTCGCAAAGGTAACATTTTTTTTTGAAATGACAATGATCAGACTCTTTTTTTTTATCTCTTTGAAAAGTGTTGCAAAATGTCGTATTTTACCCCTCGTTATTAGACGAAAAGATAGATTGTTTTTACTAAATACTAGTATTAAGAGAAAAGTACTCCTAAAGGATTGCCTTCAGAAACCTGATGATACAGAGAAAGGCTTTCTCCATCCCAGCAAGCGTAAGAATTGTGATATAACCAGTCTCCCAAGAATATGATTTCAGGCTTTAGTCCTTCTATCATTATCCGCTTGAGTATGTGCCGATGCCCGAAGAGTAAATAGTCGCAGTCGACCAACTGTAGGGACCTTTCCTTTGCCCATTCTACGATCCACTCTTGAGACAGGTTACTGGTCTTACGATCTTTTTCGTATCCTTTTTTTCGGCTTACCACACTACTCCTACTACCAAGAGGTAGTAACCATCGTGGATGAATAGATCTTGCCAGCAGTTGTGCTATCTTATTGCGAAATAGTCGGTATAGTAAATCTTCCGTACGACTATGCAAGCGATACTCTTCATCGCCATGCGATAAGCGAAATCGGCATAGAGACTCTTGTAAGAAAAAATGATGATGATGCACTTCTATTCCCAATTCTTTCTGGAAATAGTCCTTGAGCCAAAGATCATGATTGCCCACCAAATAGTGGATCTCAGTTCCTCTTTCCTGAAGGCGCGCCATTGTGGCTAAAAAGCGTATGAACCCTTTAGGCACCGTCGTGCGATACTCCATCCAAAAGTCCAACATATCACCTAAGAAATAGATGGCCTTTGCCTCCGCTTCTACGGATTCCATCCATGCTGCCAAAGAGCGTTCTGTGGCAATAGATGAAGTATGAACAGGAGATCCAAGATGTGCATCGGATGTGAAGAATATCTTGTCTTTAGGCATGATGAATTAGCTGCTATAGAAAATAAATGTAGGCTATGTGGCAATATCCCAATAGCCTACAATATACAATCTATGTGATTTATAGGAATCCAAGTTCGAGTTTGGCTTCTTCGCTCATCATATCCGCACTCCAAGGGGGATCGAAAGTGAGTTCTATATCCACACGGCTTACCCCCTTCACCGCCTCCGTTTTCAGGCGTACATCCTCGAGAATAAAGTCGGCTGCAGGGCATGCAGGAGCTGTGAGTGTCATGGTGATCGCAACATTTCCTCCTTCATTGACATCGACTTTGTATATTAGGCCTAAGTCATATATGTTTACAGGGATCTCAGGGTCGTAGACCGTGCGAAGCATGGCAACAATCTTTTCTTCTAATTCAAGGAATTCGTTGTTCATGGTGTTATCTTATTAAAAAACGGGCTGTATCTCTTGGATCAGGCGACTTCCTCCTCCAAATTTATCGACAATGAGGAGTAAATATCGGATATCTAAAATGATACTTCTTTGGTAGTCGGGTAGATATTCGATATCGCCACCTACACCTTCCCAGTTTCTGTCGAAGTTGAGACCCACTAGTTCTCCTTTTGCGTTAAATACGGGGCTACCACTATTGCCGCCTGTCGTATGTGTCGTTGCGCAGAAGTTTACAGGCATAAGCCCGTCTTTATTTGCATAGGGTCCATACTCTTTGTTTTGGTATATCTGTTTGAGTCGATCAGGTACGACGTATTCGGGATTGGTTGGGTCCTCTTTTTCCATGATTCCGATCATGGTAGTCTGGTGTCCATAGGCTACGTTGTCTCTAGGGATATAGCCTTGTACTTTTCCATAGGTGAAGCGCAAGGTAAGATTGGCATCGGGCCATAATTCCTTTCCTTTAGCATACTGCATATGGGCGTTAATGAGGTCCTTCTGAGCGTTTGCCAAAGGTGCGTCAAACGGCAAAAGTTCTCTGCTTAGGTACAGATATTCATCTCGTATCGAAGAGGCAAAAGTGAGCATAGGATCCGTTTGTAATGCCGTATAGTCGGATTGTTGTATGAACGTATCAAATCTTTCCTTTGGGGCGTAAACGGAATTGTCGAAAATGTAGTCTACATAGGCTACTATGCTACCTTGCTTTTCTACTCCTTGCTGAATAGCTTTGGGCCAAAACTTTTTTTCTATTCTTTGGCAGTACCTCTCCAGCATCCCTTTCGCGATTTTACGATCTAATTGCGGGTCGTAGTCTTTATTGAAGAATTTCTCGTGAAAGTCTTTTTTCAGTTTTTCTTTGGCCTTTTGGCGTTCTACTCTGTTATTAGAGAAAAGCTCTTTGGATGGTATAGGAGATAAAGCGGCTTCTATCCCATATAGTACTCCTTCAGTGAGATACTGTAGTCGACGACGTAGCGATTTTCGCCCTTGAATGGCCTTTGCAATGGCGTTGGTCGCAGAGATCGCTTTGCTATCGTGCATCTTTTCTGCTTCGGCTAAAAGGGCCATCTGCTGCTGTTTCTTCATTTCTACCAGATGTCTTTTTTCTATTGCCCAGTTAGCGCCTTGAGCTCTCTTATAAACATTCTGAGAATTGGCATATTTGGCGGCATACTGAATATTGGTTGCTTCATTTGCGCGCATGGCTTCCATCATAATATCCTGGCGAATACCACGCATTTCTATGCGTATATTATTGTCGATATTTCCCCATTCATCGACTTCAGCATCAGTAAAATAGTGATAGGTACGGCCGGGAAAGCCCATGATCATAACAAAGTCATCGCGGTCGACTCCCTTCCCGCTTACTTTTGCCCATCGAGGGGCTTTGTAAGGCTTGTTGTTTTTGTTGTATTCATAGCTATTGCCTTCGTTATCTGCATATAAGCGGAAAATAGAAAAATCTCCTGTATGTCGTGGCCACATCCAGTTGTCTGTATCAGCGCCAAACTTACCAATAGCACTAGGTGGTGTCGCTACAAGACGTACATCCTTGAATACCTTATTGATAAACATGTAGTATTTGTTGCCCCCGTAGAAAGCTTTGATCTCATAGCGGTACCCTTTCTTTTCCATGTTTTTTATGATTTGTGGGGTAAGTGCCGAGAGGTACTGAGGAGAGAGGTACTCCATACCTGTCTTGAACTCCTTTTTATTTTTTCTGAGTAGTTCTTGTACCTCTTTAGTTACATCACGTATTTCACGAACCATTTCTACTTCAAGTCCAGGGCAAGGAAGCTCTTCTCTATAGTCTTTGCTCATGTATCCATCTCGCAAATAATTGGCTTCTACAGAGCTAAGCTGCTGTATTTTGTCGTATCCACAGTGGTGGTTAGTCAAAAGAAGGGATTCAGAAGAAACTAAGACACCAGAGCATCCTCCATCGAAAAAAACTACAGCATCTTGCAGGTCGGGATTTCCCAATGGATCATAAATATCGTTTGCTTCGAGTTTTAACCCGAGTTTTTTCATTTGTGCTATTTGTGTATTTATTTTATCCAACGTCCACATCCCTCCATCTGCAAAGAGAGGAAGAGTAGAAAGAAATAGCACTAAACTCAGTAGGAGCTTTTTTGTTTTCATGATTATATTCCTTATAGTTATCGTTTCTTTTTCTTAGCGATTGCTTCTTCGCCTAGGGAAGAATTGTAATACTGAGGATCTCCTGTAACTTCTTTACCGATGAAGGGCGGAATATCGAATTCTTCTTTTGGATCATGCAGCTCGATTTCTGCTAAAACGAGTCCTTCCCATTCATCGTGGAAGACATCTACTTCCCATTGTTTTCCTTTATAAGGGACGATACAACGTTCTTTTTCGATATAGCCCAAAAGCTTTTGCATCATCATTGTTCGTGCATCGCTTTCAGGTAGCTCGTATTCCCATTCTTTTCGGCTGATCCCATCTTCATCACTTATACTTTTTATGGTTAGCAGGCAGCGGTCGGGTGTGATGCGCACACGGACAGTAAGCCCCTCGTCATCTCCTACAGCAAGATAGGCTTGTGTGATGGGTATTATACGTGTTGCCATATTTTTGGCAATACTGAGATCCGTAACCAAAAATTTACGTTCTATTTCCGTAGCCATACCGATTGGGATTAATGGATAGTAACTTGTGTAGCTCCGAAGCCATACTCCTTGAAAGAGGCATCTTGTGCTGATGCTTTAGGGTAGTGACGTTTGAGTTCATCTAGTATAGCTTTACGCAAAACCCCTTCTCCTTTTCCATGAATAAAAACCGCTTTAGTCCCTTTGTTATGCTTTATCTCGTCCATCACCTTGCGGAACTCAGTCATCTGAATAGCAAGCAAATCACCAGGAGAGTACTCTTCTGGATGTGTTACCAGTAGATGGGCGTGCAGGTCTATTTCTATCGGTTTATCTTCCTTTTTTCTCTTGTTTTTAGCCTTGCTTTTCCTAGCATGTACTGGAGACGTGGCATTTTTTTCAGATGCTGTATTATTTATCAGAGATTCCAATTCTTTTGTCGGAAGAACGGTCTTGGATGCAAGTACATCTCTTTCTATGATGGGAATGACTATCGCTCCTTCATCGAAAAAGTCGTTGTCCACATAGGCGTGCTTTTTCAATAGGCGGAGTACATCATAATGCACTTTAATGGTGCGTGCATCTTTCAGAGCAAAACTTTTTTCTCTTTTGAAAGGTATGTATTGCAGATAGAGCGTTTCACGCTGGTGTAAGTTTTGAGGTTTTATCTCTTCAATAAAGAGTTTGGTGTCTCTTTCTAATTCTCCCTCGAAAATAATCTTGCACATACCACTTCCCTCCTCAGCAACTAATTGAAAGGAAAGGGTATAGTTGCTGTCATTTATCAGATAGCATTCTATTGGTGAGATCGCTGGTTGTGTAGGCGTCACCATCACCCAAGCCATATAAATGGACAAGTTGTCCCCATCCGCTCGCTCAGGCATAAGAAGGTGAGGCATAGGAGGTGTTATGAATTCGCGTTGTTTTTCGGATTCATTCTCTATACTAGGTTTGAGTTCACTAGATATACTTTCTTTCTGAGGTGGAGTATAAGCTGGTACGAAGGTGTCTTTTTCTGCAACAACGACACACTCATTTAGCGGAGTAGGAAGTTCAAAACCATCAGGATCTTCTATCCAAGCGATTTTTCCTTCGATACGGGCCACTCTTCCTCCTCCTTGAGCATTGAGGTAGCGGACCATATCGCCCACTTTTATATTGTTTTTCACGTTATGACGATGTTTTATGTTAAGTTTCTATTTGGAAATAGCTTTTTTCTCGATGTTATAGCACTATTTTCAGGTTACAAAGATACATAATTCTGATAATATTGGCTGTGGCGATATTCCAAAAAACATCTGAAATATGTCTCTCCTCCACACACACGCTTTCTCTTTTCTTTTTTGTTTGAATAGCAGAACGATTAGCATCGTGCTACATCATTTTCTTGCCATCGGGTATCTAAGCATGGAGATACTTCATTTCTCTGATATTTGTTTACCTCTTCGTATTCATTATATATCACCGTTTTCATTTGTTAGTAGATAAAAATTTTGTACCTTAGCGAGGTAAATGGCCAAAGGTTGCTATTCATGTCAGGACTAAAAGTAAAGGTTATAAACCGTTCGAAAAACAATTTGCCTACCTATGCTACGGTGCATGCGGCAGGCATGGATATTGCTGCCCATCTTGAAGAGCCCATAACTTTAGCCCCAATGGAGCGACGCTTGATTCCTACCGGCTTATCAATAGCATTGCCTACGGGCTTCGAAGCACAGGTGCGTAGCCGTAGTGGTCTTGCGCTTAAAAGAGGATTGGTTGTGGCTAATTCTCCTGGGACAATAGATGCTGATTACCGTGGTGAAATAGGGGTGATTCTTATTAATCTTAGTAGTAACCCGCAGACAATATATCCTGGGGATCGTATTGCACAAATGATCGTTGCTCCTTATCTGCGAGTAGAGTGGAGCGACGTAGATCAGCTCGATGAAACCCCTCGTGGAATGGGAGGCTTTGGTCATACAGGAATTTAACGGAATAGATCCCTTATGAGACAAGGTGGACTAAGAAAATCGCTTTTTTCCCATATTACAATCTTTTTTTTGTTGCAGATATCTGCTCTTTCGGTTTTGGCGACGGAAGCAGATACAACCTCTTTCTACGAAAAAAACAGTGCTGACCAGCTATACCGCGCCGCTCTTTCGGAGCAACTATTAGGCCGCTATGGTAGAGCTTTGCGGTTGCTTCAAATGGGCTATGCGTTGTCTCCTTCGGCGGAGATCGCAGTGACTATAGGTCAAGCGTTGCCCCAAGGCTACGAAACAATGCAAGCTTTTTGGTTAAAAAAAGCGTTTGATCTATCGCCATCTAATGGCGAATATGCCAAATTGCTCTTTGCTCACTATGTGTCCAAGGGGCAAACGTCATCTGCAATAGAGGTATTAAATAAACATATAACGCTGAACTCCGAAAACTATGAGGCGCTGATCTTGTTGGCTTCCGCTTATGCCGAACAAAAAGAGTTTGATAAAGCGATCAAAATATTAGATTCGTTCCCGGCAGAAGGACCCTCCGAGGTTCAGAACTATCAAAAAGAGCAGTTGTTGCTTCAAATCCTCGCTTCCTCGGGTAGGACAGATATTGCCAAAAAAGTAATCTCAGCTAATGTGTCGCTAGAAGAGACAGATCCGCAAAAAGTTCTTTCGGTGGCAAGAAAATTATTATCAGTAGGGGCATATGACGATGCTTTGGATCTAATCAAAAAGAGCAAAGCTAGACGCACTCCTGATGCCGATATGCTCGTTTTTGAAGCGGTATTGTACCTTAATAAAGGAGATAGAAAAGGAGCTATCGCTTCATTGAAAGAGTTGATATCTCTCAACGCTTTGTCTACAGAGGAAAAAACTGAGAGGGTGGTCAGCATTATTTCTCTGGACCAAACGGATAAGAACTCACTAGCAGAGTATCTACCCATCGTACAAGATTTAGCTCGTACCAACCCATCTTCTTATGACGCCCAAGAATTGCTTCTTTCCGTCTTGTACAGTGTCTCGCAAGAGCAGGCATACAATGATCAATTGAAGTTGATGGTTGCTCGTTTCCCCGAGAAAGATAAACTTTACGAGGCTCTCATCGGACTCTATGTTACGGAAGGTCAATTAGAGCAAGCATGCAGAGTAGGTGAAGAAGGTCTTAGACGATGTCCGCAGAAACTTCGTATTTATCTTGTCTTAGGCGGTGTCGCTCAGTTACAGGGAGACGAAGAAAAAGCTTTAGCCTTGTGGCAGAAAGCGCTTACTTTACCCATAGTAAAAGAGAACGCAGAGGATGCTACCTTACGAGCGAGTATCTTGGCATCTATGGGCGACCTCTATTACGAGCGTAGGAACGTTGATAAGGCCTTCGATCTATATGAAAATGCTCTTCGCTACAACCAGAATGATGCTATGATTTTAAATAATTATGCCTATTACTTAGGCCTCGAAGGAAAAAAGCTAAAACAGGCTCTCTCCATGGTCCAAAAAGCAAATGAAATAGCTGAAGACAATCCTACAATATTGGATACTTATGCCTATTTGCTAATGCTCAATAAGGACTATGTCATGGCAGAGATATATATAAGGCGGGCAATAGAGCATGCAGATCCCCCAAAAGCAGCACTTTTCAGAAGATATGCAGATATCCTTGAAGTGCAAGGCAAAAAGAATGAGGCGATTATTCAGCGAGAAAAAGCTGATCGTCTGGAGCAGACTAATGGGAAATAACATTGCAATGAACTCCATTAAATATTATGTTTTTGTATTATTCGTAGCATCTTCGTTACTACTGAATGCATGTCAGATCAAGAAAAAAGTAGTTGATTCGAAGCCAGGGCGTGAAAGTATCGATAGATCGAAACCCGATAAGGAGGTAAGAGACCAGTTCTTAGCGACTCTCCCTTTATCAAAGCCATTTCAGTGTACTGGTACCATAGAGATGGAAGCAAAAGGTCAAACGCTCAGTTCATCGCTACGCCTCTCTGTCTATCCATCGGAGGGCTTTATGCTATCCATACGCCCGATACCTCTTATGGAAGTTGCACGTATTTATTGCTTTCCGACCGGTGTCCTCTTTGTAAATAAGATAGAAAAAACCTATGTGGAGAGTTCCTATCAGGCGTTGTCAGAAAATCTCAATGTTGACCTTTCTTACGACCTTATAGAACGCTTATTGTTTGGCTATATGCTCCCTTATGAGCAGCTGCTTGATGCTCCGCTAAATACGACGTTTTCGTTTACCGCTAAGCGCACGCCATTTATTTTTACTTACTTATTGGATCCGGATATTTTTCGTCCTATGCGTTTATTCATTTCTCCGGAGCAAAGCCCCGATAATTTATTGAAGATGACGTATGAGCGTTATACTGAAACAACTCTCGGTGGATACCCTCAAGAGATCTCACTAAGATATGACCCTCCAACGCCGAGGGCTTCACATCAGTATTCAGAACCTTTTTCTATGCAGCTATCGCTTACACCAAAAGAGTCAACCCCATCTGTCATTAGGGAGATGATACAGCGCCCTTCCCTCTCCTCTTATCGAAGACTCTCTCTGTACGACCTGTTTTCGCTACTGGGTTCTTTTTCCTTCGTCGATTAGTTGTTGGATTCTATCACCATCCTTTTGATATAAATGCTTATGCGTTTTCTTAGATTCTTTTTCATTTTTGTTCTTCTTATTCTTTCTGCTGGGGTAGCCTTTTCTCAGGCGAAGTCGAAAAAGGTTTTAGAACTCGAGCGTCAACGCAAAAAGGCTCTTGAGCAAGTCGCTAAGACCGAACAAGAAATAAAAAATGTCAGAGCCAATAAAAGCAAGAAGCAGCGAGAAGAACAATTGCTGAAGAAGCAAGTCGCTCAGCGACAAAAAGCACTATCTATCTTAGATCTTGAGATCAAGGCCCTTTCACAGAGTATTGACTCTTTGGCGCTGCAAGAATTGCACCTTCGCAATCAAGAAGAGATCCATAAGAAAAGCTATGAGCGTAGCTTGCTCGCCTTGCAAAAGCAAAAGAATAGTACGGATAAATTAGTTTTTATTTTATCGAGTAAAAACTTTGATCAGGGTATTCGTCGCTCACGATTTATCACCCAATATGCACGTGCCAATCAGCAGGCCGCAGAAGCTCTCCGAAGTACGCGTAATCAGATCTTAGCTACACAGCGATCGATAATCTTGCATAAGAAAGACAAGAGTTCTTTGCTAGCCGTGCGGGAAAAAGAAAAGAATAAACTCGAAGCCCAGCACAGAGCTACTGGTCAGGAACTTCTTACACTAAAAGGACAAGAAAAAAAACTACAGAAGCTACGAAATAAATACCAGCAGCAAGCCAATGCTCTCAATAAAAAGATAGAAGAACGCATTGCTTATGAAATCGCAGAGGCGGATCGTAAGGCTCGCGAAGCCAATAAAAAAGGTGGTAAAACTGAAAAGCGCGTCGCGGTGAATAAAGGTGGCTATGCCATGACCGCTGAGGAACGAAAGCTATCTGGAAGTTTTGCTGGAAATAAAGGCAACCTACTAGTCCCCGTGAATGGTCAGTACACGATAATATCACACTTTGGAGTTCAGCAACACAAGGCCGCCAGCAAAGTACAAACAAACAATGCGGGTATTGATATAAAAGTGCCTAAGGGAACACACGCAAGAGCGGTTTTTGATGGGGTCGTTACCAAGGTCTTTGTTTTACCTGGATACAATACTTCCATCATCATCCGCCACGGGAATTATTTGACGGTATATGCCAATCTTTCCTCCGTAAACGTATCCACCGGTCAGAAGGTAAAGACAGGACAGACTATCGGTGTCGTCGCTACTAACGAGGGAAATACGATATTGCACTTTCAACTCTGGTACGAACGTAATAAACAAAATCCAGAATTATGGATACGATAAATATCAGAAGAGACAAAACTGGAAAACTATCCCTATCCGAAAATGCCTTACTTCCTCAAGCTTTTGTAGCTACAATGGGAGTTTTTGACGGTTTTCACCGAGGTCATCAACACTTGATCGACAATGTCAAAAATGAGGCTGCAGTTCGAGCTCTCCCTTCCATGGCAATTACCTTTTTTGAGCCTCCTGTTGCAGTACTACGCCCTGATATAGAGTATCAACTTCTTAGCGATATTGAAGAAAAAAAATGCCTATTGGAGCGTTCCGGTATAGACTTTCTCTGCATATTGCATTTCGACAAAGAAATGTCGCAAATGGATAGTCGTACCTTTATTCAGGAGATCATTGCAGAACTTCTTCATGTAGCTGTTTTTGTCATAGGTTATGATCACCGATTCGGACGACCTATAGAAGGCGAAGGTATCGAAGAATATCGCAAATATGCTGCTAGTAAGGGGATGGAACTCATGCACATCAGCGAGGCGGTAGATGTAGAAGGCCTTCCTTACAGCAGTACTCGTGTACGCTCTTCCTTGCACAATGCTCAGTTGGATAACGCCAACGCATTGTTGGGTCATCCATACATGATACAAGGATGCGTTGTTCGAGGTGATGGTATTGGTCGTCATTTTGGTTACCCTACCGCGAATCTCTCCTTTTCTAGTCGCTATAAGATGCTCCCAGTAGATGGGGTTTACGCGGTTGAAGTCGATATGGATGACAAGGAAATAAAAAAAGGAATGCTCTACATAGGAAAGAGACCTACTATTGCTAAGGGATTGGATCGAGTAACGGAAGTCAATATTTTTGATTATGATGGTGATCTATATGGTAAACATCTTAGATTATGGGTAAAGCACTTTATTCGAGCAGAGAAAAGCTTTTCTTCAAGCCAAGATTTGGTTCGTCAGTTAGCACTCGACAAAGAAGCTACGATAGCATACTTCCAAGAAAAAGAGAAATAATTTGGAGAAAATAGTGATTGTTATTCAAAAAAAAAGTATCTTTGCAGACGCGAGCCTCTAGAATATATAGATCGCAGCCTTGAATTAAGCAGCTACGCTTCTATGTATTTTAGCCCAGATGGCGGAATTGGTAGACGCGTCGGTCTCAAACACCGATGGGGTAAAACTCGTGCCGGTTCGATCCCGGCTCTGGGCACGATATCAGTCAAGATAGGTAGTGAACTATCTTGGCTGTTTTTTTTGTAATGAGGAATTCCGATTATGCTGTATCTTATATAATCTCCTTTTTCGAATTGCTCGTAAGTATAGGTTATGTATGTAAGGGCAAACTAAAATCCTTCCTAAACAGATCTTTTCTGATAATAGCTGCAAAGATTGCTTTCATTGCATAGCACGCAGTACGACCCATTTTTTCTTTTAAAAGATAGTTTACCCTAGAGTTTTATTTGCTCTCGATGCGATTTTCGTTTTATTCATGAGTTTTTTTGTAACTTTGAGTTACATAATAATGTCGCGATACGCTCCACTTAGAATTGATTTTATAGTAATATGTTTTTCGACGAGTTTGACCTAGATGATGAAGTGCTCGATGGTATTGAGAGCATGAACTTTATCGAAGCATCTCCCATACAGGAACTTGCGATCCCCCCTCTACTTGAAAAAAAAGATTTACTGGGTGTCGCTCAGACCGGTACAGGTAAGACAGCTGCTTATTTACTGCCGATCATTAATCGTATACACAGAGACGAATTTGCTGAAAGCCAATTGAAAGCTGTTGTCATCGTTCCAACGAGAGAATTGGCCCAGCAAATAGACCGTCAGATCCAGGGATTTGGCTATTTTGTAGGTGTATCGTCCATTGCTGTTTATGGCGGTACAGATGGTATCGTATGGGAGCAACAAAAAAGGAGCATGCAGAGGGGAGTGGATATTATCGTGGCTACGCCCGGACGACTGATGGATCTGATTATCAATAAACAGGCTACAATCGAGGAGGCTTCCTATCTTGTTATAGATGAAGCTGACCGAATGCTTGAAATGGGCTTTTATGAAGATATTCTTGCTATACGCAAGCAAATGCCACCGCTATGTCAGATCGCCTTATTTTCTGCAACGATGCCCGAGAAAATAAAACGTCTTGCGGAGTCTCTACTCAAAGACCCAGTGAAAGTAGAAATTGCGATATCAAAGCCCAGAGAAAGCATTCTTCAGTGTGCATATATCTGCTACGAAGCACAGAAAAAAACTTTGCTCAAAGATTTTCTACTTCAGAGTGCCTCCAACAACAAGAAGGTTGTAGTTTTTGCCTCTTCTAAGAAAACTGTCCATAAGCTTTTCGAGCAACTGAAGAAAGAAAAAATGCCATTGGCAGTCATGCACTCAGACTTAGATCAAAAAGAACGCGATGTCGTAATGCGGGATTTCAAAGCGGGTAACATTGCCATTCTGCTAGCGACAGATATTGTCGCTAGAGGTATTGATATTGATGATATCGATGTCGTGATCAATTACGACTTGCCGAGAGACTTCGAGGATTATGTACATCGTATCGGGCGTACAGCGCGAGGAACTGATGGTAATGGTCTTGCAATATCTCTTGTTACGGACAAGGAGTGCTCAGCGTTCGATAAGTTACAAACCGCCTTGAAAACGACAATCTCTACTCTTCCTCTACCAGTTGCCTTGGGGGATGGCCCTGAGTACCACTATACCCCTCACAAGAAAAAAGATAAGAAAAGAGGGAATAAAGCAAAAAAAAGAGAGCCACATAAGACCCCTCAGGGAAAAAAGAAAAAGATTAAAAAGGAAAAGCCTATTAGAAGATAAAGATTTAGTAACTTTGCAATTGCAAAATAGAAAACACTCTTATCAAATAGATAGATAGTTAGTTTAAGCTTATTGAGATTTTTCAAAATGACCAATTTGTACGGAAACCTTATACCCAATACTTTTTTTATTACAAAAGGTAGTGGTGAGTCAGATTTAGAGTTACATGCAGGTAGCTATCACATGGCCCTCTACGATGCGGGTATCTCAGACTATAATATTATGACGTATAGTTCGGTGATTCCCGCTACGGCACATTTGGCCTCTATGGACGAAATAGATATGCCGCCATTTGGCAGTGAGATGAAGACGATCATGAGTGTAAGTCACGGATATCAGGATGAGTTTGTCTCTGCTGGTATCGTCTACGCTTGGATGTATAAGGATGAAAACTTCGACGAAAAAGTCGGAGGTCTCGTTTGCGAAGTAAATGGCAGATACCGTATCGAAGAACTAGAGTCTAGATTGATCCGCGTGATCAATGATCTTCATCTGAAAACCTATAGCCAATACTATCTTGGGGAACTCAATTTTATTACAGAGGGTATTACCATTACCAAGCGTTATGGTACAGCGTTGGCTTCTCTATGCTTTGTAGACTTTTTGGCCCCTCCCTCACCTATGCCTCAGGAGTAGTCGAAGTTACCTTTCCTATATTTTAATTGAGATGGTTTATAGGTAAAATATTTACATGCTCTCTCCAATAAGGGAAGAGTATGTTTTTTTTTGTGGCAGCACTTCTTGCTGAATCTTATTTGCTTGGCTATGGATACGACACTACTAATGATTTTTGCTTCTTTACTGATATTTGTAGCTATCCTTATGGGAAAAGTTGGAGCAAAATTTGGAATACCTACTTTGTTGCTCTTTCTCTTCACAGGAATGCTTTTTGGTACTGATGGCCTAGGGTATGATTTCCAAAACGATCATTTGGTGCAAAAAATAGGCATGGTGGCTCTTTCTATCATCCTTTTTACGGGAGGCATGGATACTCAAATCGCTGTGATAAAAAAAGTGGCTTTGCCTGGTATCCTTTTATCTACTGTGGGTGTGCTGCTTACGACTTTGTTTACTGGCTTTTTTATTTACTATTATTCAGGAAGTTCTTTTCTTTCCCTTGCTTTTTCGTTTCCATTTTCTTTACTATTGGCTGCAACCATGAGTAGTACGGATTCCGCCTCTGTATTCGGTATACTTCGCAGTCAGCGAATACACCTTAAAGAAAATCTCAAACCGATGCTCGAACTGGAGAGTGGAAGCAATGACCCTATGGCCTATATGCTTACAATTATTTTGATCGACTATTTGTTGCAAGGTAATATCTCCGTAGCCTATCTATTCAAGTCTTTTTTATTGCAGTTTATCCTTGGAGCTTTCTTAGGTTGGCTCTTTGGTAAACTGGCTACGCTTATCATCAATAAAACTAATATCCCCAATACTACATTGTACCCAATATTATTGCTAAGTATTGTCTTTTTTTCTTTTGGTGTAAGTCAGTGGCTTGGTGGTAATGCCTATCTCACTGCTTATATCGCAGGCCTCACCGTAGGCAACCTACATATAGTACATCGTGGTATTATCAACCGTTTTTTTGATGGTATTACTTGGCTTCTACAGATTATTTTATTTATTTTACTGGGACTACTTGTCAATCCGGCAGAAATGATTCGATTGGCTCCCCTTTCTATACCTGTAGGTCTCTTTATCATGTTTTTAGCGCGTCCTCTGGCCTGCTTTATGTCACTCTCTTTTGTGAGGAAACTCTCTCTCAAGGCTAGATTTTTTGTTAGTTGGGTCGGTCTGCGTGGTGCTGCACCGATTCTTTTCGCTACTTATCCCGTCGTTCGTCATGTGATGGAAGGTTCGATTATCTTTAATGTTGTTTTCTTTGTCACACTCTTTTCCTTGTTGATTCAAGGAATGACGATTACCCCATTTGCTAAGAGACTTCGCCTAGCGACCCCCGCACCCCCCGAGGGTAGTTTTGTCGGCGTGGAGTTACCCGAAGAAACAGGTGCTAATATGGAAGAGCGGAAAGTTACTGCAGAGATGCTGAAAAGTGGTGCGCGAATGAAAAACTTACAGCTTACCGAGAAAGAACTTGTTATACTGATCCGGCGTAAAAACCGTTTCATAGTGCCTAAAGGCCATTTATTACTACACGAAGGAGATATATTATTAGTTGTTTCTCAAGTCGAGTCTGGCGATAGCCCGAAAGATGAAACCAATCTTTTTAATAGTATTCGCAGTAAAATATATAAAACGTAACGATTATTTATTTTCTATGAGTTATTGTTCAGGTATAAATAATTGACTATCTTTGTACATAAAGATATGAACCCACTCCAAAGAATACAGGCCTCTACTGGGGATTTTTTTCCTCGCTTTCAATCTTTTTTTGCTCAGCAATTTGAACAAAAAGATCCAGTTGTCGATGAGACTCTTAACCATCTTCGTCATGCCAATGGCAAGCATATACGTCCTTTAATCGTAGCTCTTTCATCGCTCTTAATTGCGGATCGCGTTACAGATGAGGCGGTGCATTTGGCCGTTTTTATGGAAATGCTTCATACTTCGTCGCTCATTCATGACGATGTGATCGACAACAGCGATACACGCCGAGGGCATCCTACGCTTAATGTCATATACAACAATCACGTAGCTGTATTGGTTGGAGACTACCTCCTATCCACCGCTATGCTTAATGGTCTTAGGCACGCATCCAAGGATACAGTGCTATTGCTGGTTGAGGTCGCGCAAAAATTAGCCTTAGGAGAGCTTTCTCAAATCAAGGCAACCCATAGAGATACGATTATTTCGGAGGAGGAATACTTTGATATCATCGACAAAAAAACGGCTTCTCTTTTCAAGGTAGCTACCATGATCGCCTCTTCTACTGCTGGGGCTAATGCCAAACAAGCAAAAAGCCTTTTCGTCTTAGGTGAGACCATAGGAATGGCTTTTCAAGTCAAGGATGATATCTTTGATTATTTTCAAGACAGAGAAACAATTGGCAAGCCTACGGGTCTAGATCTTCAGGAAGGAAAAGTGACGCTTCCTCTTATCTATGCCTATGGTAAAGCCTCTGAACAGGAAAAAATACAAATTGAGAAGTGGCGTAAGGAGATTGCTACAGACGCGCATGCAGGTGAGGCCTTGATTGCCATAACGAAACAATTGGGTGGCATTGAAGCAGCTTGTGATAAACTGGCAGAACTCCTGCAAAAAGCACGTAGCGAACTGACTGCTTTTGAAGATTCCAAAGCCAAGCAAGCTTTTGAGGACCTCCTTGCATACCTGGAGGTTAGAGAATTCTAAATACCATTGTTTCGTGGTGATTGTAAGTTATAATACTGAGCGAAACAGTTTTTATTTATAACGATTAATTATGGATACTAAAATCACTCATGAGCTGACCTATAACGAGGCTATGGGGCAACTAAATGATATTATCGAGCAAATTGAGCGGGGCGCTTTGGATGTAGATCTATTACTCGAACTTACGGAAAAGGCTGTCCATCTTATCTCTTTTTGTAAGGATAAACTGACAAAAGCCGATCTTGAAATTGATAAAATGCTCCAAAGACTGAATCAAAAAAACGCTGAAACAGGAGAGACTCCTGCAACTAGCGACGATATACCTCTCTTTTAATCACAATAAAGACGACTCGACAATTATGAAAAAGAAACTATTCCTAATCACAGTATTTTTGGCTACTATGTTAGTATCTTGCAATTCACAGCAGGGAAAGAAAGATCTTTCCAAAAATCCATTTGTTCATCCCAGTGATCTTTATCTCGGAGCTCCTGATTTCAATACGATAAAATTCGGGGATTATGAACCTGCATTTGAAGAAGGAATGAGGCAGCATGCCGAAGAAATACAAGCCATTATAGACAATAAAGAGGCGCCAACCTTTGAAAATACTATTGTAGCTCTCGAAAAGAGCGGACAGTTGCTACATCGTGTCTCCTCAGTCTTTTTTGCTATGACCTCTGCTCATACAAGCAAAGAACTTGATGCACTGGAAGCAAAACTTGCGCCACAGCTTGCCGAGCACAGTAACAAGATTAACCTAAATGATCAACTTTTTCAACGTATCAAAGCTGTTTACGAGGGAGATCAGAGCACTCTAGACAAAGAAGATAAACGTATCCTTAAGGTTTATTACGACGATTTTGTAAAGGCTGGAGCTCTCCTTAGTGCTGAAGATAAAAAGCACTTGGCAGACCTCAACACTCAGTTAGCTTCGGCTACAACGGAGTTTAGTCAGCGTTTGACTGTAGCAACGGCAACGCCCCTATTTTTTGATAAGGATGAACTTGAAGGTTTGCCTGAAGCCGAGATGAAGGCTGCTGAAGAGGTCGCGAAAAAGGAAAATCAAAAAGGTAAGTATGGCATATACCTAGCAAATACGACCCAGCAACCAATACTAGTAAATCTGAAAAAAGAGGCTACACGTAAAAAAATATTTGAAGCATCGATCAATCGTTGTCAGATGGGCGATAAGAACGATACCAAGGAACTTGTGAAAAAGATCGCATTGCTTCGTGCAGAAAAAGCAAAATTATTGGGTTTTCCCGATTACGCTTCATGGAGCCTGAGTGATGCTCTTGCACAAAAGCCCGACAATGTGTTTGCAATGCTTGCAAAGCTAGCTAATTTATCCAAGAGTAAGGTAGAGGCCGATAAAAATGAGATACAGGCCTATGCCCGTAAAACTTGTGGCAACGATTACGAACTCACCGCTTGGGATTGGAACTACTATGCCGAGCAGCTACGCAAAGAGAAATATGGTGTTGATGAGACCTTGCTCAATCAATATTTCCAAGTGGATAGCGTACTGATCAATGGGGTATTCTATGCTGCAGAGAAAATGTATGGCCTAACTTTCAAAAAAAGAGATGATATCCCGACTTATCAGGAAGATATTACTGTATGGGAAGTTTTTGATAAGAATGGTGAAACATTAGCGCTCTTCTATTTCGATCCTTACTCACGTCCTGAAAAATCAGGGGGAGCATGGATGAGCAATTTCGTAGAACAGAGTTATTTACTCGATCAAAAACCTGTTATATACAATGTATGTAACAATCCCAAACCTGCAAAAGGCCAGCCCGCCCTCATCTCTTGGGATAATGTGACGACAATGTTCCACGAGTTTGGGCATGCTTTACATGGGATTTTTGCCAGTCAGAAGTACCCCAAAATATCTGGTACTAATGTGCCTAGGGATTTCGTAGAGATGCCATCGCAATTCAATGAGCATGCCGCGAGTGACCCCGAAGTTTTTGCACGTTATGCACGTCATTATCTGACACAAGAGGTAATGCCCAATGACATAAAAGAAAAAATGCTTCGAGCAGCTGAGTTTAATCAGGCATATCCATTAGCAGAAAATATAGAAGCCTCTCTAATCGATATGACCATCCATACTATGGGTGTCGATCAGATCAATAATATTGCGGATGTTGACCAATTCCAAGAAGAAACACTGAAGAAGTACGGCGTCTATTATCCTTCTATTCCTCCGCGTTATGGTATTACCTACTTCCGTCATATCATGAGTAATGGTTACGCGGCGGGTTACTATGCCTATCTATGGACCGAAGTACTATGCCATGATGTATACAAAACAATGGAGAAGAATGGCGGACTGACTCGCGACAATGCTGATCGCTTCCGTGCAACAATCTTATCAAAAGGTAATAGTGAGGATTTAATGAAGGTATTTACAGATTACACAGGCCATCAAGAGGCGGATATTAATCCTCTGCTAGAATTTCGCGGTCTGAAATAAGTGTAAGCTCTTTATCCGATTACCCAACTATAGTAAAATAAGCATACTCCCATTTCGGAGTATGCTTATTTTTGATGATAATAAATTCGTTATTGTTATTTCGCTCATCACAGCATCTTCTCAGAAATAGATAGTAAGCGCTATTGTATGTGCTTTCTTTATTAAACGAGCGATAGCTCTATTCTCTTGTAGATAAAGGTAGGTCCTTCGATTCGGATCTATCTTTTTTTCGATTCTGATTCGTCATTATTTTTGTCCTGATCGCTTTTTTTCTTGATTCGGATCTATTTTAATCGTACATTGACCGACCAGAATTGCGCTATTGTATGTGAAAAAAAGAGAGCTGTATACTATGTATTCTACTCTTTGCTTTATAAGAGCAATGTCTACTCTTCTATAGAAAAAAAAGAAACCTGTCCATATCGGAACTGCGATGCTCCATAGCTATATCTCTATTATAGTTGAATCTATCTTTGCATATAGTGTTGTATTTTTCTACAGACAGAAAAAATGAAATGGCACGAAGCGATATTATGCTTCGTGCCTTCAGTTGCAAATGGTAATATGTCTTTGTATAGATTTGTTGAGGCTTAAGGCTTTCTAGGCATCAATAGCATCCCTGGGGGTAGCAAGGGCGTGACATCGCGCCCATAGCTAAGCAACTCTCTCACCGTATGGCTACTGATATGCGATAACTTCTGATCGGTAAATAGGAGCACTGTTTCGATACCGCATAGCATATGATTGGTATCAGCCAAAGATCTTTCATATTCATAGTCGGCGCCACTACGGATACCTCGCAGTAGCGCTGTGGCACCCGTCTTTTGCGCAATGTCAGCTGTGAGTCCTGTATAGGTGATTACTTCTACACGAGATTCATTCACATAGAGATCTGTCAGCTGTCTTTTGCGTTCATCGATCGAAAACATACTTTTTTTGAGATCATTGATACCTATAGCAATGACTACCTTGTCGAAGAGGATAAGCCCTCTTTCTACAATGTCGTAGTGCCCGATTGTAAAGGGATCGAAACTCCCTGCAAAAAGAGCTATACGTTGGTTCATATGGATGCTTGGATGAAAGTTTATTCGGTTTTTTCTATAACGAGGTTGTCAATGATAAATCCTTGGCGCTCTGGAGTATTTTTTCCCATGTAGAAATCGAGTAGTCGGCTCAGAGAATCTTCCTTTTTGAGCGATACCCTTCGTAGTTTTATATTTTCCTCTTGGATGAGGGTCTTAAACTCATCTGAAGAGATTTCTCCTAAACCTTTAAATCGGGTTATTTGTGCATTTTTACCGATTTTCTTAAGCGCCTCTTTTTTTTCTTGTTCGTTATAACAGTAGATCGTAGTTTCTTCCTCGGGCTCACTACCTTTCTTACTTTTTTGCTTTTTTGCGATCAGTTGCGATAAGGGCAAGGAAACTCTAAAGAGAGGTGTCTCGAGGATATATACATGGCCACGGCGTACCAGATCGGGGAAGAATTGCAGGAAAAACGTAAGCAAAAGCAAACGGATGTGCATACCGTCATCGTCGGCATCAGTAGCTATGATAACTCTATTGTAGCGAAGTCCAGCAAGTCCATCTTCTATATTTAACGCTGCCTGAAGCAAATTAAATTCTTCATTTTCATAGACTACTTTTTTCGTCTTTTCGTAGGTGTTGAGAGGTTTTCCTCTAAGACTGAAAACGGCTTGGTATCGGGGATCTCTTGCAGTAGTAATAGATCCGCTTGCAGAGTTTCCCTCCGTTATAAAGATGGATGTAAGTTCGGTGTTTTTTGCTTTGCTGTCATTGAGGTGCACGCCACAATCTCTTAGCTTACGGTTGTGTAGGCTAGCTTTTTTTGCTCTTTCTCGCGCCAGTTTGGTGATCCCCGACATGCTTTTTCGTTCACGTTCACTGGCTTGAATTTTCTTGAGCATACTTTCGGCAGTATCTGGGTGTATGTGCAGATAGTTGTCTAGCGCTTCTTTTAGAAAGTCTCCCACAAATTTCTGAATACTTATGCCGTAAAGAGGTTCTTTTTTGTAATGGGGCTCTTCGGGGACCATGTCTTTACTTCCGAGTTTAGTCTTTGTCTGACTCTCGAAAGTCGGCTCAATGATTTTTATGCTTATGGCTGCAGCCATACCGTTTCGGATGTCGGAGTATTCGAAGTTTTTCTGAAAAAACTCTTTGACTACGCGTGCTACTTGTTCACGAAAAGCACTCAGGTGAGTCCCCCCCTGTGTTGTATATTGGCCATTTACAAAGCTATAGAATTCTTCACCATACTGATCTACATGAGTGATAGCCACTTCGATATCCTGATTTTCGAGATGTATGATCGGGTAGAGTACTTCCTTGGCGAGATCTTCATTGAGCAGATCTTTTAGTCCGTCGCTACTAATAAATTTTTTGCCATTAAAAAATATCGCCAAACCTTTGTTGAGAAAGGTGTAGTTGCGTATCATGGACACGATGGTGTCTTCATTGTATGCATACCCACGGAAGAGGTGAGCATCAGGCTCGAAACAGATCTCTGTTCCATGGCATGCAGAACTCTCTGTTAGGGGAGTCTCTTCGATTAGTTTGGCCGAAGAATAGAGGAGGCTCTTTGTTTGACCGTCGCGCCATGCCGTCACCCTGAAGTAGGTGGATAGGGCATTTACAGCCTTGAGACCAACGCCATTGAGACCTACTGATTTCTTAAATGCATGAGAGTCTATTTTTGCTCCCGTATTCATTTTGCTTACGGAGTCCTTAAGCTTTCCAAGGGGGATTCCTCGCCCATAATCGCGGATGGTGATACGGCCGTTGTCAAGGGTAATTTCTATTTTCTTCCCTTGTCCCATCACAAATTCATCGATGGAGTTGTCTAGCACTTCTTTCAACAAGACATAAATGCCATCATCGGGCGAAGATCCATCTCCCAGTTTTCCGATGTACATCCCTGGGCGCCGACGAATGTGTTCATCCCACTCTAGGGTCGATATATCTTGCTCTGTATAAGCCACGTTTTCTTGCATGGTACAAAGTTATATAAAATCTCTGGAATAACCTTGAAAAACGGGAGAAATGACGCTAAACAACTTTATATCAGAGTTGTTACGGTGTCAAATGATGACAAGCCGAAAAATCGGAAAACGCAAAGAAAAGCGGATTTAAGAAGAATGGTTTGCAAATCATTACCCGTGAAAGAGTAAGATTTAACATATGAGAGATGCTATTGCACCGTTTGTCACCGATTTGCGTATCAAGGTCTAACTCGTTGATATTTAACTTTGCAAACGAAAAAAACGAGTATGGCAAGAAGTACATTCAAAGTGCTGTTCTACGTGTACGGCAGCAAGGAGAAAGACGGTATTGTCCCCATCATGGGACGAGTGACAATCAACGGTACTGTGGCGCAGTTCAGTTGCAAGCAGACCATCCCGAAAACCCTTTGGGATGCGAAAGGCAACCGAGCCAAAGGCAAGAGTGCCGAAGCACAATTCCGTCCGTTTGTGTGCCGATGACCTGTTCAACCGTCAGACATTGATTGCCTACCACGATAATTACGCAAGGGTTATGGCAAAATACGGATTGCAGCGTGGTGTGCGTGGATCTGAAGCACGGCACACAAGCACCATGCAATACTATCGGGATATGAAGAAAAAGAACGATGCCCTTGACATGGAAAACAAAAGATTGCAGGAACAGAAAGCCAAAGCCGAACAGGAACTCAAACGAGCCAAGAAAGAAGTACAGACCGAGAAACTGAAAGGCGCAGCCACTATCGCAGCCACCAACATAGCCGAGAGTGTGGGTTCTCTTTTCGGAAGTGGAAAGATGAAATCATTGGAACGGAGGAACGAGGATTTGCAAGACCGCATACTTGAACTTGAAGAGGAAGCCCGACAAAGGGAACAGCAACAAACCAAGCAGATACAGGAGATAAAAACCGCTTATGAGCAACAGAACAGCAAGCTGTCCGAATTTGTGGATTTTGTCAAACGCTACTTCCCATATGTGGAAAAACTGATGCCGACCATTAAATTCTTGCGTGATACGCTGAACTTTGGCGATGCCGTTATTAGGAAACTATGCACATTCAAAGATGTCTCCATTAAAGGCGAACTGTATTCCCGTGAGTTTAACCAACATTTCAGGGCAGACAAAACAATATGTTCACTAAAAGAGGATAAGGATGGCTATTTCAATCTCAACATAGACGGTGTTTCACACATCAGTTGGTTCAGACGAAAGAAAGAAGAGTTTATGGAAGCTCTGAGTATGCCAAAAAGAAAACAAAATCGGAGTATTAAACTGTAAATCAGGTATAATAAAATCGCCCTTACCATAGTGTATATTGCAAGGGCGATTTTTTCTAAAAGTTATTACTCATCAATGTTATAAAAACATATACCGTCTGGAAATTTTATATTAGGAATCCAAAGAGGAGAACCATCCCATCCTTTATCAGTAGAACCATTTACACGATAAATAGTCAATGTTATATCGTTTTTAAAGCTATCTCCTAACCGTTTGTCAGTAGGGGATAACAAAGTTCCTGTACCTTTACTTATGTCACGATTAGTTCTAACAATTAGACGATACTTTATCGTTGGCCGTTTTTCTTGAAGGGCTTTGATACAAGCAATATATTTGTTGCTATCAAAATCCGAATGCACTGAACTGCCTGTCAGTTTTAATATTTTGATTAGTATTTCTGCTGAAACATCTGAATATTCTGTGTTAATATATTGCTCCACTATACTATCAATATCTTTAGTGTATTGAGATATGGGATTGTTAGCAAACATATTAGCACCTCCCACTATCATGTTTAAATACTGGTTATCAAGTACATTCTTTCTTGTAGGCTTTATTCCATTTGGATAAATAACTTGTATGTTTTCTATCCCGTTTTCTATTTGCTTGATTAGAATTTCATTAGCTTCATTCAATGAAACAAATAAAGAATGTAATGTTCTTGGTATATAAATTCTAACTAATTCTTTTTCTCTATCATACCCAAAAATTCTCGAATGCTGCCAAAATGTATCAGCTTGTGGCATTTTGGATGAACGACAATAATACACGGTCTGTAAATGAGGAAATGTGATTCCACGTCCTAAAGTGTTACCTCCAACAACGATATTGAATCCTTTTGATAAATCTAATGCGTCTGGATTGTTAGAATCTCTACAGATAAAACTTTTAGAGTTGAGAGGGATGACACAAATCAGCGTATTATCTAAAATCTCAACAATTTGCTCATATATATCGTCATAATGTGGTAAATCTGGTTTTGTTTGTTGTAAATCAGTCCATGTCTCTTTTAACTGCTCAAGGAATCCCTTATCTGAGGTAGATTGTTGTAATAAATTCAAATACTCTTGCACGCATTCCACAAATTTCTTATGAATGGATATTCGTACACTAGGATGAATCATAAAGTTGCAATTAGTTTCACCTTTGATTTTCTTATACGCACATACGACTAAGAAAGAAACTATACCTTTTCTCAAGCCTTCTGGACATAAAATATCCCCATCTTCGCTAATTTCGTCTAATTCATTCTCAGATGTGAATCTTATGCAATACGAGGTCGGATTTGAGTAAAAGAAATTTCCACCCAAATAATCTTTGCCAGGTTTAAAATAATTAATGAATGCAGGTTTCCAACCAGACATTACAGTTTGTAATATAATTGATTGTGGCGTAGCTGTAACTTCTAAATACAGTGAAGACGAAGCGGTGTCTTTTATTTTTTTGCAAATGTTTATTTATGGTACTTGTTCTGTTTCTGTTTACTAAAGTATTTAAACTTGCTGCATCTGCTTCATCATCAAATATTGTTAAACACAACCCTGTATTATGTTGATATGTCATTAATAGATTCCCCCATTTCCGTAATACACTTGCGTTCTTTTTGAGGACAATGACTATTGGCTTAATGAGATTATGTGGATTAAATAATACAACATCACTTTCTGATAGTACAGTAAATGATGTCAAAGCACTCTTTACTCTATTATACGTTTGTCTCTGCAAATCAATATTATCTGTTGTCAGAAGTAGAAATATACGATAACCTTTATCTGCTAAATGAGAAATTACACCCAACATTTGACCTGTTTTCCCACTTTGTACATTACCCAATAACAATCCAGTTAATGGCTCTGTAAAATCGAATCTGCTTTCTATATTACTTACAACAGATTTGGCTGTAGTCGTAATAGAATCTGATAGCGATGAATTATTCAGAGAACTTGTATATGTTTCGAGATAAGTCATATTTTACTCAAGAGTTAAAATCCAAAAATCTTTATCTACAGATTGAGTTAGGACCAAAGAACTTTTACCGAACTTTCTTAAAGTTTCTTCTGTTACCTTATCTCCTAATTTGAGAGCACCTGCATTCTCCATTTGTCCTTTTATCCATCGACCCAATATTTTCAAATCGTGAGCAGAACGGAAATTTTTTCCATAATCTCCTTGACGAGCACATTCAAATTTATAACCATCATTTGTTATAACGGTGAAATTTCCATCTTCTTTATTTGGCAGAAGCGAGCGATTTGGAATCTTAGTGCTAATAATTATTTCAACTTCATAATAATCTCTTCTACTGAATCTACCCTTCACTTTTCCTGCTCCAAAATATGCGTTAAGATTGGATTTATCTTCAGTTTTCAAAGGGATTCTCACTACATTCTGAGAGCCTTTCAATAGGCACTGTGCTGTTTCTTCTCTATTCAATTTTTCTACATACTCAAAACCATCCAATAGTGCAGTTGTAGGTTCTTTAAAATTTTCTATTGGTTTAGCATCAGATATTGATTCTCCTAAAATGTTGGTTATCTCTATTATTCTGTTATGAATGCCCAGACCACTGTCAGCCTCAAAAAACACGTCTGATTCTATTAGATTTTGAGATGTTCCAATAAAACTGCCCAAATTTGACGAACCAACAAAAGCACCTAAACATTCACCATCTTTTAAGAAAGAATACATTTTACCATGAAACATTGCTTTAGGGGAAACATACACATTACCCAAGTCATTCTTTATTAGCTTTTCTCCAAGTTCTTTAACTGCATCATACTGCAATTTGGTAAAACCATCAATGTAATTCATACCAATAAATAACGACAGATTCAATGTATGTTTTCTATATTCAATCAATCGCCTTAATTCGGCAATGGATTCATTGGATATGAAACCTGTTGCTATATTCAATTGAGTAGCAGTCTCAAAATATTTTAAGGTATAATCATTAATACAATTAGCATGTAACGAATTAATGATAGGATTTTTAGTTAAAAGTAAGTCCATCACTATTGTAGTATTAATTGATACCTTTCACTGAATGACATATTTCTCAAAGTTTCTAATTCTCTCTCTAAATCAACCCTTTCATATTCCCCTAAAAAAAGAGGTTTAAGAGCTTCTGCTATTGCATGAACGCCAACAGGAGGTACTGCATTTCCTATTTGTCTACGAACCTCTGTTGTGTTTCCATAAAAAACAAAGTCATCAGGAAATGACTGTATTCTTGCGCGTTCTCTATTGGTTAGTGGTCTGTTCTCTGGATAATGATATCCCCAAGTTCCCCCGCCACCAGCAGCAATTATAGTTTTTGATGGTTCTCTCAAATGCACGCGCCTATAAACATGGCTAATCATGCCTTTTACATAGTATGGGCTATCTTGTGGTATATCAGTAAAATTACCACCTTCGGAAATTAGACTGATAATCTTTTTTGTCCTTTCTGTACAACGAATAGGTTCATTATTTGCATCAACATCTTCAACGCCCTTAAAAGCATCCCCTACAGTTACTAATGGTTTTAGTCCTTCCGTTGTTCCATGAGTAGGCTTTGGATGCTCAAAATTAAATCCTGTATCAACTCTAATGCCGACAATTAAGACACGTTCTCTGTATTCTGGAACTCCATATTCTGCAAAATTATAAAGACGTGGCTTTACTATATAACCAGGCTCAATATCTTGAAAGTCTTTAATTATTTGCTCTATTGCTTTTTTTTTATTCGCAGTTAAAATGCCCTTGACATTTTCGGCAACAAAAGCCTTTGGTTTCTTTGCATCCACAAAACGCAAAAAACTCTTGTATAAATTACCACGTTCTCCATTCAAACCTGGCTGTTTCCATATGATACTAAAGTCTTGGCATGGGAATCCACCTAAGATCAAATCACAGTCTGGTATAGTAGGATTATTATATGGGTCAATTTGTTCTATATCCCCTTCAACTATAATATCCCCAAAATGATTTCTAAAAGTCACACAAGCTTCATGCTTAAAATCATTTGCCCACACAGTAGTATAATCCCCAACCTGCTCGAAACCTAAATCCAATCCACCACAGCCTGAGAATAGAGATATTATATTTGCCATTTTCTTGTTCTTTTTTATATGTATTTCAAATACGCCATATACAAATCAATTTGCAAAGATACATAATTTTATTGGATGTTTCGAGAAAAAGAAATACTTTTGCATATGAAATGAGTTGCTTAAAACGCAAATCAAGACAAAGCATTGCAAATAGTACAGTTGCCAAGTCATTACCTCAAAATTGGGTAATTCTCCCAAAGTCCTTTGTATAAGGCACTAAAAAAGATATTCCAAGATTACTGAAAATCTGTGAGAAGGCTAATAAAACGCTGTAATCTGTTAAGAATACAAACTCTTCGTTACTCTTGACAAAGTTGTATATTACCTCTATCAGCATTGTATCTATCGACGAAAGAAGAAAGAAAAAGAAGACAGAGGAGAATGACATTGCTCAGTCATGAATATGGATAGCCGGTAAAAAGGAAGGGGCAAATATGAAAAAATAAAAGGACTGTATTATGCCTCCTTGATGCTATTAAACCGGTCGGATAAAACATCCATAAACTACTTGTTTTATTGAAGAATAAAGCAGGTAGTTTATTTAATTGTAGAGGTTGCGGTATTCCGAAGGCGTCCTACCTATATGACGGCGAAAATATCGTCCTAGATATGAAGAGAAATCAATGTTATATGAAGCAGCGATCTCTTTTGCAGAAAGTTCGCTACTTGTCAATAATGATTTGATTTTCATTACGATCTGACGGTCAATAAGTTCTTTCGGCATAGCCGAGAATATCCGATGAGTGATACGGGATAAATAGTAGAGCGTAATACAAAGTTTATCGGCATAAAACCTGACATCATAGGGCTTATTGCAATTTTCGCTTAGCAGTTTGTAAAAGCTGTTAAACAATTTGCGAATTGCGCTTATTGCCTTCATATCTCTTGCTTTCAATTTATTTTTTACTACAGATTCCAGCGCAATAAAAAAATTATGCCAATGATTCTCTAGCATCACAGTCTGGTATTTCTCTGACATATTTTCTTCAATCCAATCTATCATCGAAAGCCACAAATGAATACTTTCCCTTTTCTCATGAAGAATAGTAAATATCGGATATTCGTACAGCAAGTCTAAAAAAAGCGCCAGAAGATGTAAATGTGGAAGCATCTGTTAATGCAGGGGAGAGGTCAAACTGTTTTCCTTCGAAGTTGGTACTGACTTTTTTTATTGAGAAGAGGGAATCTGAAAAAAAATACAGCCATAGCTCCTTTGCGAAAGCCCTCTTTGCAGTATTAGTAAAAGAATATTACCTCACGTATTCTTTCCTCTGTTGTATTGATTGATCTAGTAGAGAGTATTGAAAAAAAATCAGCATACAAAAAAAGCATCTTCATTCATTTGAAGATGCTTTTTTCGATCAGTAGTAACTCCTATTTACGAGGACCATCGAGCTTCAGGTCCGTATCCCAGTTACGAATCCATAGTTGGGCAGAGAAGTTGTTAAACTTCTTATTCCACTCACGAAGTATGACGCCTATGATATAGCCATTGCCGGTAGGCATCTCCTTCTCTTTCCATGGCGAGTATTTACTTGCTAAAAGATCGGGGAAATAGTAGCCATCGGGGGCAGTCGTCGTATAGGTATCCGTAATAGCATGCTTGGTCGTGCTATACTTACTCG
>JAEWDZ010000003.1 GCA_023389855.1 Bacteroidota bacterium
ATTCAAGACTTATTCAGAGAGACGGCATAGTGGTTCTCACGCTATAGCGTGGGCTGCTATTACCATATCCTGAATAAAGGTTTTCCTACGACCTCCGACTTAAGACGTGGTAGCATTGCAGTTCCACACTTGAACCGAATAACATTCTATATCTTTCTGATTATCAAATTATACATTCAATACTCGTTGTAATTTGATACCGCAAAGTTCCCGCGATTTATAAGTTTTTCTAAGAAAACAGTACATGCTATCAACCCATTTTTCTGTTCAAAAAGTGTGTTCTTTTGCATGAAAGCAATTTTGTTCGTCGAAAGTGCCCTAATATCGCAAAATTTAGCGTAATTTTGTAGCAAAATTCAGAGTGGTATGAAGTTGAACAGGATAAAAGATATTCTTGAGCAAAAAGGTATATCACAAACTTGGCTTGCAAAACAAGTTGGCAAGAGTTTCAGTACAATCAATAGTTACGCTTGCAACAGGTACCAGCCTGATTTGGAAACACTTTTAGCGATTTCAAAGATACTTCAAGTAGATTTGAAAGATTTGATAACTGACGAGAAAGAACGCCAATGATATAGATAACCGAATATTGAACTCCGAGTTTTGATGAGTTGAACTTCCGATAATAAAATATTATATGAACATGGGCATCAGTCATGAATTATCAGAGGAAGATGTAAAGTTCCGCTATATCAACGAAGCCATCACAAGCAAGGGATGGACAAAAGATAGTATTTTCATGGAACAACAAGTGAAATTTACCGATGGTAAAATCAGCTTGCATGGCAATATTGTGCATCGTGAAAAACCAAAGTTCGCTGACTATGTGCTTTATGTGAATAAAGCTACGCCAATCGCTATTATTGAAGCAAAGGATGCCAAGCATACTGTTTCCTATGGTTTACAACAAGCGATGGAATACGCAAAAATGCTTGATGTCAAATTTGCGTTCAGTTCTAATGGAGAGGGTTTTGCCGAGCATGATTTTCTAACCGGACAGGAACGATGTTTCGGTATGGATGAATTTCCGACCCGCGAAGAATTGATTGAACGGTATAAAAAAGAGATAAACGAAGGAAACGGGCTTAATGAACAGGAGGAAGCTGTCATTAACCAGCCATTGTGTAGCGGACAAAATATTTTCCCTCCAAGATATTATCAACTTAATGCTATAAATCGTACTATCAACGCCATTGCAAAAGGGCAAAACCGTATTTTACTTGTGATGGCTACCGGTACAGGTAAGACATACACTGCGTTTCAAATAGTCTGGAGACTGCTTAAGAGTGGATTAAAGAAAAAAGTTCTTTATCTGGCCGACCGCAATATATTGGTAGATCAATCCATTGAACAAGATTTCAAGCCTTTGGAAAAAGTAATCCATAAAATAGATTATTCCAAGGACAAGGACAAATTGAAGGAATTGCTTTCTCATCAAGTGTATTTTGCACTTTACCAGCAACTTATCGGACAAAATGATGCAAAAAACTATCGAGAGCTTTTCCCTAATCCGGATTATTTTGATCTCGTAATCATTGACGAGTGTCATAGAGGAAGTGCAAAAGATGACAGCAACTGGCGCACCATACTGGATTATTTTTCCTCTGCATCACACATCGGAATGACTGCAACGCCAAAAGAAACACGTTATCAATCAAGCATTGGATATTTTGGTGAGCCTGTTTATACATATAGTTTGAAAAACGGGATAGAAGATGGCTTCCTTGCTCCGTTTAAAGTCATAAATATTTCAACAAACATCGGGGATGAGTGGAGACCAATCAAAGGCCAAAAGGATATTTACGGCAATGAAATCGAAGACAGGATATACAACAACAGTGACTACGACTATAACATCGTGATTGAAGATCGCCATCGGGAAGTAGCACAAGAAATAACCAACTATCTCAAAAGCACAGATCGTATGGCAAAAACCATTGTATTTTGTGCTGACGAGGCGCATGCGGAGAGAATGCGAATCGCACTGGTCAATGCCAATGCAGATATGTGCAAAAAGAATCCCGACTATGTAGTCCGCATTACTGGCAGCGATGAATATGGCAAAGGGAAACTGGATTATTTTATTTCTGTTGCATCAAAATATCCGGTAATAGCTACGACCAGTAAATTACTATCAACTGGTGTTGACTGTAAAATGGTCAAACTCATAGTCCTCGACCAACAGATCGGCTCAATGACAGAGTTCAAGCAGATTATAGGACGAGGCACCCGCATTCGTGAAAAAGAAGGGAAAACACATTTTGTAGTAATGGACTTTCGCAATGTGACACGCCTTTTTGCTGATCCGGATTGGGATGGCCCGATAGAGATTGATCCAGATTATCCTCCGAAGCCATGTTCTGTTTGCGGCAAAAATCCTTGTGTCTGTCCAAAACCTACTCCACCTTCGGTATGTTCCGTCTGTGGCAAAAATCCTTGTGAGTGCCCGACACCGGTGCCACGACCAAAACCAATTGTGGATAAAAATGGTTGTGAAGTAAAAGTAATCAATAAAGTGGTTTCCGTTTATGATACGAACGGGAAACTACTTCGTACAGAAAGCATCACAGATTATACTAAGAAGAATATTATTGACACATATGCGACAATAGAAACCTTTACCTCTAAGTGGAATGCCCTAAAAAGGAAAAGCGAGATAGCGGAAATGCTTAAAGAAGCCGGTATTGACCTTGCGGTTCTGAAGCATGACCGGAATATGGATGATGTGGATGACTTTGACTTTATCTGTCATATTGCATACGGAAAGAAGACCTTGACAAGACGAGAACGAGCAGAGCAAGTAAAGAAACGAGATGTCTTTAGTAAATATGAAGAGCAAGCCAGACTCGTGCTTGAAGCTCTGCTTGACAAATATATGGACGAGGGTATTTCTGAACTGGAGAATCTTTCGGTTTTGAAAAACGATCCATTCAGAAGATTTGGCTCCCCTGCAAACATTGCCAGACTGTTTGGCGGCAAGCAAGGTTACCTTAATGCAGTAAACAATCTGACTCAACTGATATATAATGTAGCATAAAAAGAAAAGTAAAATATGAGTTTGTCGAATTTCGTAAAACGGATACGCAATATAATGCGCAATGATGCCGGTATCAATGGTGATGCACAGCGCATAGAGCAGATGGCATGGATGCTCTTTCTTAAAGTTTATGACGAGAAAGAGAATGACTGGGAAATGGAGGATGATTATAAATCCATTATTCCTGAAGAATGCCGTTGGCGTAATTGGGCTCACGATGATGGAAGCGGGCATGCCCTGACGGGAGATGACCTGCTATTATTTGTCAACAATGTGGTATTTGATAAACTCAAGAAGATAGAGATTACTCCCGACACACCTATCCGGCAAGCAATCGTAAGAACTGTTTTTGAAGATGCCAACCAATATATGAAAGATGGGGTACAACTCCGACAGGTTCTGAATGTAATTGACGATCTCAATCTTGCCGACTATGAAGAAAGTCATGCTTTCGGTGAAATTTACGAAAACATACTCAAGGAAATGCAGTCCGCCGGATCTTCCGGCGAGTTTTATACGCCGAGAGCTTTAACTGAATTTATGGCGGAAATAATTAAGCCGCAGATTGGGGAGAAGATGGCGGATTTTGCTTGTGGAACCGGTGGCTTTATTACCAGTTGGCTTGGAGAACTTGACAAGCGAGTGGTTACTGCTGAAGACAGAGAGAAGTTTAATCAATCTGTATTTGGTATCGAAAAGAAACAATTCCCTTATATGCTGTGTGTAACAAATCTCTTGCTCCATGGCATAGATAAGCCATTGGTATTTCATGACAACTCACTGACTAAAGATGTTCTCAACTATACGGAAAAGGATAAATTTGATGTCGTACTCATGAATCCTCCATATGGTGGGAACGAAAAAGCCGATGTCAAGTCTCATTTTCCTTCCGACATGCGAAGCAGTGAAACTGCCGACCTGTTCATGGTGCTTATCATGTATCGCTTGAAGAAAAACGGCAGAGCAGCCGTTATTGTTCCTGATGGCTTTCTGTTTGGCGCGGACAATACCAAGATAGCCATAAAGACAAAATTGTTGCGTGATTTTAATCTGCATACAATCATTCGATTGCCAGGAAGCATTTTTTCGCCTTACACCAGCATAGCAACGAATATTCTGTTTTTCAATAATGAAAAGGCAGAAGATTCACCTGTCGGTTACTCTACCAAAGAGACATGGTTCTATCGTTTGGATATGCCGGAGGGATACAAGCATTTCTCCAAAACAAAACCGATGCGTTTGGAACATTGTAATCCTATCAAAGAATGGTGGGATAACCGTAAGGAAATCATTATTGAGGAAGGGAACGAGAAAGCTCGCTGCTATTCAGTCGAAGACCTGATTGGTTCTGACTGCAATTTCGACTTATGCAAGTTCCCGAAAGAAGATGAAGAAATTTTGCCTCCGGCCGAGCTGCTGGCTGACTATTACAAAAAACGGGCGGCTCTTGACCATGAGATAGACAAGACCTTGGCCGAGATACAGAAAATTCTCGGTATAGAAATAGAAAGGTGACCTATTAGAAAAGAAAAAGAAGATGAATACAGAAACAACGATAGTGCAATATAACGATCCGGCGTACAGTGAACTTGTCAACCATATTACGGATTTATGGACGGAGGCTAAGGCCGATGCCATAACAGCCGTAAATGCACACCTTCTTGATGCGAACTGGAAGACAGGACAATATATTGTTGAATTTGAGCAAAAAGGGATGGCTCGGGCCGAATACGGCAAGCAACTTCTCGTAAATCTATCAAAGGACTTGACAATAAGATGCGGTCGTGGGTTCAGCCGGTCCAATTTAACCTATATGCGTAAACTCTATCTCGCTTTCCCAAAAAGTGAGACACTGTCTCACAAATTGACATGGAGTCATTATTTCGAGTTGTTGAAATGTGATGACCCTTTGGAGATGAAGTTCTACTTCACGGAATCCATACGCCAAGGCTGGAAAGTGCGGGAGCTGAAACGGCAAATAAAAAGTGCATTGTTTCAGCGGCTTGCATTGAGTACGGATAAGAAAGGAGTATTGGCTTTGGCAAACGAGGGGCATCAGGTGCTTACTCCACAGGATATTATTAGGGATCCTTTTGTCTTGGAATTTGCCGGACTTCCGCAGAAGAAACAGTACAAGGAAGGTGAATTGGAAGCAGCTCTGAAGGCCAATATGGAAAAGTTCTTACTGGAACTCGGACGGGGGTTTGCCTTCGTGGGGCGCCAGTTTGTGATGCACATTGGAAGCAGACGACTCAAGGTGGACTTGGTGTTCTATCATTGCATATTGAAATGTTATGTTCTGATAGACTTAAAACGGGGTGAGATCAAGCATGGAGACATAGGTCAGATGAATCTTTACCTGAACTATTTCAAGACAGAGATATGTCAGAATGATGATAATCCTCCTATCGGGATTGTGCTGGGCGCAAAGAAAGATGAGCTGCTGTTGGAGTATGCACTCGAAGGTATTACGAATCAACTTTTTGCTGCCAGATACCAATTATACCTCCCAAAGCGAGAAGAATTGCAGGCTCAACTTGACAAGATTCTTGACGAATATCCCGAATGATAAATATGTGAGACAGCGTTTCACATTTCAATACAGCAAATAAATGAACGGAAAACAACTTAAAAACAGCATACTTCAATGGGCGATACAGGGAAAACTTGTACCGCAAGATCCGAATGACGAACCTGCATCAGTACTTCTTGAACGGATTAGGGAGGAAAAGGCTCGGTTGGTCAAAGAGAAGAAAATCAAAAAAGACAAGAACGAATCCATTATCTATCGCGGTGAGGACAATTCCTATTATGAGAAGTTTCTCGCCACAGGGGAGGTGAAGTGCATTGACGAGGAGATTCCGTTTGAGATTCCACAAGGGTGGGAGTGGTGCAGGTTTGGAAGTTTAATGATAAATCGGGATAGCGAGAGGATCCCATTGTCTGTTGCCCAGCGGCAAACTCTTAAAAAGGTGTACGATTACTACGGGGCATCTGGAGTAATTGATAAAGTTGATAAATATCTTTTTGACAAAGACTTGTTGTTGATAGGAGAAGATGGCGCAAACCTTATCAACAGAAGTACTCCTATTGCATTTATAGCCAAAGGGAAATATTGGGTAAATAATCATGCTCATGTCCTTGATGTATGCGGAGGACTTAATCTGGCATACATAGCTTTGTTTATAAACGCCATATCACTTGTGAATTATGTAACAGGGACTGCACAGCCAAAGATGAATCAGGAAAAGATGAATTCCATTTTGGTTACAGTTCCTCCCATATCAGAACAGGCGCGAATTGTTAATCAAATTGAAAGTTTGCAACCCTTAATAATAAGGTATGACAAGGCGCAAAGTGAACTTAACATACTAAATACCTCTGTCAAGGAACAACTGAAAAAATCTATTTTACAAGAGGCAATACAGGGACATCTTGTTCCACAAATTGTTGAGGAAGGAACAGCCGAAGAATTACTTGCCGAGATTCGTAAAGAGAAAAAGCGCCTTGTGAATGAAGGCAAGTTGAAAAAGTCTGCACTCAATGATTCTATCATTTTCAAAGGTGACGATAACAAGTATTGGGAGAAGATTGGAAAAGAAGTGTGTTGTATTGACGATGAAATGCCTTTTGAAATACCTGAAACTTGGGCTTGGGTAAGACTTAATGATATTTGTTCTTATATCCAACGAGGGAAATCACCAAAATATTCTCTAATAAGGAAATATCCTGTTATAGCGCAAAAGTGCAATCAATGGAGCGGATTTTCTATTGATAAAGCACAATTTATAGAACCTTCTACATTGATGTCCTACAGCGAAGAACGATTGTTGCAAGATGGTGATTTGATGTGGAACTCTACGGGATTAGGCACATTAGGCAGAATGGCTATTTATCGGAGCAGTCTAAATCCGTATGGTATAGCCGTTGCTGATAGCCATGTTACTGTCATACGGGCATTAAAACAGTTTGTGCTTCCTAAATATCTCTATTACTATTTTTCAAGCAATACAGTACAATCTGTTATTGAAGATAAAGCTGATGGAAGTACTAAACAAAAGGAACTTTCAACTGCAACAATAAAAAGCTATATTCTGCCACTTCCTCCCTTTGCAGAGCAACAGCGAATAGTGGCTAAAGTTGAAGAATTAGCAAGTATTATGAGCAGATAAATGGGCAAGCCGTTCAGATAGAGTGTGATTATGACTTTCCCTATAGTTGGTCGCTTGTGAGATTATCCTCAATTTGTTCTCTCATTGATGGCGAAAAGAAAGAGGGACAGCAGTTGTGTCTTGATGCAAAATTTTTACGAGGCAAGAGTGCCGGAGAATATCAGCAAAGAGGCAAATTTGTCCACAAAGGAGATAATATCATCCTTGTGGATGGGGAGAACTCCGGCGAAGTTTTCACAGTGCCTTGCGATGGCTATATGGGTAGCACATTTAAGCAACTCTGGGTTAGTTCTATTATGCATTTGCCGTATGTCTTAAACTATATTCTGTTCTACAAGGAGTTATTGCGAAAGTCTAAACGAGGCGCAGCCATTCCACATCTAAACAAGGAGATATTCTATTCGCTTATTATCGGCATTCCACCGTACCAAGAGCAAATGAGAATTGTGAACAGAATCAATGAAATATACAGCAAGATTAAGGGCTGATTAGCCCTTAATCTTGCTATTTACTAATTCTATTTTTGTCACAATTCTTTTCTGCTCAAGTAAAGGCGGCAAAGGAATCAATAAATTATTTAGACTTTTGTTATTAAGTGTTTTTCCTTTTATAGCATCTTTAGAATCTCCACTATTAGAAATTGTAGGGAGAATATAAAACAGATAATCTCGAAATATATTATTAACATCTGCATATGGCACAATCGTGATTATAGCTTCGTTATGATAGGCATCTACCCCTAAGATAGATGTGCGTCCTACAGTAAGTTTGAAACTCATAAGCAAACTACCTTTAGGAGTTGGATAACACTTAAAGATTTCATTAACAGCTATATCTGACACTTTTTCTTTTACTGCTTTTATTGTCCCTCCTTCAACCATATCTGATATTGAAACCCAATTATGTTTACCATTACTCCAATATACCTGCTCTCCACGCGGTGGTGTCTTTCCTATACGCATTTTAACGATTGTGCCGAATCGACACCACATCCAAGTTGGAGGGATTTCAAAAGGAATATCGCCAGTTATATCAACCACTTTACTTCCTATCTGCTCATAATACTTGTTATCGTCACCTTTGAAAATAATGGAATCATTGAGAGCTGATTTCTTTAACTTGCCTTCTTTGGCAAGTTTTTGCTTCTCCTGTTGTATCTGTTCAAGTAGCTCTTGTGCTGTGCCTTCTGCCTCTATCTGTGGAACAAGTTTGCCCTGTATTGCTTCTTGAAGAACAGATTTTTTAAGTATATTTTTTAATTCTACATTTAGATTATCAAGTTTTGTTTGAGTCTTGCCATATCTATCCGCTATCGGTAAAACTTCAGCAATTTTACCGGCAATTCGACATTGCTCTTCAATTGGAGGTAACGGAAAAAGCTTGTTTTCCAAATACCCAACAACAATACGCTGTTGATTTGCTGTACCTTTAAAAGTAGCTTCATCAATAAAGTATGGACTTTCAAGGAAATACAAGGTATAGAAACGATTTATAGTTTCCCCATATGGACGTAAAACTTTTAATTCTGTTGTTCCTGCTCCTATACCATTTGGTAAATTAGAGAAAACGGCTGATTTCCTGTTTTGAAAGCATGGCGTTATTTTAGCAAATGCTATATCTCCGTCAGCGAACTGAGTAAAGCCGGATTTTATTTCTTTCCACTTCCTTTCATAGTAATGGTAATCTGAACCATATACAGCACTAATTGCTTCCATTGGAATAAATGCTGCAAGCATATTATCATTGGCTTCTACCCTTGGATTAAGTTGAAATATAGACGATATGCGTGTCCATTCCCAACTACTTGGAATCTCAAACGGAATCTCCTCATCAATGCACTTCACCACCCCCGTGGCGAGGAACTTCTCATAATAGGAACTCAAAACACTAACCACTCTCTACATTATTAGTGATAACAATTTGTTTAACTAATAATGTAGAGAATATGAACAACGAAGATTTTGAATTGTATTTGCGTCAAGGGAATATGGCGGAAAATACTATTAATGCTTATCTTTATGCCATCAAGGAGTATTATTCCAGGCATAGGGAATTGAACAAGCGAAATTTGCTTATCTATAAAACTTATCTCATCGAAACCTTCAAACCAAAGACTGTGAATCTGCGCATACAGGCTATGAATAAATACCTTGAGTGCATAAAAAAGCCGCGCTTGCGATTAAAATCTGTCAAGGTGCAACAGCGTTCATATTTAGAGAATGTAATCAGCAATGCTGACTACATCTTCCTAAAAAACAAACTGAAAAGGGAAAATAATTTGACATGGTATTTTGTAGTGCGTTTCCTCGCTGCGACTGGCGCAAGAGTCAGTGAATTGATACAAATAAAAGTAGAGCATGTTCAGATTGGGTATTACGATATTTACACCAAAGGTGGCAAAATACGCCGAATTTATATCCCGAAGACATTACGCAAGGAGGCAGCCGAATGGCTGATCAAAAGCAATCGCACAAGTGGTTACCTTTTTCTCAATCGTTTCGGAGAGCGTATCACTACAAGAGGTATCGCCCAGCAGTTGAAGAACTATGCTGTGAAATACGGACTGAATGAAAAAGTCGTTTATCCCCACTCTTTCCGCCATCGGTTTGCCAAGAATTTTTTGGAGAAATTCAATGACATAGCTCTGCTTGCTGACCTCATGGGACATGAAAGCATAGAAACTACCCGTATCTATCTGCGTCGTAGCAGCGCCGAACAACAGGAGATTGTAGATAGAGTGATAACTTGGTAAATAAAACACTGTCCCATAGACAAAAAACTATGGGGCAGTGTTTAGTTATTGTCCAATAGCATTTCTCACCGAATCATAATCCCAATATAAGGTATTTCCAATCCATTTTTCCATAGGAACATGAATGCCTTTCCATCTGATTACTTCTGGGCATTTGTCCCTATTGACGAATGTTGATTTATATAGGACTATTATCTTTAAACCATCTCGAATTGCTTTCTCACATTCGAAATCAATATAACTTCGAGTATCTATTGTATGACCTCTGCTACAGGTTCCCCTATAGCTGTTATAACTACCACAGTATTGACATCCTCCAGCTTTTAACTCTTTGGTATGGTCACCAACGATAAGGATAAATGTTTTAGATGCATCCAATCTCTCAGCCAATGACCTTTTAATCGAGCAATTTAGACTTGTGTCCTTTGCTTGCTTTAACTCATGAGCATCTGAAAACGAAAGTCCGTATTTGGAACTCTCATTCCATCGGTGTAATGCTTCAACAGCATCTTTGTCATGATCCCAATCTCCGGCGATGTAAGTTCTTGTCCTGTAATACATGATTAAAATATTTTTTTAATATCATACAAATTAATTTTATCAATAGTTTCTCGTGTCAATACAATTGTTATCGGTTGATATATTGGAGCATTCGATGTTTTAAGCGTACAAAGAATGCAACGAAGCAAATTAAATTCATTCTTATCTGTAATGCGTGTTATTCCTCCCCCAAGTAACGGTATAGCAATAGGTTTATTAGCATATACTCTGCTTATTTCATTCCACATCGCCCTAAGACAAATTTCGTAATCGTTATGAGATAGTTTAGCCTGATTATTCTCAAAATGAGAAAATGCCAATAACAAATAATCTTGATATACAATGATTCGTCCAAGTGGATAACAAATTTTACCTGCTTTTGTTTTTCTTTTCATTCCAGGTATGTCTTCTGCTTCGTTAATTTGTCGCTTCAAATCATCAATATCTTGTAATCTTTCTATGAATTTTCCATTCAACGAGTTCCGAGCAATAACGACATCATCTACAGTGGTATCAAAAAATTCATTAAAAGGGATTAATTTCCAATCTGTTGACTCAAATATATCCCCTTCTTCAATTTTAACATTGATTCCTTTTATTTTTAAAGTGATTGAATGGCCTGCTCTGAATGCCTTTACTACAGATATTATAAGCCAAAATAATAAAAATACACCCACAATAACCAAGCCTTTCTCCCACCACTTCTGTATATTGCAAATATCTGTAATGCTAAAATTAGCGATAGCACAAATAGTTTCTATAGCAGCAATGAAACTAACTGCGTACAAAAAACTGTCTTTCCAAAGTGACTTACTATATAATTTTGATAATTTCATCGTTATATTTTTATATCCAATACAAAAGTAGATATTTTTCTGCTAATCTATCTATTGAATTGATAGCTTTATCGTTTCAATCCTTTGGATTTCTTATCATTCCACGGAAGTTCCGAAGACACCCCTCCACCACTGGTGCCGACATGAACCTCTGCCTGTCCACCGGCGGCAAGAGTGAAAGCAGCGCCCAACAGCTCGGCCTGCTTCACGCTTACCTGTTCCTGCGGCTCGAATACGGCGTTGACAAATTCCTCGTCCGTGATCTGGCCGTTAAAATGTCTTTGGGCCACATCATAGTCTATCTGGAATTTGGTGTCCTCAAAAAGCTCCTCGCCGACCCGTGTCCAGATGTGGAGCGACGGGTTCCGGTAGTTGGACACGTTGATTCGGACAAGCTCGGCACCGGATGAGAGGCTATAACGCTGAGGGTTTGCCTTACGGTCAAGCAGGCCTATCTGTTTTCGCTGCCTGTCTATGACGGCATCTTTCTCTTCTGACTACCGCTCGGCGGTTTCCGCCCTGCGGATGGCTGCGTCTATCTCTTTCTGGTAGCCGTTCCGCAGCTTTTCGATTCCTGATTTATGTTGCTCCTGCAACCGTGCCTTTTCTGCCTGAAGAGCCTTAATCTGTTTATTGAGTTCGGCAATCTTCTCATCCTTGTCCGATAGTTCCTTTTTCGCTTTGGCAAGGTCTCCCTTGCCGAACCACGAGAGGATGGTGTTCCTGCCCTCCTGCGCCTTCTCCACATCTGCCTGCAACTTGGCTATGTCCTCCTCATAACGGATGACCTGCTGCCTGTAATAATCCGAATTTGCCTGATGTTTGGCGGTGGAGCCGACAATGCCCCGCTGCAGCCCGAACGGTTTCATGGCCGCAGCATAGCTGTTCTGGTATTCGTGCAGCCGCGTACGTCGCATCACATCATCCGCCGACAGCCGGGGACCGGATTTCGTTTCATACTTCTTCTCACCCTCACGTTTCCTGCGGACTCGCTCCCCGGTCACAATGGGAACGATGGTGGCGTGCAGGTGGGGAGTCTTCTCGTCCATGTGCAGCACGCACGATACAAGGTTCTCATTCCCGAATGTATCCCTTAGCCATTTGAGGTTGGCATCAATCCAACAGTCCAGTCTGCCGCCATTGGCAATCTTCATCATCTGTTCATGTGTCCCGGTCAGGATGATACGGATGGCTTTTGTCTGGTTTTTGCCGACCTTTCGGCGCAGTCCGGCGGTATTGATGCGGTGCTGTATCGCCTCGGTGCGGCTGGACACGCCATCGGGAAACTTGACCAGTTCCCGGTTGAGATGTGTCCGGCCAGCATCGGCATTGTCCGGGACATATTTCTTCCCCTTGGCATCCTTTCTTTCTATATGGCATGACATACCAGAGTCATTACCGCTGCCACGCTGCAGGTGGCAGACCGCGTATTGTGTATTACTCATATCCGTTCGTTTTATGATTATAATTTCTGTTGTAAAATCCCGTCCTATTACCGGAGGCATATATTTGAAGTCGGAGGGACATCCCTCGGCCTATGGGCTTTTTGACTGTCGGAAGCGGAGCGGAGGCGGTGAAAATGCCCTAATATGCTACGGGATTTTACAACCCCTTTTTCATGGGACAGCAAGCTGTCCGATACCTTTCCGTCATTCCACCCTCCCTGCATCCACCAGTTCGAGGCCGAAGGTGTCGATGAAGGTCTGCAGTACGGGGTTGCGTTCTATCATCCTCGCAAGAATCATCTGCGGCGTGTCCTCCATCAGCAGGAAGTCGGCAATGTCCAGTCCCTGACTGCGCTGTTCATTGGTCGCGATCCTTTCCAGCAGGTCGGAACATGTGGCACGCCTGCATATGGATTTCAGCAGCGGCAGCCATCGCCGCCATTCTTCCGTTGCCTTAAGGTCGGGGAAAAGAATCACCTCCCGTCCGTCCAATGCCTGCACCGCTTCGCCGTTGAAGCACCCGTGTATCCCTCCGGTGGCAAGCCAGATGAAGTCGGGGATGAAATGGGCGGCGACCAGTGCCGTCTTCTCGCTCTCGACAATGGCTACAGGTTTGGCAGACATTACGGCGGAGTTGTCCGACAGCAGATGTTCTCCGAACAGGCACTGCTTCATCCTGAAATCCTGCACCTTCCTCACGGAATGCACCCAGCTGACTTGGTTAAAAGGCTCCTTAATACGGTGTCCGGTTACGGCATCGTAGCCCATGATCTTACCCGCACGCACGTTGCTGTTCCGGTCTATCTGCCAGAATACGGTCGCACCGCCCCACCTCCTTGAGGTACCGACCCTGTATAGGCTGAATAGCTTGTCCACATTCTCCTTGCCCATCACTTTGGTAAAGTATCGGTACAAGGGGTTGATGTCGTACCTGCGCATGGACTGCTCCACCCAATCAGAGGGAAGAAAAGAAATCCGTGGTTTCTGTTCGGGCAATGCTCTTGCTGGCGGTCTTGCAGCTATCGGTGTGCCGCCAAACCTTTCCTGCCCATTCAATCTTTCTTTGACAGCCGGATTGTCCCGGAAGTATTCTTTCGGTGTGTAGTGGTAACCGCAACTGTTGATATGGTCGCACATGCCTACGCTGTCAGGGAAGGAAATCTCTCCCGCCTCGTCGATATAACGGGTGAAGCAGGTTTTCCTGCCGCACTCCGGACAGACGGTCTTGCTGCCCGGACGGTATTTCTGAAGATGGAATCTGTATTCGGTCATGATGCTCTCTTTTGTGGATTCCTGCAAGTGGAAACCGTCATTTGCAGTTTGCAGTTCCTGCAGTCTTGCAGTCTTGCAGGAAATACCTGTTTTTAGAACCCTGAAACTGCAAAACTGCAAAGACTGCAGGCTGCAACGAGGGGGTCATCCGTTGCAGTCTGGGAGTGACGGTTCATTGTCTGTCATATTAAATTTGTCAGATTTATCATATATGATTTTCTCGTAATGCCCGGCCTTGGACTTCCGCAGCAGCCTGCTCCTGCAAAGCTCCTTGAGGTAGTTCATCACCGTGCGCTCGCTGACATTCTGCAATTCCTTCCCAATGGCGATGGCAGTTTTCGTGTCGAACGTGTCCGGCAACAGCGACAGCAGCACCTTGGGCGGATCCTCGCACATGTCCTCCGCCACGAATGAGCGGATGCGGCGGTACGAGTCCTCGAAGTAGCCGTTCAGCCGGATGGCGGCTTTGACGGAAGCCAGATCCACAAACTGTAGATGGCTCTCGTCGATGGCATACCGCAACACCTGCATGAGCAGGGCCAGCCGTGCCACTTGCGCCGGATGCTTCATCTCGCGACTCTCCACTTGGGCGTCGTCCTCTATCCGGTTGATGCGTTCCACTTTCCTGTTCCACCAAGAGAAGAAATATTCCCTTGCCTCCCTGTCCATAGACAGCACATGGGGCATCCTTTCTTCCTCTCCCGTGTCATAGTCCAAGGCGAGTACCTTGCCAAGTATCTGTTCCCATCGTGCCGCCGCCATGGAAGCCCTGTCCTCCCCGCCATCATCCCAATCGGTCCATTTTGGCACTTCACGGGACTTGGGAAGCACGAACAGGATGCGGTCGAGCAGGCCGTTTTCCTCGAAGCCTTTCGTCAGCAGTTCATGCACACGCTTGGTCTGCGTGGTCCCGATGATGTTGATGCACGGCTGTTCAATATGCACAGGTATAGTGTTGCTGACCCTTGTCACATCCAGTGCCCCGCCGCTCCATGCCGTGAGCAGCTGCTCTATGAGTTGCCCGTTGGTGTAGCGGTTGGCGGAGTTGAACATGCCCATTACCTCGTCCACCAGAATGACCACGCTGCGGGGATTGCTGTTATGTGTCAGCAGTAGCGATTCCGGAGTGAAGTCGGAAACGACGGTGCGTTGCAGTACGGGCTTCCTGCCGCTCTCCCCGGCGGCCTTCCATGCCTCCAGTTCCGACTCATACGCCCTGAACAGGGCGTAGTCGTGCTTCCGTATGGGGCGGTATGCCGCCTCCAGCGGCGGTGTCTTGCCCAGTCCCGGCCTGCCCACGAGGATGATGTAGAGGGCGGCGTTGCTCTGCCACTCGCCTTTGATGCGGATACGGTAGGTGCCTCCCAATGCGGCCGATACCGCCGACAGCATGGCCGTCGCGATGAACTCGGTCTTGTAGTTCTCGTACCGGTCCATGTCGAGTATGACGGACTGCACGGCCTGCGGAAAGACATCCAGAGGGAAGCCTGTATCACTGATATGCTCCGCCTCCATGCGGATCATGTTGCACAATTCAAGTCGGGTGTTTGTCATGTCAGCCATTTTTCTTCTTGCAATAGGATGTCACACTCTCGGACTTGCCTCCCGTCTGCACACGGCGGACATCCGATCTGGCATACATGTTCTTGTTGCCCACCTTGACGGGGACGAGGTAGCCGCGCTTCGCCCACAGGTTGAGCGTCCCCTCGCACACGTTCAGCAGCTCACGCACCTGTCTTGTGTTGAGCCATGTCTCTTCCGCCACACGCCGCATCTCCGCATTCAGTTCTTCCTGCCGGGCCGCCATCGTGCGCTGCACGATGGCCTCGGCAAACATCTTAAGGTCGGCTGGCGTGACTTCCAGTTTCACGTTCGCGCCCTGCTCAACCAGACTTTCTATGGTAATCATAAATATCAGTTTTGAATTTTGTGATGACCATCTTCAAAAGTTCCCTGATGCCTCCCTTTCGATGGCGTATAAAAGAGAAGCACCGCCGACCCTCGGGAAAAGGATTGACGGTGCAAAAGTATATTGGAATTGAAACAGATTGATATATAATGCCTTGTCTTAAATTGTCATGACCATTCAAGTCTGCATGACCATGTAAAACGGCTCGTTTTACCCTATCCGGCCGCAGTTTCCGCTTCATCATCGGCAGCGATTTCTCTGATTTCCGCTGCCAGTGTCCGGTACAGTTCCCGGTTCTCGTCACTCTCGATAAGAGGTGCCATCTGGTCTTTCCCGTCCTTGATGACATGCTTTGCCGCCTTCAGGAAGCCGACCGCCTGCCGTATGGCGCTTTCGCTTTTCAGCGATGGCAGGTCGGGAAACTGCAATGCCATCCCCACGCTGTACTCCTTCGCGGCGTGCATTCCGGCCACCAGCCGCAGGTCTTTCAGCACATAGAACGGGAGTGCCTGATGGACGGCACTCGTGTTTATGGAAACGAAACGGCGGATACATTGTATAACCGCTTCTTTATTTCCGCACTTGAGATAATCCGCAAGTGGTCGCTCCTGTATCTTTTTCTTTCCTGCCGTCCGCAACGCTTGCGGTGCCGTGCCGATACCGGATCCCGTTGTGCTTGTCTGAATGCTTCCGGTATCATTACCGCCCATCTTGTCCTTTACGGACTGCAAAGCCCATTCGCAGATGCCGCCTTTCTCAATCGCGTCCTTCATGGCGAAGTGTCTGTTCCAGTCCTCCTGCGTGCGGAAGCCGTTCTTTATGGACACCTCGATAATCTGCCTGACGACAATGGAACAGCCCATCCTCTCGGCGTTCCCTGCCTTGGGATGCCCGGCCTGCCTGCTGACCATGTCCACCATGGCCTCGAAGCTCTTGCCGTAATACAGCCAGCTCAATACAAGAGGGGCGGACAAGGTCACGCAGCGTTTTCTCAGGCTCTGTCTGAAAATGTATTTCATTCTGCCCCAGAATGTGGTCGGAGGCGGGGCTGTGTCTTCTTCCCTCTGTTTCCTGTAAAGTTCCACGATCTTCCCCGGCACCGCGTTCTCCTTGAAATGGAGGTCTATGTTTCTAAAGCCGTCCGTGCTGTCGTCACACCATGACATCTGCCATTCCTTTTTGATGCCGGGCAGTTGTCTGAATATGGCACGGCATACGGCAAGGTACTGCACCTCGTTCCCGTCCGCCATCATTTTCGCGAAGCGGCGGTATTCTTCCCTGTGCGCGTCCTTCCACTGGAGGATGTCAGCCTTGAACTGTTCGTATGTCAATTTCTGCTCGTCCATATTCATATTGCATTGTCTGTGGAGGGGAAACAGGGAAATTATCAGTCTAAAAGGTTTACCAGCTCCTTCTTCATCTCGTCGTCAATTTTGCGGTACCGTGCGAAGTCCCGGCTTCCTTCCGAATGTCCCGACATAGAGGCTATCAGGTTCGGGTCCTTGACCTGCCTGTAGAGATTGCCGATGAAGGTCTTGCGTGCCGTATGGGTAGATGCCACCTCATACAAGGGTCTTGCCACGTCCTCCCTTGTCTTGGGGTCGAGGACTATGACCTTGCGGTCGATGCCCACATACTTGAGTATCTCCTTTATCTTCTTGTTGTAGCCGAAGTGCGAGAACCGGGGGAGCAGGGCGTTCTCCAGATCCTTGTAGCGTTCAAGTATCTCCCGTGCCTTTTGGTTGAGCGGTACACGCACCGTATTGGCATGCTCCATCTTCGTCTTCTGCGGGATGTACTCCACGAAGCCGTCCACGATGTTGGCCTTGGTCAGCCTGTTCAGGTCGCTCACGCGGCATCCTATCAGGCACTGGAACATGAAGATGTCGCGGTAAACCGGATAGGTAGGCCCCATGCCGCTCAGGTCTGCATAGTACACCTTGTCACGCTCTTCAAGTGTCAGGTAGAACGGGTCGCCGTACATCGGCCGGGCAATCTGGTACTGGTCGAAGGGATTGTTCCTTGTCAGTCCGCGCTTGATGCACCACTTGACGACGGTGCGGATGCGGTAGAGCGAGCCCGACATGCTGTTCTCGGAACGCTTCTGCCCGACATCGCGGTGCTTCTCGTTCCGGTAGAATACGGGATACATGTCCACATATTTGTATTCCTCCTGCATCCACAACTTGAAGTCCCTGATGTCGTCAGCCGTTATGGTATCGATGCAGAGGTGAAAGCCCCGCTGATGCAGCACCTCGTGGCGGAAACGCTCGTAGCGCAGCACCTTGTTGAGATTGTCGAGGTGGTGCTTGCGGCTTTCGTCCGCGAGCGGTGTTTCCTCGATGTATCTCCGTATCTGGTACGAGAGCAGGTACTCGTCGGCCCTGTTGCCGCCCCTCGCGTTGATGTTGGGATGGTGGTATTCCTCTATCAGGCTTTTGAGCCAGTTGCCGTCCACGCCCCGGTGGTACTCTTTCGTGATAAGGTGGGTAATCTGCTGCACGTCCTTGTCGAAGCCCATCTTCTTCTCCTCCGACACCAGAGCCACGCGGGGCTTGTAGCCCTGCCTTTCCGGGCTCCAGTGGTTGGGGTTGATGGAGAGTTCGCTCGCGGCCTTGATGTCCACGCCGCCGATGTCACGGACACGGAAATAGATCCGTGCCTGGTCGGTGATGTTGTTCTTGGCGGCGGTCTTCCGGATGAATGCGGTCACTTTCATATGTATGTCCTCCTTTCTGTCTTAGTCTATCATGTCCACAAGCCTGCGCTTCATGTCATCGTCTATCGTGCGGTAGCGGCTGAACGCCCTGCTGCCCTCCACATGCCCCGACATGGAGGCGATAAGGTTTGGGTCGGGCACCTGCCTGTATAGGTTGCCCACGAAGGTCTTGCGTGCCGTGTGGCTCGTGGCCACCTCATACAAGGGTCTTTGCACGGTATTGTAGCCGTGCGTGTCGAGGATGGTGACCATCCTGTCTATGCCGCAACGCTTCAGCAGTTCCCGTATGCCGAGGTTGTAGGTGTGTATCTGCCTGAACGGGAACAGTCTGTCGGAATTGGCATCGTATCGTTCCAGTATCTTCAACGCCTTTTCGTGCAGCGGCACCCTGACGGTCTTCGCCTGACATTTCTTCGTCTTCTGCGGCATGTATTCCAGAAAACCGTCCTTGATATTGTCCCTTGTGAGACGGTAAAGGTCACCCACGCGACAGCCGACATAGCAGTGGAACACGAAGATGTCACGGATGACGGCCAGCTTCGGGTTGTCGCTCAGGTCTGCGTCATACAGGATGTTTCTTTCTTCGGAAGTGAGGAAAAACGGGTCGCCGTAGGTAGGCTCCTTGCAACCGTAGAGGGCATAGACCTCGTTGTCGGAATACTTCATCTTCTTGCACCAGTGCAGGAAAGTGAAGAAAAGGTTCATGATGTTGATGACGGTCGTACCGGAAAGCGGCCTCGGACGGTGGTTGATGAGTAGGCGGGGAGCATAGAAGTCGGGATATTCCTGCCGCAGCAGGTGTTCGTTCACCACATAATCCCGGAAAGCGTTCATCTGCTCCAACGTGACGGTCTCCACGAAGAGGGTGAAGTCCGCCTCGCCCAGTATCTCCCGGCGGTAGTCGTGGTAGCGGGTCATCTTGCGCTCGAAGCGGACGATATGCTCCTTTGTTCTCTCCGCACCGTCAAACTTCTCCAGATACTCGTGGACACGGGCGAGCAGGTTCGGGTGGTTGCGCTCGAAGGCACGGGCAGGGTACAGCACATCTTCAATGACCTGCCTCATCCACCTGCTGTCCGCCTTGTCCGAAAAGGTCTTCTCCGCCCGCTCTATGATGGCGGCGATCTGTTCCGGCAGCCGTTTCTGCTCGGCGGCAGGAACAGCCGTCGTGCGCCTGTAGCTGAGGGTGTCGGAATCCCAGTACTTGTCTTGCACTTCAAGCGGGGAAACAACCTTTATGTCCACATTCTTATCCCTGACCCTGAAACAGATGTTCGAGGCCCCGGGGGAAGACTTTTTCAGATAGACGGTAACTTTCATCTGCGTTGCTTTTTCGGTTATGCGGCAAAGGTATAACAAATTCCCGTAAATGTTCCCATATATCCCGAAGAAACTTGCAACGGATTAAGACAAATTAAAAAGTCATTCCCGAATCTGATACCACATAAAATACAGTATATCAATGATTATATTTGCAGATGTTTAGCTCTTTTTTTCATTTTGGGCTGTATCCGACTCCCCTAATATCATATATTGCAGTTCCACGCTTCGTATTTTAATGCTTAAAAGCCGAGAAGGGACTGGTAGGCATGGAGGAAATAACAATGATTTCAGATGTTGTTTTAAAGAACAAAATGTACTATGTTCTAGATGAGCGTGGTAAAGAAATTTCCCATAACTGGGCCAGCTCGCTTGGCGAGTTGTTAGGTTTCAGCGGTACATTCATGGTCTTCCGTAAAAACAAGATGTATTATTCTTATGATGAACGATGCAAAGAGATTGCCCATAATTGGGAGAGTAGTTTGGGGGAATTTCGCAGTGTTGCAGGGAATTCTGTAAATTTCAGAAAATACGAAATGATATACACGGTGGACAGATTCTTTAAAGAAATAAGTCACCGTTGGGAATAACTAGCGTAATCCAATAATGAGAGTGTGTGCATTGTAACCACAAGCACACTCTCTTTGTTAATAAACGTATTTCTTATGAAGCTAACACAGAGAAAAGCCGTTTTAGTAGTGGCTATATTGGTTGTCATAGCCTGTTTTTTTGCCGTTTTCCTAAAACTATTCACTGGGAATGAACTTTGGCAACAAATATTCGCTGCTGTTTTGGGAGTTATCATTACAGCTGTTATAACTATGATACTTCTTGGAGGTCAGAGCGATAATGATGAAAGACGTGAGAGATCTACCAAGATTTTTGAGGAGAAACTACGAATTTATCAAGACTACTTGCAGACTTTATGTGATGTAATTAAAGACCGCAGCCTTTCGGATGAAGAAAAAATCCGCCTTGAATTTCAGACATCCTATGTAGCAATGCACTGTGATTCAAAATACATAGCAACAGTCAGTAATGCGGTCAAAGAACTTATTGAATATTGCTGTCCTGATGAAGACAGCGAAAACTTGAACCGTAAAAATAAGAGCGGTTCTCCTGACCCTTTATTAGACAATCTTTTCTGTATGGTGGAAGCCTTCAGAAAGGATTTGTATGGGGATGATTTCAAATTTGATGATAAGCACAAACAAGATACGCTCGAAAATTTCTCTAATGCCTATCGCAATGCCAAAAGTCCTAACGGTGCAGATGCAGTCTCAGAACAGCAGCGCATAACCGTTGACTTGAATGTGCTTTCCAATTCACTTGCCAATGCAGGAGGCGTTGATGCTGTTTCTGAAAAGAAACCAAATGAACAAGATTCTGAGCAACAGACAGAAATAGTTTATGCGGAAGATACAAGTGTGTGGGATAAAGCATTGTCGAAATGGAAAGAAGAATGCTGGCATGTTGAAGGTTTGTCAGACCAATATGACGGATTCAGAATGACGAATACGAATGGTAATCCCGGAGTCATTGATGTTGGTTTTTGGCAAGGGCACTATTATATCCAAGCTACGTATGACGGAGATTCTGATTTCTCAAAACCATTAAAATGGGAAAAAGGAGGACGTAGAAGTTATGGTCAATGGTGGCAATACTTTGCAGAGCCTTATTACAATATAGCTGAAGGTAAATTTGTAGAAACATTTAAGTCAGACAAGGAGTTGCAGCAATATATAATAGACTATGTGGAGCAACTAAAGGATATAATAAAACGGCATCATCGTACTACGACTTGGAAAAATGGTGTAGGTTCTTACGAGAATTGGAATATATTTATCTGGTATTGGGACGTATTGGCTTGCCAACTATATTCAAATGGAGAAAGAACTCTTTATATGGATATTGTTGAAGATGAGAACAGTGGAAATGTTCTAATACAATTCGCCAACAGAAATGAAGATGTGGAAATGTTGAAGAATGCATTAAAGCGGATGGGATGTCAAGGCAAAGAAATAAATGCAGACGGATATGTTGTCTTGGAAGAAGTGACATCCACAGACGCAAGTGTAGTTTCTGAAAGAGTAAAATATTGGATTGAAAAAATAAACGGCTGACTGCCTAAGATGATACAGGGAATCAAGATGAAAAGCTTTGTAGCAATTGACTTTGAAACAGCTAACCAGTATCGTTCAAGCGTATGCAGCATTGGAGTTATTGTTGTAAAGGACAATGAGATTATAGACAAGTTTTATAGTCTTATCCGCCCAGCACCCAATTATTACTCATATTGCAACACACAAGTCCATGGTTTGACGATTGATTCTACTCAATCGGCACCCAATTTTCCTGATGTATGGGCAAAAGTTAGTCCACTGATAGGAGAGCTGCCATTGGTCGCACACAATAGCTTGTTTGATGAAAGCTGCTTGAAAGCGGTTTTTCATGCTTATGGAATGCCTTATCCGAATTATACGTTCTACTGCACTTGCAGGGCTTCAAGAACTATTTTGGGCAATAAGCTTCCAAATCACCAACTCCAAACTGTGGCACAATACTGTGGGTATGATTTGGAAAACCATCATCATGCGTTGGCAGATGCTGAAGCTTGCGCACAAATAGCCATAAAAATATTGAATTTTAATCTGTAATGTTATGGAATCTACGACAATTAAAGCGTTATTCGGAAGACGTAATATCCGATTTGTTATTCCAGAATACCAACGTGCTTACGCTTGGGGAGAAAGGCAATTCTCGCAGTTCGTTGAGGATTTAAGGGAATGTGACGAAAATTATTATCTGGGACATTTCCTGTTTGAACAAAGTGGTGATACTTTATATGTTATTGACGGACAGCAACGTCTGACCACATGCATTATTTTTTTTAGTACATTGGTGAATGTTTTGAGGCATCGGCATGAAGAATGGAGCAATTACGAAAACGCCGATGACATCAAGAACTTATTGGAGGACATTACCGACTACTACTTGAAAGATATAAGGCGCAACAAGCAGAAATTCATGACTGTGCCTTATGACAATAATTTCTTTGTGAATGCGGTCATTGAAAGCAAAGAGTCTGTTTCAGAAGAAGATTTGACATCAAAGTCAAAAATTGCCATGTATAAAGCACGCACATACTTTGAAACGGAAATAAAGGGAGCATCCATACAGCAAATGATTTCGTGGATTAGCACATTGGAAAACGCATCCATTACCACTTTTATAGTCAAGGACAAGTTACAGGCGGCACAAATTTTCGCATATCAAAATGACAGGGGTAAAAAGCTTACCAATCTGGAAGTTCTCAAAGCCTATTTCATGTTGCAAATATTCCGCATAGAAAATAATGAAGATGACATACACTATATAGAAAAGGCTTTTGAAGAAATATATCATAACATCGTCCTTGTATCTGTGGATGAAGATAATGTCCTTAACTACTATTGGAGAGCTGAAGGTCCAAACGGATATTATAGCGAGAAAGTAGTAGGCGAGGTCAAGGATTGGCTTAAATCCATTCCAAGAGAAGAACAAACAAGAGAAATAAAAAAATTTGTTAATAGCCTATCCAAAGCCTTTTGCATTGTCAAGCAGATAGAACAAGACAATTCTTTTTATACTGCAAATTTGAAATGTATGAATAATATGGCTTTTTCGTATCCTATACTCATTAAAGCCAAATTGTCGAATGTTAGCGATGAAGTATTCATGCGCCTTATTAAGTTGTTGGAAAATCTGACGTTCCGTTTATTGGTTAGAGGTGGACGGGCTGATATAACGAGCAGATTACAGGATATCATCAAAAATGCAAACAATACAGAAAGCTTTGATAGTCAGATAGATTCTGTAAAATGGAAACTCAACAATGATTGGTGGTGGGGGTATTGGAGCGATACGGAAATGCTCAACCAGGTTAAAAGCGGTTGGTTTTATGGCAACCGTGTGGATAACTACTTGTTATGGAGATACGAACAGTATTTGTGTAATGAAAATTATCCCACCCCTAAGATTTTTTATGCAGATGTCATATCCAATGAAAGTATTGAACATATAGCCCCGCAAACACAAGCTAATCCTTTAGAAAATGGCTATGGCGTTTATGAGGACAAAGAAAATCCTGAAAATGGAATCGTTTCAGGTGAATGGATGAATTGCGTTGGAAACTTGATGTTGATGGCTGGACGACAGAACAGTTCTTTGGGAAATCGTCCATTTGCGGATAAATTACAAGTATATGGTCGGGACAATTTATTGAATCAACAAAAAGAGATTATAGAATTTATAACAGACAAAGAACATCCCGTTTGGGATAAGTCAAGTATAGAAAGACGTCTCAACAAGATTGTCAGTGCGGTAAAAGAAATTTGGAATTTGAACAATATATAAACCAAACGAATAATCGACAATGGTATTCTCAGTGCAGTAACATTACTTTTCACAAGATATGTTACTGCATTTTTTGTATATACCAATAAAACATGTACCTTTGCAACAAAGAGTTGTTTGACAGAAAAACATCGCAAATTACAGAGTTTGAGACTGTTGCCAAGTCATTACCTCGTTCTTCGAGAAAAGCTTATAAGTGGCTTATTTCTAATATATTCCTATTTACATATCGAATTTTAGGTAAAAAAATAGCTCCTCAAAAGCAAAATATTTCTATTAAGGGGTTGTAAAACAAATCATCCGTATCCGTAAAAGTAACCTGACAGAGTATTCCATGGGCAGATACCTGTCAGGTTATTTTTTCGCCATTGCTCAATAAAGCAAGGTTATAGTATTAGTAGAATGAACTGATTAAAACGTTACTTTTATGACTTCTGAACCAACCTTAACCATGTATGAACCGGGGGTTTTAGGGGTAAATATAATCTCTTGTTGTCCAGAATTATCTGTGAAGAGACGCACGCCATCTACTGTATATATTTCTACGCAATCTCCATTGAGATTTGATATTCTTATGCTGTCATCAACGATTTTGATTTTGCTCTCTGTAGCTGAGGGAACCTTTTGAGCAGCTAGCATCCCATCGGTTACTTTTAATAGTTTGGAGAAGAGGCTTTCCTTTTTATCTTTGCTGTACGGATCCTTCAGTTTGATGGCGCTAACCTTATGAAAAATAGGATGATTATACGTTTTTTCGGGGATTGTCACTTCTAAAGAGGTCCCTTCGTAGTAAGAGGATAATTGGAAAGGATCTAGGAACGTTTCTCCTTTTTTATACTTCTGGGTGATTTTGAGATCGTCGATATAAAGGTTTCCGGGTGCGGTTACTGCAAATATACCAATGATTGATCGAGATGATCCTTTTGTCAAATTTGCTTCAAAAGTTTTCCATTCTGTTCCGACACCGCCATTATCCTTGCCTGGGTATACAAGTTCTACTTGTTCGTATTTTCCTGTATTTTCAGAGTAGTTGAATAAAGCTATAGCACATTGCGTGGGATAGTGTATGGTTTTCCCATTCTCATCTAGTACTTCACAGTTCTCGCCACAAAGTCTAACGCTGATTTTTATTTTTCCATTATCTTTCGAGAGATCGAGCTCTGGAGAGTGAAGACCGGCTGTTTGCTTCGCTGCAACATACTGCCATCCGTCGACGCAAACGAAGTCGGTGTAAGGCATGTAATGGGTTCCTTCCCATCCAGCCTGCTTCATATCTTGAATATAAATGTGATCATATGTATTCGGAGAAGGATTTTCTACGGTTAGGCCTGTTAGGTTGCCTTCTGCATCACGGACTCCCGTGAAATCTTCATCGCAGATCACGAATTCTCCCTCTGCTTCAGCATTGCGTAAATAGTATGCCCAATAATTGTATCTCTCAGCTGAGGGTACCGCATTCCATGTAGCTGTGTACTTACCATCCGCGGCTTTTGTTTCTTCGCTGAGAATCGGAGCTTCGAGGTCAAATACCTCTTGGGGAGTAGATACGATAGATTGATGTTCTCCCTTTACGGCGCGTACGGTATAATAATATGTTTTCCCCGATTCAATATTTTCTACTGTATAAGAAGTTCCCTCTACTTTTCTATCTTTGATCAGAACAATTTGATCTCCCAAATTGTCATACGAGTACACATCGATAAGATATCCTTCGGCTCCCTCGCTTGCTGTCCAATTTGCTTTGAAGCTTTTGCCTGTGTATTCGGTATGACGGAGCGTTACAGGAGTATCTACATATTGGTCTATCTGATATATCTTTATATCGTCTATATAGATAGGTCCCTGCTGGGATTGGAATATATTAAACATAGTAGTAGGTCCGCCACCATAAAATTTTATAGTGTATGTTTGCCACTCCTGAGTGACCTCAGGCATGTGAATCAAACCCATGAAATCCCACGTTGCCCCCATACTTCTTGTTTCGGCCCCTTCCACAATAAGCCCAGTAGAGAAGCCCTCCAATGTACGCGCTTTAAATTGCAGAAAAACGATACCGCAATGACCAGATGCATCAACTAGGGCAGTGTTGATTTGTGCCTGTTGATTGGTAGCGTCAGCATTCAGCAACAAGCATCCACCAGCAGGGCAAGCGTTATGGGCTCCCCAGTGGGGAACTTTCGTCCATTTGGGATCTATGTTCCACCAGGGATATTCTTGTTCTTCCTCTGGAATGTGGATGTTTGTTGTTGTATCGGGATTTCCAATAGATCCCGTATTGAATTTGGAGAAATCCTCATAGAGCAGTTCGACTACTGTCCCATACTCACTACCTACGTCTTTTGTTCGTAATGGTTCCAGAGAGGGGAGTCTTTTTTTTGTTGCAGAACGATTTGCGTCGCTTTGTAGAGTCGTTTTAGTTGTTCTGCTTGCTTTGATTCCATCCAGATTAATGTTGCTATTTTCGCTGCTGAAGGTCAGCGGAGTTTGCGCGCACATTGTAACTGAAGCCACCGCAAATAATAAGGCTAAGTAAAATTTTTTCATAAAAACTTTTGTTTAATTAGGTAGTTATTGTAAGGGATATTGCTCTACAAGTAGAGGCGCTAGCTATATCTAAGAAGCCTATTTTATAGAGGAATGCGATCATATGTGTGCGAATTATCGTCTTATGATAACTTTACTATATGTGCTGCCAATTTTTTGGATGTAAATACCATTCTGCAAGGCCTCTTTGGATACTTTAAGACCATCCAAGGTATAATACTCTGGGGACTCCATATTACTTGGAGTATACGTTTGAGGAATCTCTACTGCCGTGGCATCGGGAAGCTCAACTCTAAAATTACCATTTAGATTGGCTTGATACCAAGTGTTTTGTTTATACGGAACTTCTGGAAAGTTGATGCATAGTGCTGCTTTTGGAAATGATATATATTTCCCTTCTTTTTTACCGTAGAGCCCCATTTTATCAACTTCTTCCGATGTTTTTCCATCTGATATTGCGCGGTCGGCTCTGCTCCACAGGATCATTTTCCCTACGTTTATTTTAAGTCCGCATCCTTTTTCCATCTTCTTTACAAGCACCCGCTCTGTATCTCTGGCATCAATTTCCATGTAGTAGCGGTGCTCAGTATCGTAGTTTTGTGTAGTTGTGTACTTGTAATTAAGACCGTATGGATCTACCAGCCTATATAGCCCGGGGTATTCTGTACTTTCTTGAATCTCTACAAGTGTTGTTTCGACGCTTATTCCCATAGGTAATTCGCAATCTGAGAGATAGCCATCTGTGTATTTGGCTGTGCCTATTTCTTTCCATCCCTTATGCAAGAAGCTTAGCTCTTTTGTCAGATAAACAGGGGGTATGCTCTCACCTGCATAATAGGGAAGGGCAACAAACGTGTAAACACCATCTTCTTCGTAGGGGAAAAGTAGTTCACCGCTTTTGCGGAGTTCCATAATAGCGACAGCATCATTTTTTATGGCCTCAGCGAGGCTATCTGCATATTTTCCTTCGAACATAGCGACCTTAATTTTCTCTATATCCTTTTCAAGGGAGAAGTCGACAGCGATAAAACTTTTACCATCTTTTTCGACGACTTCTTTGATTTTGATAATCACATCTGTATCGGGTGCTCCAGGTAGTTTAATCCGAAATAAACCAGTTTTATTGGCTTTCAAGCCTTGTGTATTTTTATCCATTTCTTCGTCGAAATAGAGCAGGCTTAGCTCTGGAAAAGTAATGGTCTTATTTTTGAGAGTACCACAAAGTCCTTCTTCAATTGCTTGCTCAAATTGATCTTTTTCATGGTAGTCTCCTGCTATAGAATTAATATAAATTGCACCACCTTCTTCCCATACCATTCCAGTATTGTATTTTTTAAAAAAGACCTGATCGGGATGGGTCGCATCAATTTCTAAGTATTCGTTGAAACTTTCGGGCGATGGTGAGATGGGGTAGTTTTTGTAAGGATTGTGTATCCTGTAGCGTCCGGGATGTTCACGATTTTCTTCTACTTCTACCTCAAATTCATAGCTTTCAACAACAAATTTAGCAGTGATGATATCATCCCTATACTTTCCAATACCTAGTTTTATCCATTCACTTTCATTGTTTTTTTGTAGGTTTATCTTCGTTTTGGGAAGAGACCTGTTTTGCTTTGGCCTGCTTGTTTGGCTGTTTTGACTATTACCTATTTGACAACATAGTAAACTAGCCAAAACGAAAAAAAATAGTTTTACACGCTTTTTCATAGACTTTTCTAAAGTTTCAATTGATATGTAGTTGTATCTATTATCATGTACCTCTTTGGCGTACAAGTTAGGAGTATAAACTATGATTCTGTATATCGTATATTAAAGTTTCTTACAAAATGCTCTGAAAAGGCAAAATGTCCTTGTTCGTTTGCAATATTACAAATTTATTTTGATATCTCGCTGTTTTTCTAGACATTATTTTTGTTTTGTTCTTTGTTAGCTTTTTATTTGCTAAATCAGATCTTATCGTTATTTATCTAGAAATGCTTTTCTAATGCTAATTTTCTGCTCTTCACACAATATTTACGAGGCTTTTACGTTTTACCTACGATGGATAGTAGACTTTTATGACTAAGGCATTTATAAAAATAGTATGGGCTCTCTCTCTCTGTTTAGTGACAGGTGGTATTGCATCAGCGCAGAAAGAATTACCCAAAAATAGACCTTATGCCGATTATCGTCATTTTTTTCTAGGCTTTCATGTTGGTGTTCATACGCAAGATCTGATAATAGCTAATCAACCTTCTTCACTTATGGGGGAGGAGATCCTACCGATGTATGCTGAAGTGCCTGTGTTTTCACCAGGTTTCAGTGTGGGTATTATTTTTGATTATTCTCCTATGCTAGGAATAGATTTGCGAATTATGCCTACGCTGCACCTCGCTGAACGTACGATCTCATTCAGTAGTAACGCAAAGGATGTTGTTGATAGTTTTTCGTTGAAAAGCAATATGATAGAGATACCTTTGCTGCTCAAGTATAGTAGTAGTAGGCTCAATAACATTCGCCCTTATATAGTGGGCGGCCCGTATGCTTCGTTGATGATCGGACAAAAGGAACAGGCGGTCATTCGCTTTAAACCATTTGATTACGGTTTTAAGATAGGTGTCGGCTGTGATATATATTTACCGTTCTTTAAGCTAACACCAGAATTTTCGCTCTCTTATGGCATCCCCAATATTATTGAGTACAACAGGCCAGATCTGATAGATGATAGGCGCTACAATTTTACGAAAATAATGGCTAGAGCAAATTCTCGAATGGTACTTTTGACTTTTGTATTCGAGTGATTGATACCCAATATTTCCATGGGTATTATGATGTAATATTTCATATCCAATTCCATCCAAAGCATCTCCAAATTATAGATGAAATTTGGAGATGTCATTTTTTTTTTGTTACTTTGTTTGCCAGAAATAACTGTTAAATAGATTTGCCTATACGAAAACTACTACTTTTTATTGACGATAGACTATAACTTACATAGTATGACAAATGAGATAAAGAGTCTTACCGATGATCAGTTGGTAGCCCTCTTCAGAAAAGGTAGTAGTGAAGCTTTTGGTATTTTACTTGATCGGTACAATACTACCCTCCACACGTACATCCGATTTCACGTTGGTGCAGGATCTGTCGCAGAAGATATTTTTCAAGATACTTTCATGAAAGTAATTGCAAAGATTCGCGCAGGGAGCTATTCGTATCAGGGCAAGTTTAAATCTTGGATACTTCGGATTGCGCATAACCAATTGGTGGATTATTTTCGTCACAAAAAGGTGATGAATCTTATCTCTTTGGAAGACAGCGACGATAGCCAATTGTTTGTAGAGAGTTTGCCATCTCCTCAGCCTAATATCGATGACATTATTTGTAGAGAAAATGTACGAGACGAAATTCGAGGTTGGGTCGGTCAGTTGAGCGATGAACAACGAGAGATTATTGAGCTTCGCTTCAAAGAAGATATGTCTTTCAAAGAAATCGCACGTCACACAGGCGTAAGCATCAATACGGCATTAGGCCGCATGCGTTATGCCTTGATGAATTTGCGTAAGATGGAAGCAGTAGCTCGCTATCAGCCGTAGAAAGACTATTTTATTGTCCATGATAGCAGTTTTTTTAGAAGAAATGGTGCTTGATAGAAAATATTTTCTTACCTTTGCAAAAGCTTTGCATAATCTCTGATCTGAAGCAATGTCCAGAGAGACCTCTTGCGATCATATTATGTTTGGCTGTATATTAGTAACCAATTAAAAGAAGCTATTAATGCAATGAAAGACTTGATCAAGATCGTTGAACAGGAGTTTAAGACAGGAAAAGAATTTCCCCTCTTTACTATTGGTGATACGATTACCGTAGAGTATCGTATCAAAGAAGGTAACAAAGAACGTATCCAAAAGTATCGCGGTACGGTGATTGCTATTCAAGGGCATGGGGATAAGCGTCGTTTCAATGTTAGAAAAATTAGTGATGGCGTTTCTGTGGAAAGAATTTTCCCTTATGACAGTCCCTTTATCGAAAATATCACAGTAGAACGCCACGGTAAAGTACGCCGTGCGAAACTCTACTTCCTCCGTGAGCGTCGTGGTAAGAGTGCACGTATCAAAGAGCGTCGCTACATCTCTAAGAGCGTAAAAAAATAAATCTTAAGAGCGATTTCAATTATAGAAGGGGCGTACAAAATTGGTTGTATGCCCCTTTTTGTGAATATGTAGTACCGCTAGTTTTGTATAGTGCAGATTATTACAATTTCCTCTTGATAGGGAGATATACTTTTTGAATTATTTCGTTATACTCTTCTTGGGGAGAACTATTGATAGTGATGCCACCGCCACTTCGGTATAAATATTTATGATCGTGAGTTTCTTCGATAAAGCGAATCAATACACAACTATCCAGATTTTCTCCGTCGTAAAAACCGAATATTCCCGTATAAAAACCGCGAGGTCCTTTTTCAGCGGAAGCGATTGCCTCAATAGTAGCAGACTTTGGAGCCCCGCTTATTGACCCTGCCGGTAGGAGTTCTCTTAGAATAGATCCAATAGACAAAGGTCCTTCTTTTAGATATCCTGATATGAGACTGCTAACCTGCAAAAGGGAGCTCGAGGGGGTCTCTATGCGGTCGATATAACGAAATCGCTCCACGGAAACATGCGTAGCTACACGGGCAAGATCTGCACGCATGAGGTCAACGATAGTGTAGTGCTCGGCAGTTTCTTTGTAGTCAGATAAAATCATTTCCTTGGCATGAGGTATAGACGCATCTATGGTCCCTTTCATTGGATACGTATATATTTTTTTTGTCCTGCTGTCTATAGTCACGAATTTTTCAGGCGAAAAACATAGAAATCGACCAGGAATATAAAGTTTATAGGGTGCATCGACGAGATAAAAAAGGTCACTTAGGGGACACGACAGTTCAATAGGAGTTGCTACAGTGAGATTGCACAAGAAACTATCTCCCCTGCGGAGGGCTTTTTCGATTGTTTGGTATTTGTCAAGATACTCCCTGTAGGGTATAGGGTGCGCTACGAGGATCGGGTTATCGTTGGTCTGTTTTTTAATAGCAGGCGCATTTGTCTTATCATTAACTGCGAAAAGAAGTGACTCTTTTTCAAGCGGGTCTTCTACAATAATAGCTTCGTCCTGTTCGTAAGAGATGACGAATAGAAAAGGCGATTTTTCAGCAGAAAGCAGGTCACATTTTTCGTAAAAAATCTGCAACGAATCGGCACCTTTATAGTTTCTCATAATGTGATAAATAGTCGGATTTTTTATCTGATTGCAAAGATATAAATCTTTTTGTGTAGAGCTTCTAATTTTGGGTGAAATAGTTGGTTTAGTCGAAAAAAAATATTACCTTTGTGCGTAATTTAAACGAGCATATTTAGGTAATTACCTACCCCCATTTAGTTATCATAGATTTTCGATGGAGTATCAATTTAGTGAAATTGAGTCAGTTGCTCAAAGCCTCTGGCGAGATAAAGAAATATATCGCGTAACGGAGGACTCTTCTCGGCCTCCGTTTTATGTTCTGGACATGTTCCCGTATCCCTCAGGTGCTGGGCTGCATGTTGGTCACCCTTTAGGGTATATTGCTAGTGATATCGTCGCCCGTTTTAAACGGTTGAAAGGATACTGTGTGTTGCACCCTATGGGTTACGATGCTTTTGGCCTCCCCGCCGAGCAATACGCCATATTGACAGGTACACATCCTCAAATTACAACGAAAGTAAACATAGATCGATACAGAGAGCAACTCAGTCAATTGGGATTCAGTTATGATCCTAGCAGAGAGTTGAAGACTTCGGATCCACACTATTACAAGTGGACCCAGTGGACTTTTGGAAAGCTTTTTCTTCATTATTATGACATTGTGGCGAATAAAGCTCTTCCTATAGAGAATCTTATCAACTATTTTGAGCATAACGGAAGTCACGGACACACAGCCTATACCACGGTAGAGCATCATTTTTCGGTTGAAGATTGGCGTAATATGACCGACTCGGAGAAAAACGATGTTTTGATGGACTTCCGCTTGGCTTATTTGGGGGACACTATGGTGAATTGGTGTCCGGAATTAGGTACGGTATTGGCCAATGATGAAGTAAGCGAGGGTCTCAGTATACGAGGAGGGCATCCTGTGGAGCAAAAGCGCATGAAGCAGTGGTGTCTTCGGGTATCTGCCTATGCTGATCGTTTGCTCAAAGGTTTAGAAACGTTGGATTGGAGCGACTCTCTAAAGGAGATCCAGAAAAATTGGATAGGTCGGTCTGAAGGTGCGGAAATTCACTTTAAGATAGCGCACTCTTCGCTTTCTTTTACTGTTTTTACTACACGGCCAGACACCCTTTTTGGCGTATCTTTTATCGTTGTAGCACCTGAAAGTGATTTGGTGGAAAATATAACAACTCGTGAGCAGCGATCTGCGGTAGAGGAGTATCTTGCACAAACCAAAAGAAAAACAGAACGGGAGCGTATGGCTAACAAAGGAATAACAGGTGTTTTCTCTGGTAGCTATGCCTTGCATCCGATAACTCAAGAGGCGCTTCCTATATGGATCAGTGAGTATGTTTTAGCAGGCTATGGTACTGGTGCAATAATGGCTGTTCCTGCACACGATTCGCGCGATTTCGCTTTTGCTCGCTATTTCTCTTTACCTATTCGGCAAGTGGTACAAACAGCTGATGATTCTCCTGCTGATCCCAGTGCTTGGGAAGATGCTATCAGTAGTAAAGATGGTATTTTGTGTAACTCTGACTTTTTGAATGGGTTGCAAGTTCTGGATGCCATTAAGACAATGAATAATTATATCGTAGAAAACGAGCTTGGAAGGGTAAAGGTCAATTATCGACTTCGCGATGCTATATTTAGTAGACAACGCTACTGGGGAGAACCTTTTCCTATTTATTATAAAAATGGCATTCCCCACTTGTTAGACGATTCTCAATTGCCTTTGGAACTACCTATGGTAGATGCTTTTCTTCCCACTGAAACAGGAGAACCTCCTCTCGGACGAGCAGAAAACTGGCAAACAGAAGATGGATATCCCTATGAGCTCAGTACAATGCCTGGGTTTGCAGGTAGCTGTGCCTATTACTTGAGGTATATGGATCCTCATAATATGGAGGCTTTAGTTAGCAGGGAAAAAAATGAGTATTGGCGTCATGTCGATCTCTATATCGGTGGTACCGAGCATGCTACTGGACATCTCATTTATAGTCGTTTCTGGAATAAGTTCCTTTTTGATTTGGGTGTCATTTGTGAAGATGAACCTTTCCGTAAGTTGGTAAATCAAGGAATGATACAAGGAAAAAGTCGCTTCGTTTATAGAATAAAGGGTGCGAATACTTTTGTGACGGCTTCCAAAAGAGCTTCCTATGAAACAACCCCCATTCATGTAGATATATCATTGGTAAAGGATGAAGCTCTAAATATTGAGGCTTTTCGTCAGTGGCGTACTGAATACAACGATGCTGATTTTATTTTAGAAGATGATGGACACTATATCACTACGTCTGCTGTAGAGAAGATGTCTAAATCTCTATACAATGTTGTGAATCCAGATGATGTTGTTGCAACATATGGCGCTGACACACTGCGTATGTATGAGATGTTTTTAGGCCCTTTAGAGCAGAGTAAGCCATGGGATACCAAAGGAATAGATGGGGTATATCGTTTTCTAAAGAAATTTTTAAATCTGTATTACGACGGAGAGGCAATGTCCCTTTGTGATGATGAGCCTTCGAAAGAAGAACTTAAAGTGTTGCACCGTCTTATCCATAAGGTTGAGGGTGATATCGATACTTTTTCTTTCAATACATCGGTATCGGCATTTATGATCGCAGTGGGTGAGTTGCAATCTTTGAAATGTAATAAACGAAAAATTTTAGAGCCATTGTCCATTCTCATTTCACCATTTGCTCCACATATAGCGGAGTATTTATGGCAAAAAATGGGTAACAATACCTCTATCGTTGATGCAGAATGGCCTCAATTTAATCCTTCCTGCTTACAGGAAGATACGTATAAGTACCCTATTAGTTTCAATGGGAAAGTTCGTTTTACCATAGACATACCTAAAGATCTCGCCAAGGAAGAGATAGAGAAAATAGCTCTAGAAGCTCCAGAGGCTCAAAAATGGTTAGACGGAAAAACTCCGAAGAAGGTAATTGTGGTATCTGGTCGTATAGTCAATATTGTTATTTAGTATACCAAAAAACTTAGAAGAATTTTATATAAAGAAGCTATGACTGAAAATATCGCTTTGCAGTCGGCCACAAAAAACAATCGTATCTGGTCGACAATAAAAGAGTTGGTGATAATATTCATCGGAGTTTGTTCATATACGGTAGGTTGGACCGCTTTTATCTTGTCACAAGATGTGACGTCAGGAGGTCTTGCAGGTATCACTACAATTATTCAGATCGCTACCAGCATTCCAGCGACGATACCGTATTATATCATCAACGGAGGTTTGTTAGTGTTAGCACTCATATTTTTGGGTGTTAAGTTCAGTGTTCGTACCATTATCGGAGTGGGAATGTTGTTCCTTACCATTCCTGTAGGACAAGCGCTTTTTACGGATCCCGAAACACAGAAAGCTGTATACGAAAATATTTGGCCCTGGCTGCGAAATATAGTCCCTAATTTCGGTCCTCTATTGACAAATGAGCCTTTTGTAGCATTGTTATTAGGATCGATTCTTTGTGGTATTGGTCTAGGATCAGTATTTTCAGTTAACGGTTCAACTGGTGGTACCGATGTAATAGTAGCCATCATTAATAAATACAAAAACGTCTCATTAGGTAGGGCGATGATTATGGTTGATGCCACTATAGTAATTACAGGTGCTGTAGTTAGCCACTATTTCGGTCCAAAGTATGAGTGGGGTGTAGCTTTAGGTAAATTGGCCTTTTCGGTTGTTGAAATTGTAGTTTGTGCGCAGACAATGGATTTCTTCTTGAATAGTAACAAACAAAGTGTACAACTTTTTATCAACAGCCTCAAGGCCGAGGAAATATCGCAATCTATTATCTATAGACTCAATCGTGGTTGTACTATATTAGAGGCTAAAGGAGGATTCAGTGGTAAACCTGCCAAGGTAGTCATGGTCGTTGCGCGTAAGAATATGCTGAAGCCGATTATGGACTTAGTGCAAGAAATAGATCCAACAGCCTTTATCTCTCAGGGGATTGTTCATGGTGTGTATGGCCAAGGTTTTGATCCTATTCGCAGAGAAAAGGAAAAGAAGTAATCTGCTACTAGATAGAGATAAACTCAATAGATAGCTATATGGGGGTGTAGAGGCTCATCTCTGCATCCCTTATTTTCATTATTTATCCATAGGCCGTACTTTTTGAAGTGATGTGCTGCTGATAGAAATGAGAGTTTAGGATTAATACACTTTGTCTTTTTATAAATACCTCCTTTTATTTTCGGAGTAAGCAATGATGTTTTTCTACGTTGGGTAAAGTAGCTTATAAGCTCTTTGAGAGAAATATAGTATGATGGTAACGAAAAAAAAGAAGCGATTTATTATGGCCTTTATTATTCTTTTGGCTTTTTTCTCGCTTATTATCCTTTTTTTCTTCGATCCGTTGAAGGTGTCTTTTTATCCCCATTGCCCTTTTTTTATGCTCACGGGCTACAAGTGTCCAGGCTGTGGCTCTCTCCGAGCTCTTCATGCTCTCCTTCATGGAAAAGTGCTACTAGCTTGGCGTTTTAATCCTGCATTGATCATAGGTTTATTGCTACTAGTTTTTATTGTAACGGTACACTATTTGAGAGACCGAAAGCCATGGTTAACAAGAATAGATTGTTTTTTATATGATCATCGATTTATTTATTTTCTCTTTATTATGATCGTGATGTGGTGGTTGCTACGTAATCTGTTTGCTTTGTAGATTCATAAGCACAAAGGGCAAATTCAATATCTTTATGAAGATGATGTATCATAGTTTATTGCTATCCGAATATTGATTTTTTTGTTAGGTTTATTCGATAAAATATTGTACCTTTGTATCACAATAATATCATTAGAAAGATTAATGATAACAGTAGAAATTAATAATTAGATTAGACCATTATTGTTATGAAGAATTTAGAGATCTTAGGTTTGAAAAATGTAGGGAAAGAAATAGACGCTTTGCATCAATTCCTTGCTGATTTACACGTTTTTTACGCCAATGTACGCGGTTATCACTGGAACGTAAAAGGCACAGCCTTCTTCGCATTGCATGAGGAATTTGAAAAAATCTATGATGCTATTGCTGAGCAGATAGATGAAGTAGCGGAAAGACTTCTCCAACTTTCAGAAACTCCTGAAAATAACCTCGAAGCATTGGCTAAAAAGGCTAAATTGTCCGCTAAAGGCAAGCCAGATGAAGCTAAGAAGATGGTTGAAGATCTGCTTGAAGATTTTCAGTATATCCTCGCTTCATGCCGCAATATTGCAGAACTCTCTGACGAGGCAGGTGATACTGTAACTAACGACCTTGTCGTGGGTATGATGCCGGATATGGAAAAGAAAATTTGGATGTTTAACGCTTACAAACAAGCAAAATAAACCCGTAACTGGTTTTTTACCAGATAGAAAAATTTTCTGCTAACTTCTGGTGTGTCCCCAAGGACACACCAGACTCTTTTTATGACGCATAATAAGAGGTTGCTTATGTAAATAGCTCTCTTTTATAATTCTGATATAACATTTGATTCCACAAACATTCTAGAATAAATTGAATTGGGTAGAATGTTTATAATATGAGTTTATTTCTAGAATCTGATACAACTAAATACTGTATTTCATACGAGTATAAATTACAGAACTATCTATTTGGTGTTCTCTCTTTACCTAGTTCTGTGTTATGCTTATTGTACGAAGCTATATCAATGGTCAAAATATAAGAAGATTGCCTCTCAACAAAAACATAAGCAAATTCCTTATTTATTAGAAGATTGTTGATACAGAAAGAAGCAATTCAAACTCTGAATGAACTGCTTCTTCTATTTTCATCGGATTTGCTTTGTATGTGACTTTTATTCCTTAGTAACAGTCACGAGGCAATGTATATCGATCTCCTTTTTACATGGGCATATCACGTGGCAGTCGATAGAGCATTCACCTTCAGCTACTGCTATCACTTTTCCAGATCCATCTACGGTAGCAACAGCTGGTTTTGTACTACTAAACTTTAATTCAAATCGATCGTCAATATCATTGATTTTCAATACCTTGCTTTCACCTACTTTCAAGGTTATAGAGGAGGGTATAAAATGAATGTCTCGGCGAGGAGTTGTCTTGCCGCATGAACACAGTGTGATAGCTGTGAAAAATACAACCAAAAGGCCAATAATACTTTTTTTCATAGTTTAAGCTAATTATTTATGGTTTGTTCTTTATATAGAGTCGTCATCGTTTTCCTCTGCTATAGGCAGAGCATCGGTGTCATTGCGTCCTGGAAAATATCCTTTTTTCAGCGGATTGGCGGTAGCGTTTTTGTGTTGAGATCTATTACGTACGATGTCTATAGCTGCATAGATAGCTTCTCGGAAAGACGCTTCGTTGGCTATACCCTTTCCTGTGATGTCGTAGCCTGGGCCATGATCAGGGGATGTTCTGACAAAAGGAAGACCTGCCGTATAGTTTACACCGCTGTCCATAAATAAAGCTTTGAACGGAGTAAGTCCTTGATCGTGGTACATCGCCAATTGAGCGTCAAATCGATAAAGAGAGTTACTCCCCCAAAGTCCATCGGAGGCATATGGACCAAAAGCAGCGATATTGTATCTGCTCTTGATCTCTTCCAATGCTGGTATAATGATCTCATTTTCTTCTTTACCGATGAGACCGTTATCTCCCGCATGAGGATTAAGACTATATACAGCAATTCGAGGCCCGTCTATTGCAAAATCTGCTATAAGACTGTTATTGAGAGTTTGTAATTTTTCTATTAATAGATCTTGAGTAATCCGTCTGGCAACTTGGTCAACAGCGATATGCTCTGTAGCAAGCGCCACTCGTATATTTCCCGACATAAGGATCATCAGTGCTTTTGCTTTTGGATCGATGCTATGTGCCTTTTGTTCAAGGTATGATGTGTGCCCTGCATAGGGAAATTTATCCTGAGGCATAGTTGATTTGTTGATAGGAAGAGTAGTGATAGCATCGACTTCTCCGCTAAGCACATGTTCCATTGCTAGATCTAGCGCCATCAGAGCGTATTCGCCAGACTCGTTTTTGGCTTTTCCCATCTCTACGATTACTTCATCAGGTAGACAGTTGATGATATTTACTTGTCTATCTTTTGCTTGAGAGGGATGATCGATTCTATTCCAAGGGTCCGACTCAATACGAAGAACTTTTCTATAGTAGCCAGCGACTTTTGCCGATCCATAAATGATCGGGGTAAAAAACTGGCATATTTCTGAATTAGAAAAGACTTTTAGCAGTAGTTCGTAATTGATACCATTTATGTCACCGTGAGTTATGGCTATTTTCATAATAGATATTTTATAGGTCCGTATTGTCAGTGACAGTGTGACTTGTTACTTCGTTATTTATTTTTTCGATCTTTCCCCATTGCACCTTTTTTATTTCTTCTGGTTCGTATTCATCGATACTATCAGGCCGGAAAGAGAAGAGAGCTGCTTGCAGATTTCGTATTATATTGCGTTTCTTTTCGTTGGGATGGTACACAAATCCCTCTACGTAATAAAGGATATTATTTTTTTGATCCGGATAGATGTGAGCAACGAAAGGTCCCGCCATCATCGAGGTTCCAGTAGTTTCCCACAGGCCTCTAAGTTCATAGAATGGTGTCGCGTTATTAGGTAACTTTGCGCTACGAAATTCGGCTCCGAAAGTAGAAGTACATATTTTACTGCCAGGTTCTGAACCTTCAATTTGGCTTCCTAGAACAGAGTCTCTTAGCGCTATAATACGAGTGGCAGTTATAGTTCCTACTTTGGAAAGAGGCAAGCGGAACGCTGCAAAATCATATCTTTTGCGCATAGCATTGTTAGATAGCCAGATAAAATTATCTCGAAGTTTTGAAGATGTTACATCTATGGGAACGTCGATATAATGTTGCAAAGCTTTTTTCATCAATTGTTGAGCTTCCTGGCTGTGATCTTTTGAAAGTTCCTTTGCCATGCGAAAAAGTTCATTGCGTAGGAATAGATCGCATATATCTCTGCCGTGATCCTTATAGTATTCTTGTAAAGACTCTCTGCTGGGAGTCTGTATCTTGACAAAAATCTGTCCCGTCGCATAAGGATCAAAGGAGTACTTCACGGATGTATGGGAATAGATATCGGAACGAAAATCTATAAAAAGAATGTTTCTTGTATTTCGTAAAGTACTATTAAAATCCTTTTGTTTTACTTTCATCACTCTCATCCAAGGTTCTACTTGGGGTAATGCTGGAACTTCACTACGAAGGAGAGACTCTGTAGCTACTGCTGGCTCTTCATTAATCCAGTCGTCTGGCATTACCATCAGTACTTCTCCTGGTGCACCAGTAGCAGAAAAACTTATAAAACTACCCGTTTTGTCGCATGATATAATACACAGTGAAAGCAAAACGACAGGCAGAAATATTTTAAATATAGAACGACAAAAGTTCTTATGCAGGCTCATGGTAAATCGTTAGCTATTTGGATTATTTTGGCTGAAGTATTCCTCTATTGCATTGATAAGTAGAGCATTCTCTTCCTCTTTACGGGCAACGATGAAGATGTATTCGTCGCTGATATCCATGTATCTATTTCCCAGTTCGACTTTTATACCCTTTTCCTCTTCGAGAAATTGCTGTAGTGATGCACTACCTCCATTTTTTACTCTCATGAGAAAGAAGGGGGTTTCACTGAAAATGATCTCCAGACCATCAATTTGTTTGAGATGGGACATCAACTCTTGTGCAGATCTTAGCCACTTTCTAATCGGTAAGGTGAATTGCGCCGGATGGATTAGGATATACTTAGCCGCTTCCAAGGCAGCAGTAGTCACAGTCGAAGGAACAAAGTAACGCCAAATTTTCTGGGCGATTTTTTTATCGGCTGTGATGTATCCTATTCTAAGACCTGGTATGCCATAAGGTTGGCTAAAACTCCATACCATTAAAACATTGGCATATGTTTTTAGATCTGCTGATTTTAACTTGTTTGTAGTTGTAAAGGAGGCGTAACTTTGGTTGACTACAAATAACACTTTAGGATATTGCTTAAATAGCCGTTGTAATTCGTTGTGAGAAACAATCCTTCCATCTGGAAGATTAGGGGTCGTAATAAAACAAATATCCTTTCCTTCTAGAGGCCATTCGTCGATCGGTGCATGCGAATTTACTTTTTCGATCTCACAATTGTAAAGAGTGCATGATTTTTCTATTTCAGGTAACCCTGGTGAGGGAAGTAATACCTTACTTTTACTAAAAGCTTGTGCTATCAGATAAAACGCAGAAGTTGGTCCATTGGTAATAATTATTTCCTCTTCATCCAACCCGTTGCGTCTGGCGATCATAGTCCGTAATGAGGAGGCATCCGATTCTGGATAATTTCTGAGGAAATCTTCCAGATTGTTTGAAAGATGTTCAGACAGCAATTGTATTTCAGCACCATGCCATATGGCAGAACTAAAATCCAAAATGGTTGAATTATAAGTGTGTTTTTGACGATTGTTATTTTGTGGATACATGGTTAGCAGAGGTTTTTATCATTATAATTGGTGAGACGATAAAAGGGAATCATATACCGCTTCAAATATACGATATCGAAAGTTCTCTTTGCCAAGAAGATTGTTACTTCGGATTGGAAAAGTCCGGTTGGAAAGAAATACAAAAACAAGATCATTATCGGGATCTACCCATAGGCAGGTGCCTGTAAAGCCTGTATGGCCAAAGGTATTTGACGAAGCTACATCTGGAATATAAGGATTGTTGGGGTATTTGACAGAAAAGCCCATAACCCTTTTTCCATCCCTACTTTTGACTGTACGAAAAAGCGTAACAATCTTTTTATGAAGAAGTTGTTGATCGCCCCAAACGCCATTATCCATAAGCCAAAGCCCCAAACTCCCGATGTCGATGGCATTGGCAAAAAGCCCAGCATTTCCAGCTACTCCTCCCAAGCTAGCTGCACTTTCGTCATCGACTATCCCCCATACTTTACCACGTAAGAAATTGTTTGCTTGTGTAGGGGCAATCTCAGTTTTTCCTATCTTTTCGGTAGGCCGAAAAAGTGCGGATCCTAGGTGCATAGGAGCGAAAAAGTTATTGTATACATACGTGTCGAGAGGTACCCCAGAAACTTTTTCGATCAGCATTCCTAGCAGTATAAAGCCGACATCACTATATCGAGATTGTTTTTTTTTCTTGAGAGGTGTCTGCGCCACCCTTTGCAAGACGATATCCTTAAAACTATCACTTACATATAAATTGTCTGCGAAAGGCTGAGAGAATCCTTTTTTCCTGTTTTTACTTATAAAGCGAGAGTCGAACTTAAAATCAGTGGCTACCCATAAATGATTATCTATCTGTTTGCGGTTTTTCCCCGCTCGATAAGAAAATAGTTTTCCATCGGGAAGAGTGTTGATATCCACTAAAGACTCATAAAAATTAATGCCCGAAGGGAGTCCTGATTCGTGTAGAAGTAATTCTTTTATGCTAATACGCCCAGCCGCAGAACCTTTCAGTGGAGATAGGTATTTTTCTATTGGATCACTGAGACGTATCAATTTATCGCCCACAAGTTTCATTATTGCGGGAGTTGTGACAACAGCTTTGGAAATGGATGCTACATCATATAGCGTTGATGGAGTGACCGCAGGAGAAGAAGTACTATACTCGAGATGCCCGAACGCTTTGTTGTAGACGAGTTGTCCTTTGTGTATAACGACTACTTGGCATCCTGGAAAAGCTTTTATGTTTAGTCCCTCTTGGACGATAGTATCAATCTTGCTAAAACGAGCATCTCCTGCTATAGAGGCGACTTTTCGATGTAGATGTGTAGATACTGGAGATTGATCTTTTATAGCCTGTTTTTCTTTGTAATGGGAAATACCTTTCCGATATTCATTGAGTACAATACGGATAGTCGGTTGCTTAGACGATGTTGCCTGTAATAATTTTGACGCAGCAGCTCTTCCAGCTTCGGTACAATTCTCATAAGCTAAAGCCTTTATAATCGCTTTTCGAGAAGCTTTTTTCCAACTATCCATTTGGTATGGAGACCCAAAGAATGTGAAAATTACATTCTTTTTCTCACTTATTTTCTCCGTTATTATTTTTGCGGAGGTCAAAGATGGCTGATGTACATTTACAAAAATCAGATCGCAATCCTTGAAGGCTTTCATTACGGACGGTATGGAAAATATGTCTTTAGATTGTACAGTAAGTTCAACTTTAGGATGGAGTTTAATTTCTTGTAGAGCTTGGCTAAAGCCTCGTTTACTCCCCCCGTTACTTCCAATATTAAGAATGCCTAATCGTGTCTTATTATCGAAATAAGTTTCAGCTGAAGATGTATTTGCTTTTTTTTCTATGTGAATAGAGTTAAGCCAGAGCTGATCCGCTATATTACAGTCGTATTCTTTGTTGAGTTCGTTATAAAAATCGGAACGATTAAGTATAGGTTTGTTCTGAGATTCATGTAATGAATTATAGAAGAAGTGAAATTTGCGTAGTAAAATCTTTTTACAATGTATAGCTATTTGCTCTTTTGTAATAACCCCTTTCTTCACGGCATTAACTAGGGATTTGTAGCAAGTTAGAGGGTCCTTGGGTCCTAATAAGATGTCGTTCCCCGCTAATACTGCTTTTACTCCGATGGGAATGTTTCCGATACCCATCGCAGCCCCAGACATGGCTAGTCCATCGGTGAAAATAAGCCCCTTGAATCCAAGATCATTAACTAACAATTGACTCGTAATCGCTTGGCTCATGGAGGCGGGGGTGCCACTTTTGTCATAGGCTGGTACGCAGAGATGCCCTGTCATAATCCCCCCAAGATCTGAAGCAATGTAGGCTTTAAAAGGTATAAGTTCGCATTGAGCTAGATCTGTCTTGCTCCCACGAATGATTGGAAGAGTTTTATGGGAGTCCAAGGTCGTATTCCCATGGCCAGGAAAGTGCTTCGCGACAGACAAAACGCCTTCACTTTCCATCCCTTTGGCATATGCTATTGCTAACCGTGTGACGGTAGAAGGATTTTCACCGAAACTTCGTGTTCCAATTACAGGGTTTCTCGGATTGTTATTTATATCCATAACGGGTGCAAAACTCACGTTGATACCGATCGTTTTACATTGTTGAGCCACAGATTTTCCATATTGGTATATCTCTTCTTCAGAAGATTGTGATAGTGCCATGTTTCGCGGGTATCGGATTGTTCCAGATAGACGCATGGCTAGCCCCCATTCATTGTCTGCAGATACAAGTAGCGGAAGAGGAGAACTCTCTTGTAATTTTTTGCACATGATATATTGGTCATATGCTTCTCCTTTTTGGAAGAGTACTCCTCCAGCATGTATAGAATTTAATAAACGCCTTGCTTCAGCAATTTTTTGTTCGTCTGACGAAGGGTATAATACGGGAATAATCAGCTGTCCAATTTGCTCTTCTAAAGACAATGTCCGCATGTATTTTTCAACCTCATTTTCAATATCCTGTAGCGTTCTATTTTTTTTAGGATATTGGCTGTGGAGAAATTCGTTTTTTTCTAGTGTATTCGATATTTTATTATAGGGAAAAAAAGAGCAGAAAAAGAGGGGTATGCTTAGTAGCGAGAATAGGGCTGCTAGAAGCTGATGCGTATTGTTTCCTTTCATACTGCAAAGATACAAAGAAATAGAGAAATATCCATCGATTGTATTACTCTACTACAGAGGCAACAGAGCGTAATTATATCCTTATTTCTTTCGTAGAATATAAGGGGAATAATAAAAACGCTATATAGCAGAAATAGGAAAGTAAAAAATCAGTCCTAAAATGCCCGCTATACCAATCATTGCGATTGGGTGAGTCCATCTTTTGTATAGCGTTACTATCGTAATAGCAAAAATAAGGATACTTTTCCAATTCGGAAAGTTATCTGTAATGACGATCTTCTGGTAGAGGTCTTTCAAGGGCTCTGAAGATGCGGATATCGCGGATAAAAAAAGTGGGTGGAAAGTAAGCATAAGAGCTGCAGCGAGGATGAGACCTACGGAGGTAGGCCGGATCCAATAAAATGCAGCATCAATCCATTTGTTGTTCTTGAATTTATATAGGATTCCAGATATGATTAAAACCATTATAAAAGAGGGCAAGGAAACTGCAATTGTTGCAATTATTGAACCCCATACCGAGCCTGTCACGCTATAGCCGATGTATGTCGCGCTATTTATACCAATCGGTCCTGGCGTTACTTGGCTTATAGCTACTATATCCGTAAACTCTTGCGCAGTAAGCCAATTGTATTTGTTTACCACCTCATTTTGGATAAGAGACAGCATTGCGTAGCCCCCTCCGAAGCCAAATAGACCTATCTTTAGATATACCCAAAAAAGTTGCAAATATATCATAACTTTCTGCCTTTGCTCTTATAATGAAGCGCGCTACTTTTCCAAAGTGATAAAATGATCCCTATTAACCCTGCAATAAGGATCATATATACAGGCGAAAAAGAGAAATACCATACTAAAATACTAACAAGTATCGGTATAATCAGCATTACTTTTCGAAGTTTTAATGCACGCCAGATCGTTATTATTGGAATAATAATCATCGCTACAACAGCAGGACGTATTCCATTCATTATTGCATTCACCCACATGTTGTCCTTTATATTCTCGAAAAATAATGCAATGATAAGGATAATGAGAAAAGATGGAAGAGTACAGCCTATAGATGAAACAAGGGCTCCTAGTCTACCACGCAGTTTATGCCCAATAAACATGGATATATTCACTGCGAAAACTCCTGGAAGCGATTGGGCAATAGAAAAAAGCTCTATGAACTCTTCTTCCGAAACCCATTTGTGTCGTTCAACTATGTTACGCATGATAAGAGGAAGCATAGCATGCCCTCCACCAAAGGTAAAAGCTCCGATGCAAATGAATGTCACAAAAAGCTGCCAGTATGACACTTTCGAAGAAGGTGTATTTGCTGCCACCATCGCTTAATCCAACTCTCTTAGCAAAGATAACCGTTTATACCTAGAATCTTGATCGTGCAGATCGCTTGGCATTACTTGTTTTTGCTGTGCTTTTGCTTTTTACTGTTTTTGCTTTCCGACGTGAATTATGTATTTTAGAAGATGTTTTCTTGAATAATCCATTGTTTTTTTCTTGGAGCTGTTGTCGTCGAGCTCTGGCAGTCTCTCCTTCGAGAGCATTATTCTCTTTTTCTAATTCTTCTATGGAGTCTTCATTTGAGCTGATCTCTTTTGCATTTTTACTCCATAGGGATTGATCTATTTTTTTTAATTCTTGTTCTATTTTTTGTTGTTCGTGATGGAGTGAGTCTGGAGTGGAGCAGTACTGAGCGAGAGCTAACCCTCGTAGATTCAGCGTCTTGTATATATCTCCTTTATAAAGACCTAAACGAAAAAAACTGTCCAAGGTATAATCCTCGACGTTATTCTGTTCAGACAGCATGATCGTTTTTGTATTTAAATAATATCGAATATCATCGTAGCAGACCCAAAAAAGAGGAAATTTCAGCAACTCACTACTTTCCATACTATCGTATAATATAGGGCATAGGGCTAATATTCGTACATCAGTCGTGCTAGTGATAGGGTCGAAATAATATTCTTCTTTGATATAGTAAGCCTTTACAAGATCACTGGGTATATCGGCGTCGGCAACGTCATAATAATTTTGATTACCTTCTTCTATTTTTTTTGCATATATCCCAAATCGATCCAGAAACTCGTCAAACTTTATCTCATGAGCTTTATCAAAAAACTCAATCCCATCGGTGTATTCGTAAGCTTTAATCTTTCCTTTATTTATAAGTCGAAATAACATTGTGAAAAGGTTACTATTGGCTTCTGTTGGTCGGGGAGGATAATATAGTACTGCATTGTTAGCACTATCGAGGTTTATTTCCCGGTAGATGATCCTTTTCCAGGGGGCGTTTTCAGTATTTTGTCGAAGTTGATCATTGAATCGCTCTTGTTTAATAGCTTCTGCAGATTTGTTCTCTGCCTGATCAGTAGCCACAAGATGCCTATTCCTTTTTTTGATTGTGCTACGGCGTACTATATTAGTCTCATTTTTCTCAGTATTTTCTGTTACAGTCGCATCATTGCTATCTTGTATGCTATCTTCTGGAAATATTGCTTCCACTTGAAGAGAGTCTTGTGGCGATTGGGCAAATCCCACTAATGTAAGTAGCAATAAACAATTTGTGAGGATAAGACGCTTTATTGATGAAAATAACCTATTCATATACTCGATAGATGCTTTTTTATTTTATAATCACTTCAATAGGGGGAATTTTGCGGTTAATACCATCTGGACCAGAGGCGATAACTTCACTTATATAAAAGCGCTTTCCTCTTGAAAGATTGCGTATACTTCGTAGTTGGCGCTCCGAAAATTGCGAAGAGTGTGAAACCTCGGGTATAGCATTGCCCATGGCATCAAAAAAGGTGAGTTGGAAACTTGTCACGTTGTACTTGACATCGATGATGTCATCGTCGATAGCAGCTTTTACTCCCTTACTATTCAAAAGATCCTTTTTGCTGATCGTACCTCCTTTAAATCGCATTAAAGAGCCTTCGCTATTTTGATATTCTATATATGGCAGCGGATCTGGAAGACGTCTGACGCGGAGTTTCGTATCACTTATTTTCTGAAGAACTCCTGAACTATTTTTTATATATACAGAAATTACAGCATCTTCTCCCACCTTTGAAGGCCGTGCTACCCATAAGTTGCCTTTATGGGTAATAGATCCATTGGTCATAGTGGCTGAGACTTGTTCAGAGGCCGCACCTGGAACGGCAATTTGTAGTGGATTATCGATACCGGCATAGAGTACATTCATCATAGTTGGTGATACAGATGCTAAGGCTTCGGTCACAATATACTCACTGTTAAAATCTCTGCGAAAAGTAGATCCATCTTCTGCAATTGTTTCAATATAGCCTTTTAAAGGAAAAATACCAGTGCTACTTGTAGAAGCGGTAAAAACTCCCATTGAGGATGACGGAAGTTCTTTGCCATTGATGACAATTTTGGGTTTGGCTAAAGAGTCAAAACTACTTAAGACAATCTGTGCTCTATACGTGTCTCCTCGCATGACAATTCGGCTTTCAGGTATTACTTGAGCTTCAATTTTATTTACACGAAGGTCGCCATCATCTATATCGTTAATGAGCGAGCGAAGTACATCCCCTTCTACATTACGGATATCTGTTTGTAGCTTTGTAATAAGTGTCACAGATGCAATGGTCGGCATACTTTCAAAAAGTTCTTCTTCCCAGCTTTTTGAACTAGTACTTTTGGTAGTTAATGTCTCCTCGATGCTTTTTTTCTTTTGCTGTGATGAGACGTTAGACATCGCCAATATTCGAAATGACTCGATCATTTTTCGAGCTTTAGTTGCTCGAGTAGTTACAGGATTGAGCATTACTCCTGAAGGAGCATTCATGTCTTCTTTATTGACGATGGCAGAAATTGACGTGTATGGTTTTCCATCTGCTTTTTGTACGATTAATTGCTTCGACTCCTCCAGAAAATTACATAGAGAGTCGGCCATATCCCGAACCTTTTTTCCTTTAGAAAATGCTTTTTCTGCTTTTTCGGGTTTGATTTGATAGGCAGATGACAATTCGTTTATACTACGAGAGTTGCGAGTTTCCGTTCCTTTGAGCATTGCATGAAGACCTTCGCCTACTTTTTCAAATCCTCCAAGGACTTCCCCGGATACGTTAAGCGCAACCATTGCAATGAACACCAGATACATTAGGTTGATCATTTTTTGCCTATTGCGATTGCCAGAAGTTCCTGCTGCCATAAAATAAGGGAAATGCTAAAATCTTAGAGAAGATAAACAATAAAAAGATTACGGATTTTTTTCTCGATCGAAATTATCTGGATTCGTATAGAATGCACCTGTGTTGTTCGTTCGGAATTCGGACCGATAGGAAGAGTAATTCATACTACCCAATGGATTAGCCATGTTTACTGTCATAGCTTCGAGAAGGCGAGCGTAGACTGTGTTCAGGTCATGTATGCGATTGAGCATCATTGTGTTTTCATGTCGAAAAGCTTGGCTCATATTTAATCCATCATCGTAGTTACGGCAGATCTGGTCTAAACGAAGATTGATTTTTTCGATTGAAGAAACTTGATTAGTAATGTCTCTGAGTTGATTTTCGTATAGGGTTTGTAAACTCAGCATTGACTGGTTGAGATCTTTAAGGCGTTGTGTATATTCTGAAGTTTCTTTACTTAGAGGTCCTATATTTGCAATAAGGTTGTTGAGATCGTTTGCCGTATCCGATCCCATTTTTGATAGGGTATTAAGTTGATTTATCGCTTGATCTAGATTTTGCAATTCTTGCGCATATTCTTCGACTTCTTGATGGCCAAATGAAGAGTCTGTAATATTATCTTGAATGGATTTCTTCTCAGCGACTGTACCATCGCCATATTTTTTCCTTGCTTCTGCAGCTTTTTTAGCCAAATATTTTCTACGATCTTCCATCTCTTTGCGATCCAAGGGATTGATAGATAGAAGTTCTGGAAAAACTTGTTCCCAGTGGTAATTTTCTTCGGGTTGTTCAAGCCCAGAAATGAAAAAAACGAGAAACTCCGTAATCATTCCTATAAAAAGCATCTGGTTGCCAAAGGGAAGGTGCAATAGTTTGAATAGAGCACCTATAATTACCACCGCAGCACCCCAGCTATACATAATGTTGAGGAGTCGACGGCCTTTTTGGCTGGCCAGGTACATTTCTAATTTGTTTTTATAGTTGCGATATTTAGACATAATTATTCTTCCTATAGATTGAACGAATAAACAAAGGCAAATATGTTGTTATTAACGCTTTTTACTTTTCTTTTTCTTAGTATTCATTTTATAGTTTGTAGCACTTTTTACGCATCGAAAACCTATATATGAACGAGGTTTGCTTTGGAGTTCTTTGCTACGAATACTCGACTGAATAAAGCGAGCCACATCTTTCCACGAACCACCACGAACCACTTTCATGCGGAGAGAGAGGGGATCGTTTTTTGTCGCATGGAAGCGTATCTCAGGGTTAATATCATCTATCTCTTTATAGGATGAAGCTAAATAGGTGGAGGCTGTCCACTCCGATACATTGCCAGCCATATCATACAATCCAAAAGCATTGGGAGAGTAGCTGCATACTTCGGCTGGTACTAGATAACCATCAACTGTGTAGTTGCCATCATCAGGCTTGAAGTTTCCTAAATAGCAACCATCTGTTTCCTCCATTTCAGCAGCACTCCACGGATAGTGGCGTTGCGAATCTCCCTGCCTAGCAGCATACTCCCACTCGGCTTCAGTAGGCAATCTAAACTCTTCTAAAGTTATGCCCTCTGGTGTTTCTATTCCTCTAGCAAACATACGTGTTCGCCATGCACAAAATGCTTGAGCTTGTTCCCAAGAAATGCCTACTACGGGGTGATTGTCATAGGCAGGATGATTGAAATATAAGCGACTATACTGCTCGTTGGTAGAGTTAGGAAAGTCTGTTACCCAGCAAGATTCGTCAGGGTATACAGCTACAATATAGGTGTTGAGAAAGTCGTACTCACTACTCAGTTTACGTGTTATTGTGGTACTTACAATTAACCCATTGTCATTGACATAGGCAGTATCCTTAGCAATAAGAGGGATCGTCTCATCCAAATTCGGGTCGTATCCTGGTGCTTTGGGTTGTCTTAGCTCTAGTAACTTGTCAGCATATTGGTAGGCTGCATGATGATCATAGCGTTCGTACCTAAAATAGAGTTGAGTAGGGTTCAGTTTTTTTTCTCCTAAAATGGGGTTGGTGTAGTATACGCTATTTATGGCTGCTAACTCTTCGTCAAATGCTTTTTTTTCATTTGGAATGGGAATACTCCAGTCTAAGTAAGGGGTGATAGGATCACCATATTTATCAGTGGTTATCTTGTAGTCTGGATTTCCTCCAAAAGCAGGATCAGCAAGTCGTTCGCGGATAATAGAGTCCCTTACGTAGTATACAAATTGGCGGTATTCAGCATTGGTTATTTCATGGCTATCCATCCAGAAAGCTTCTACAGAAACGCCTCTTGCCTCTGACGGTTTGCCCCAAATAGAGTCTGCCTCGGTATTTCCTAAGGTAATATGGCCTCTTGGAATAAGTACCATTCCTAGAGGCGTTGGCTCCTGCCAAGAAGCAAGCGGAGCACCAACTAGCTCTCCGCCTATTCTTCGTGATTTTCGAGATGCACAATTGGGAAGAAAAAGCAAGGCTATAAGACAAAGCCATGTGCTAATGTAAATAAAACTGCTTTTATTCATGCTTGATTTTGTTTTCCTGCTTATCTGTCGTTAGAGCAATCTTATACTTTTCTTTTTTATTCCTAGATCTTTTTTCTTAGTCTTTGGAATCGCATAGCTCAGCACGAGTTCGTGTGTTCCATAATTTCCTCTTGCCAGCTCAGATGTAGGCATGCTAAAGGCATAACCCACACGTATTTTTCCAAACTTCATACCTACTGAGAAGCCTGCCTCTACTCCCCATCGATACATGACTTGTGCAAAATAACGCTGGTTAAAAGCCATCCCCAAAGTCAAATCTATTCTCCAACTTTGAAAGTCGCTTACGGCAAGTATACCAGGATGCCAAGTTAATAACGAATTACTTGGCAAAATATTGTATCCTGCCATTAAGGTATAGTTTCTCCGAATACGAATAAAATGGTTTGTTCCTAACGCGATCTTCGGTTCAAAAAGGTGTGTAGCTGCCAACCCAACGTATAAATTACGATGGGTATAATAAAGGCCCAATCCCATATCAAATGCGTGTCCCGAGACCTGTTGTTGGGGTAGAGCAGGATCATTGGGGCTGAGCCCCTCGTCATCAGGAATGAAAATTTTTGTGCCATCGAAACTGCTGTTGAATAATCCAGCTTCAAGTCCTATGCTAAGGATTCCTTTCATGAGGCTGAGCTGAAAATCGTATTGCCCCTTTAGTTCCGAATTTATAAAAAGACCTTTCTTTTGGCCACTAATAGTGATTCCTACACCGTGCTGCTTCCCTAAAAAGTTTAGTGGAATATCGCTGAGAAGGAGCATGTCTACAGGAGCTCCTTTTATGCCGATCCACTGCATCCTATATAGTGCCGTAATATAAAGATCCTCTCTTGTCCCTACTGTAGCACTATTGTACAGAGCTTTTGTTTCTTGCCATTGATTGCTTATGGGAAGCATTTGAGCGGTCATTGGATAAGCTCCCAAAAGCAATAAGATTAGAAAGATTATCTGAGGGACAAAAAGAGGTCGGTTCATTTTATTGTATTTTCTTCCTAATACAACGAACGGTCGGCCTAAAATAGTATATATTAGACATGGAGTAGACTCAAAGATTATTGCTTAATGTTTTTATTAGGCTTAATTGTTAGTGATTATTCAGTCATCAAAATCCGTTGTACGACACTGTCTGCATTCGATGCAATAGCTTTCTTCTTGATGGCTCTGGGGTAGTTGATATAATTGTTCGGACTTGCGAAATTGCTTGTCGCAAATACCTTTTGTTACATAAGTTATTTTTAGCATAACAAGGAAATTTGAGTTTTACTGTTATATTCGTGTCGCCATTGTTATGGCGGGATTTTTTTTCAAGACCTCGCATACTTGGTTTAGCTCTGTGGTATTGTGTACTTGTACTTTTATAGAACCTCCGAAGAGGCCGTCGCCTGCACTGAGACTGATGTTGCTTATAGGCACATTTAGGTCTTCAGTAATGTTTTGTACTAAAGCATTGAGAATACCAGTCGAGTCTAGGCCTTGTATTTTTATTGTTCCTTCAAACATGGAGTGAGGATGATCACTCCATATTGTTTCTATAATTCTCTCTCCTGCACTGCTCTTTAATCGCATAGCTTCCTTGCAAGAGCGTTTATGGATTACAACACTGCCGTCTCTTTCTAAAAATCCTATTGTTGGATCACCAAAAATAGGGTTACAGCATGAGGCTTTAATATAGTTGTTTTTAAAGTCGTGTTCTTTTAGAAGATAGGGCTTTTTTGTATCGATAGTATCACCGTTGTTGTCTAATTCTTTCGACAAACTTTTGCTGTTTTTTGAAGAGCGGCCAAACAGACGATTAAAGAAGTTCCAGTTCCCATCTTTGTGCATTAGTTTACGGAAACTTACGGGAAGGGAAATCGCTTCTGTTCCGATCGCATAAAAGAAGTCTTCTCGTTTGTGAAAATTGAAGTAATTGGCGACCCTGTCGAGTTCGCTACTTTGCAAGACTAAGCCATCCTTTTCGAAGAGTTTAACTACTTTTTCTTCACCTAAGGCGATATACTCACGTCGTTTTTTTCGGAGATAATATTCTATAATTGAGCGAGCTTTCCCGGTTACGGCGAAATCTCTCCATTCTGGTTTAGGATCTTGCTTGTTGCTGGTTATGATTGAAATCTGATCACCATTCTGTAGCACTTTGTTAAGCGATTCTAAACGATGGTTGACCTTGGCCGCAATAGCCTTAACTCCTATTTTTTCGTGTATAGCAAAAGCAAAGTCCAAGGCTGTGGCTCCCTGCGGCAGTATCACTGTATCTCCTTGAGGTGTAAAGACCTGTATTTCATCATTGAAAAGATTCAGTTTGATGGTATCTAAGAAATCTAAAGAGTCGGGTGTAGGGTTTTGTAGGATCTCCCGAATGGATGCGATCCATTTTTCAAGTTCTCGGTCTTCTTCTACGTTGTTTTCCTTATATTTCCAATGAGCTGCAAAGCCGAGCTCTGCTATATCATCCATTTGTTGACTACGAATTTGCACCTCTATCCATGCGCCGTCAGGACCCATGGCGGTGAGATGTAGTGCTCGATATCCATTGCTTTTAGGATTGTTGATCCAGTCGCGTATACGATCGGCCTTGATACGATACACGTCCGTAATGATACTGTAAAGCTGCCAACAACGCGTTTTGTCAGACATAGCGGGATCACTCTGAAATACAATCCTTACGGCAAAAAGATCGTATATCTCTTCAAAGGGCACCTTTTTATCTTGCATTTTACGCCAGATAGAATAGGTCGATTTCAATCGTGATGAGATCTCATATTCAAGGCCAATTTTATTGAAGGCTTCTCGAAGAGGAGCTACAAAATGTTCGAATATTTGTTGCCGATGCTCTTCGCTGTTAGCGATCTTAAGTTTTAAATCGATATATTCGTCGGGGTGCTCAATTTTGAAACACAGCTCTTCTAGCTCAGTCTTAATAGCGAATAACCCAAGTCTATGGGCTATTGGAGCATAAATGTATAGCGTCTCGCCTGCAATTTTCATTTGCTTTCGGGTGGGCATAGACCCTAGTGTTCGCATATTATGTAGGCGATCTGCGATCTTGATAAGGATGACGCGGATATCATCATTCATTGTTAGTAGAAGCTTGCGAAAATTTTCTACTTGTGCAGATTTTGCCTTTTCTGTGATCATTTCACCCGAGATTTTCGTCAACCCTTCAACAATGTCAGCAACTTTGCTACCAAAAAGTTCACTGAGATTTTCAGTGGTATACTCTGTATCTTCTACAACATCGTGTAAAAGAGCACAAACAATAGAAGTAGAGCCAAGTCCCATTTCTTTGCAAACGATGAGAGCGACAGCTAATGGATGTAGAATATACGGTTCACCACTGCGTCTGCGCATCCCTTCATGCGCCTTTCGTGCTAATAAAAAAGCTTTTTCAATGCGTTCTACTTTCCTTCTATGGTTACTATTGAGATAAGTCTCAATTAGCTCGTTGTAGGCAGCATTGATTGCCGCTTCTTCTCTTTCGGGTGTCCATGTAGCAATATCGCTTTTATTTTGCTGATTGTCTGCGTTATCGTTTAACATTGGAATTGACTTATAAACTAGTTGATAAATCCGGCACGTCGACCCATCCGGCATCAGGCCATTTATCGGCTATATATCGATGAAGATATTCTCTTGTCTCCGCATCGATAATAGGGTCGGTTTGGGAATATTGGTTGTATAGGAGCGCAAAGAGTGGGATGTTTCGTTTTTCGATAGCTTCTAGCGAGAGAAGAGTGTGGTTAAGGCTTCCCAAACGGCCACTCGTGACTAGGCACAGAGGATAGTTGCGGTCGGCAATGAAGTCGATTGTCAAATATTCTTTTGTTATAGGCACCATTAGGCCTCCTGCACCCTCTATCAAGAGCATGTCGCAATGCTCTTCCATAAGAGCTTTAGTGTCACGATCTATTTTTTTTATGTCAATCGTTGCATTTTCCTGCGACGCACTCAAATGAGGAGAAGCCGGAAAAGAGAATAGATACGAGCAGCGATGTGGTTTTCTTTTCTGCTCCAACGAAGGATCGACAGTATGCCCTAGAGTGGCTAAAATATTGTCGTGCAAGCATAGATCATCACTTTCGTTTTCACATCCAGTCTGGATAGGTTTTTGTGTAGTGACCTCCATCCCTTCCGTAATGAAAGTGTGAGCTAACCAAGCTGTTGCATAGCTTTTTCCTATATCTGTGTCGATGCCAGATACAAAGAGCACCTGTCCTTTATCCATATATTAAATCGTGCCCATCTTTCCACGCTGCAAATATAATCATTTTTCCTGATATTGATTCTCCTCGAATCTATTATTGTCGCTATAAACCCAGGTATGCATAAGTCAGCTTCAAGTTTTTTCGTTTTTGGAATTTTACAGCTAATAGATCATTTAGGAGAAAGGCCTCACATGAGCTTTACATTAGTACAATAGAAATAATCCTATTCTTTTGCTTGTAGTATCTCCACTTATTGCTTAGTTAGTTGATAATAAATTTCATTTTTCAATCATATACAAAAGAAAGCTGGTATATGATCCAATTTTTCTTTGATCATATACCAGCAAATGATGGATCCGATAGAATTGGCCTTCTTTTACATGATATGTTGAGTATGAATACCTCTACATAGCGCTAGCATTAAATACGATCTAAAACTATCTTGATAAGCCCTTCTATACTGCCTTTGTAGTTCGTGTTCATATTCAAGTCTTGTCTACCCGCTATTATGCAGCAAACAGTCAAAGCTTTATGATCCAGTAGAGCAGCGAGACCCGCTAGTGCAGAACTTTCCATCTCGAAATTGGTAACTTGAAAACGATCGAAGGAAAAAGCTTCGATTTTCTTGTTTAGTTCCTCATCGGCCAAGGGTAAGCGTAATTTTCTTCCTTGTGGAGCATAGAATCCGTTAGCAGCGATGGTAGACCCTCTAATAATATCGGTGTCGGCAGTTATTTGCTCAACGAGTTCAGAATCAGCTGTTACAACGTAAGGTTTTATACCATCAATATGCCATTTCAATTGTTGCATGAGTTGCTCTTCATATTGCAAATCGCGAATACGATCGCTTCCTCCATAGTAGAAAATGACTCCGTCGAATCCGATAGACTTTTCGGCAGCTACATAAGAACCTATTGGTGTATAGGGCTGAATACCTCCACTAGTCCCTACACGTACCATAGTCAACTGAGTAAAGGTATCTTTTGTACAGCGCTTTTCAAAATCAAAGTTGGCAAGCATATCTAATTCGTTTACAACAATTTCTATATTGTCGCAACCTATACCATGGCTAATAGCTGTGATGCGTTTCCCTTGATAAGTGCCCGTGATGGTACGAAACTCACGATTGGTAACATCGCATTCAATACTATCGAAGTTTTTTGCGATAGCTTCGACACGACTTGGGTCTCCGCACATGATTATTTTGTTCGATAGCTGATCAGGTTTAAGATGAAGGTGAAAAATCGTTCCGTCCTCATTGATGATCATTTCGCTGGGTGGTATGATTCTTTTTTCTTTAGGCATCATAATAAGTAGAGTATTATTTGAGCGAATAACAATTTTTTACAGTGATGGAAATGTTTTTTTCTTTGTCGGCGGTATTGAATGCGCCGCCCCAATTATAACTTTCGGCAGAATATAAACCGATAATCTGGAAGACTCCCATTTGAGAACTTTTCAGTTTGCCTACTTTTCGTCCGCTCCCTTGCGCTATGGCTTTTGCACGGCCCAGAGCATCTTCCGAAGCTACTTTAAGTAGCTCATGTTTGGATTCATTAAGTTTTGAATAATAGTAGCGAGGAGTTTCTGAATAGATGAGATGACCTTGGTCGATTAGTTCAGTTATATTTCTAGCAACTTCTTCGATCAGATCAACGTTTTTACTCATAATACGGATTCTTTGACTAAGATTGTAACCATCAAAAATCTGCACATAATTTCCATTTTCATATTGTGACCGAAAGAGTTTATTGAAATCTACACTCTGGATGGTAATATCTTCTTGGGAAACACCTTTCGACGCAAGATATCTTTTCACGGCATCTCTGCTATGACTGAGTTTCTTATATCCTTCTTGCATGTCTTTCGTAGATATTTCATATCGCACTTCCCACACTATGATGTCAGAAATGAGCTTCTTTTCAGCATTGCCTGTAACATTAATATAGTTTTTGAGTCTAGTCTGTGCGATTTTATCGGCCATCATACGCACACCAAGTACAAAACCAGTAGCCAAAATAATGGCGATAATAATGTTTCTATATTTATTCATAGTGTATAGTCAATTAAGATCCAGGAAATAGAAAGATGAGTACTCCTGTCCTGAATAGGAGAGGAGTACTCATCTCTATTCTTATTATAAATTGTTTTCTACTAAGTATTTTTCTGCGTCCAAAGCGGCTTTACATCCACTTCCCGCACTCGTTACTGCTTGTCGATATCGTGGATCAGCCACATCGCCAGCAGCAAAAATACCGTCTATATTGGTATGGGTCGTGTGTCCGTCTGTCAATATATAGCCATTTTCATCTAAAGCTATTTGACCAGCAAGGAAGTCAGTATTTGGTTTATGTCCTATGGCAAGGAAAAAACCATCGATTGCGATGCTTACTTCCTTTTCTTCGGGTTCGCCTTTTTTGTATACAAGCTTGGCTCCTTCTACGCCATTTTCGCCAAATAAGCCAATAGTGTTGTGTTCGAATAAAACCTCTATCTTGGGATTGTTCATTACGCGGTCCTGCATTACCTGCGATGCACGTAAATGTGGTTTTCGTACAATCATGTAGACTTTTTCTGCTAAACTGGCAAGATAGGTTGCTTCTTCGCAGGCGGTGTCACCTCCTCCAACTACAGCTACTTTCTTATTCCTGTAGAAAAAACCATCACAGGTAGCACATGCCGATACACCCATACCAGCATATTTCACTTCATCATTGAGCCCTAGATATTTAGCACTTGCACCAGTCGCAATGATGAGCGTATCACAAGATATCTCTTTTTCTTCATCGATAGTGACAGTAAAGGGTCGTTTACTAGTATCTATGGATGTAGCTAAGCCATCACGGATGTCGGCTCCAAATCGTTCTGCTTGTCTCTGAAATTGCATCATCATTTCGGGACCCGCGATTCCCTCTTCGTAGCCAGGAAAATTCTCTATATCGGTTGTAGTCGTCAGCTGTCCTCCAGGTTGTAATCCCTTATATAGGATGGGTTGAAGGTTTGCTCTACTGCTGTAGATAGCAGCCGTATAGCCCGCTGGTCCAGAACCTAATATGAGGCATTTTGTATGTTCTCTATTATTCATCTTTTTCTTCGTTATATAAATCACCTGACTCTGCTTATTGATGCCCTTCGATAGTTACATCGGGCGCAATCTTTTTTATAAGCCCTTGCAACACGCTACCAGGTCCACACTCCACAAAGTGCGTTGCCCCATCTTTAACCATTTGTTGTACGGTCTCTGTCCATCGTACGGGTGCTGTTAATTGTTTGACCAGATTGCTCTTTATTTCTTGTGGATCTGTGATACCTTTAGCTACTACATTTTGATATATTGGGCAGCAAGGAGTAGAAAACGATGTTTTTTCGATAGCAGCTGCTAGCTCTTCTCTCGCCGGTTCCATTAGAGGAGAATGAAATGCTCCGCCTACTTTGAGCGGAAGAGCTCTTTTTGCTCCAGCCTCTTTGAGTAAGGCACACGCCTTATCTATACCGTTTTTACTTCCAGAAATAACGATTTGTCCAGGACAATTGAAGTTCGCTGCAACTACTACTTCGTCTGAAATAGAGTTGCAGATATCAATTACCAGATCGTCTGCTAATCCAATGATAGCTGCCATAGTAGAGGGATTGATCTCGCAAGCTTTTTGCATTGCCATGGCTCGGGCAGAAACGAGTTTTAAAGCGTCTTCAAAAGAGAGTGCTCCTGCAACCGCTAAAGCAGAAAATTCTCCTAGAGAATGTCCAGCTACCATATCAGGTTTCAAATCCTTATCCACCGCTTTTGCTGCGGCCACAGAGTGAATGAAAACGGCAGGCTGTGTCACTTTTGTTTCTTTCAAACTCTCGTCTGTTCCACGGAACATGATCTCTGTGAGCGAAAAACCTAAAACTTGATCTGCTTTATCAAAAAGACTTTTAATATCTGGATTGCTTTCATAGAGGGGTAATCCCATTCCTACGAATTGGGCTCCCTGTCCAGGAAAAACATATGCTTTTTTCATATACTTGTCAGATTATTGTTACTTGAAAAGAGTGATTAGATATTTTCTATAGCGTGGAGAAGTACGTTATATGTCGTTTCTACGGTTTTAATTTCCACTTTTTCATCAGGAGAGTGGGGGAAGCGAATCTCAGGTCCAAAGGAGACCATATCCATATTGGGCATAACACCTTGGATAATACCGCATTCTAGTCCTGCGTGCATAACAAGCACTCCAGGTTCTTTTCCATAGACCGCTTTGTAGCTATCAACTAATGTATGCATTGCTTTGCTATTGGGATTTGGTTGCCATCCGCAATAGTTCGCATCGAACTCCACACGAGCTCCTATATTTAAGAAGTTACTCTCAATTTGAGATGCAACCCACATTTTTCTACTGTCGCTAGAACTTCGAGCAAGGAAATTAACCTCTATTTTACCCTCTTTTGCCGCTACAATAGACATATTAGTAGATGCTTCTACGACGCCAGGGAATGTCTGGAGCATAGAAATCATCCCATTGATACAAGCATCTAAAGAGAAAACCAATTTATTAGCGACTTCTCTGGGCATAAAAGATTTCGGACAATCAGTAGGAATTGCTTTTAACGAAATACCACTTTCTATTCCTTCAAATTCTTTTTGGTATAGACTTTCGTATTCCTTTATGATGGCTTCTACATTTTCTGCTTTTTTCTCACAGCAAGCAATAATAGCATATGCTTCTCGGGGAATGGCGTTACGCATATTGCCTCCGACGATTTCACTAATACGTATATTTTGCTCAGCTACTAATTTTTTTAGTAATCGAGCCATCAGTTTATTGGCATTACCGCGGTCTAATCGTATATCTACACCACTGTGTCCTCCTTTAAGTCCGCTTAGTTCAATGCGGTATGCTTTTTTGGGATTTGAACAAGCTGTTTCGGGTTGATAATCCATGAAAACATTAACGTCAACTCCACCGGCACAGCCTATGTAAACATTCCCATCTTCTTCGCTGTCCAGGTTAAATAGAATGTCGCCTTTTAGAAATCCAGGTTTCAGACCAAAAGCCCCATCCATACCTACCTCTTCATTGACAGTTATCAATACTTCCAATGGTCCATGTTTTAGATCCTTTTCATCAAGTATAGAAAGCGCCATAGCGACTCCAATACCGTTATCTGCTCCTAAAGTCGTTCCACGAGCTGTTACCCACTCTCCGTCGATGTAGGCATCTATAGGATCTTTCTCAAAGTCATGCTCAACATCGTTATTCTTTTGAGGCACCATATCCATATGTGCCTGAAGGGTAATAGTCGGTTTATTTTCCATACCTGGAGAAGCAGGTTTTCTGATAAGTACATTGCCAACTTCATCGCGCAATGTTTCTAGACCCATTTTTTTCCCAGTTTGGTATAGATACTCGCCTACTTCCTCTATCTTAAAGGTTGGTCGAGGTATTTGAGTTAATTCGTAAAAATAGTTCCACACTGCTTGTGGTTTGAGAGACATGATTTCCTTAGCCATAATACTACATTTCTTGTTTTTTTTCTTTATTAGTTGGTATCAAAGATAAGAAAAAAATTGCAATTAAACCTAATACTGCAGTGCCAATGGTTTGTAGGGTATGCACAACGAGCGCAAATATTCCAGCATCATTGTGGGAGACCCCAAAAATGGATAGGGCTGTGATCACCATAAAGTGCCATGCTCCAATACCTGCTTGTACAGGAAGAGCTACAGCGAGCGTCCCCATAATGAAGGCTAAAAGTCCTGCACTTATTCCTAAAGAATGTGTAAAGTCGAATGCATAAAAACAGATATAGAATCCACCAAAATAAAAGAAATACATTCCAATCGTATATACCATAAAACGCCATTTTTGTTCTATGAGACGAAACGAACGTATACCATCGAGGAATCGACGAAAAAAACTGTAAACCTTCTCCTTAATAATGCGACTTAACCCGAATCTAAAGAGTAAAATAATACTCAAAAGGATAGCTGCCCCGATACCCCAAAACCATAGGTTCTGACAGAGTACGGCTATCTTGCTGTTTGAAAAATCAAGAGTCGAAAGCAGTTGTATACTATCGCCAAAAAAAAAGGAAAACGATATTACTAACAAAAAAAACATTACCACAAAGTCGGCAAATCGATCGGGTATGAGTGTACCAAGTAAAGAAGGAAAACTGATTCTTTCCTTTTTTGCAATAGTACTGCATCTCCAAATTTCGCCCAATCGAGGGATAATAAGACTAATTGTATAACTACCTAAGGTAGAAAGGATTGCAATGTAGCTTTTTGCTTTCACCTCTGCCAAAGGTTTTATTTGCATATTCCATCGAAGTCCTCGAAGAGCATTGCCCAAAGCTTCAATAAAAACGGAAATTATAAGAAGATCGTAGCGAACGCTGTTGTGACGGAGATAATACCATATCTGAGAAAAATCTATTTTACGGTATACAAGCAGAAACAAAAGTAACGCAATAGTGATAGAAATGGAAATATTAATAAACGTCTGGTATTTCTTCATACTTGTAGAAAGGCATATTAGTAATACTGCAACTAGGGTGATATACTCTAGGAAAGGTTACTAAAAAGAACAAAAGTAGTACCTTTGCAGAATAGATAGCTACTAGGACAAAGGTACAAAAAAAATATATGAAACAAGTAAGAGCAAAGAAAAGTCTAGGTCAGCATTTTCTCAAGGATCCTATGATTGCAGATAGAATAGCAGCCTCGATAGAAGATTACAAGGATTATCCTGTCGTAGAGGTGGGACCAGGCATGGGAGTTCTTACGAATTGTCTTATTGACAGAGGATTTGATTTGCGTGTAGTAGAATTGGATAGAGAAAGTATCGACTATCTACAGCAGCATCTACCTGCTGCTTTTGTACAGGAAAACAGGATAATCTATGGAGATATTTTACGCTGTACTCCCGAGTCTCTTTTTCCAGACAATCCGAATACCCCCTTTGTCATGATTGGAAACTACCCTTACAATATCTCAGGAAGGCTTTTTTATCAAGTATTTCAGTGGGCTGAACAAATTGTATGCTGTGCTGGAATGCTGCAGAAAGAGGTCGCAGAACGTATCACCAGTAATCCTGGAGGTCGTGATTATGGAATATTGAGTGTGTTACTCCGGTCTAAGTTTGATTTAGAGTATCTCTTTACAGTCGATAAAATGGAGTTTCTTCCTCCACCCAAAGTACATGGAGGCGTTCTTAAAATGGTGCGTAATAAAACAAAGAAAATAAGTTGTGATGAGACCCTATTTATAGATGTCGTTAAAACAGCTTTCAGACAACGAAGAAAAACCCTTAGGAACGCTCTCAAGCCTTTATTTGGCGATGGTTATGCTTATGATTCTTTGCCCGATAGTATTCGTCAACTTCTGACGCTCAGAGCGGAACGCTTGGACGTGAAAGATTTTGAGATGCTCGTAAATATTTTAGAAGAGACTAAGCCGCAAATAATCTGATAGTTGTTATCTTTTTGAAAGCCTTGGAGAACATCTTGGACAAGTACCTTTTATCAGTATACTAATGGATTTGCAGATGAATCCTTCGGGCAATATATCATTCTTCGTATTAGCGTGCACATCAAAAAGCGATGACGCAGTAGTCTCGTCGAGGCAATAAGTACGTTGACATACTGTGCAAAAGAAATGAGCATGAGGAGCATCTTCTGTTGTTATCAATGGCGAAGTTGCAAATTTAAAGATCCCTGTTCCATCGTCTATTTTGTGAATAGCCCCAACTTCTAAGAATAAATGTATCGTACGCGATATAGTACTTTTGTCGATAGTGTCTGTTAGTAACTCTATATCCATCATGGAGAGTGCTTCGTCATGTGAGCAAAGGACATTATATATCTCTTCGCGCGTTGGTGTAAGACGCTTTCTTTTTATGGCTAATTGAGCGTTTAATTTTGTTTTAATAGAGGGACTTAGCATACGATAAACAGCAAATAACTATATGTTTTTAGTAGGGCGGATGTGAAGTAATCTCATGGAGTTACCTATGGCGAGTAGAGTAGCGCCAACATCTGCAATAATAGCAAAAATAAGACTTCCCATACTTAGGACAGCGAGGGTCATAACGAAAAGTTTAATTCCCAACGAAAGAACAATATTTTCGATTATGATCCATCTTGTTTTAGTCGCAATGGCTAAGCTCATGGGTACAGCACGTGGGTCGTCTGACGCAATAACGACATCCGCAGCTTCTATAGCCGCTTCTGAACCTATGCCTCCCATAGCAAAGCCTACATCGCTGAGAGCCATCACAGGGGCATCGTTAATTCCATCACCTACAAAAGCAAAATGAGATCTTTTTCCCAGTTCTTGAGCATGGGCTATCTTGTCTTCAGGAAGAAGTTCGCCTATAGCAGTGTCGACCCCGAGCTGTTTACCAATTTTTTTTACGGTTGTATCTTTATCCCCTGAGTATATGGCTACTTCTACTCCCATTGATTGCAATGCTTCTACCGCATGTTTGGACGTCTCTTTGACTTGATCACTCAGCAGGTAGCTTACTATATGTTTTTGGTCTATTGCGACATGTATAGCAGTTTCACCCATGTTTTCTGGTCTTAAAATATTGACCGATATAGACTCCATGTCAAATAGCTTCTTGTTTCCAATCAATATTTTTTCACCTTTGTCGGTACTGGCTACTATGCCTTTTCCTGGGATTTCCTTAATGCAGGAAAGATTCTCTTCTGTATAGTTTTTATTTTCAAAATATTCTGATAATGCTTTAGCAATGGGGTGCGTACTATTTTTTTCAGCGGTCATTACGTAGGGTTCGACACGCTTTAGTATACAATTTTCAACAAATACTTCCGTACGAAAAACCGAAAATTTCCCTTTCGTCAAGGTTCCCGTTTTATCAAAAAGGACCGTTCTTAAATGTGCCATTCGCTCTAAATAAAGCCCTCCTTTGATAAGCAGCCCATTGCGAGAAGCTGCTCCTAAGCCACTAAAATAGCCTAAAGGAATACTTATGACGAAAGCACAGGGGCAAGATGTTACTAAGAAAACCAATCCGTTGTATACATATTGGTGAAAAGATATTGTTTGACTACCCTGTAGCATATCCCATAAAATGGGTACTATTACGATTAATGTAGATAATGCAAAAACGATCGGTGTGTAGATCTTAGCAAAACGTCGTATGAATCTTTCTGCTTTAGGCTTACGTTCTGTAGCGTCTTCAACCATTTTGAGAATACGAGCAAGAGAACTTTCATTGAATGGTTTTGATACAGTTAAAACCAAAGGTTGAGAAAGAACTATACTGCCAGCTGCAACAGAATCGCCTTTTTCTAATTCTACTGGAAGACTTTCCCCCGTAAGGGCGGAACAATCCAAAATTGCATTTTCACTTTCAACAACGCCATCAAGCGCAACTCGTTCACCTGGTAGTATATAAATTTTATCTTCTACAGCACATGTCGATGGGTCAATTAAAGTATGCCCATCACTCTCAATTTTCCTAACTAGCGTGGGGCGGTTATCGATCAGTTTGCTTATATTTCGATGACTCTTTTCACTGGCTTTCTCTTCTAGCAGTTCTCCTATATAGTATAGCAACATTAATAAAATGGCCTCGTGATAATCCCCAAGGATAAATGCCCCAATACTAGCAATGCTCATTAACACCAACTCATTGAAAAAATTGGCTTTGGTGAAAATCAACTTACTTGCTGAAATTAGTGTATCCGAGGCAATCAGTAAAAAAGCAATCAAATAGTATATAATTGCAACACCTTTAGGAAATAAAAACCATGATGCTTTGAATACTTTTTCAAGCATTATACCTATAAAAAGCATAATAATGGCTACCGCGATGCATCCATATTGGAGTATTTTTTCGCGGTGGCTTTTATCATGCATAGGATGTTCACAACAACCACAACCACAACTGTTATGCTTCCTCTCAATGCTAATGTGATCATCTTCCAAACTGTGATGGCAAGAGCAATTAGAGCGAGCCGTATCTTGAGGATTTTCATTATGGCAGTCGCAATGCGTTTTATCGTTTTTTATTGACATATCGTATACTATTTACGCTGAGATGATTCTCTCTTAAGCCTTGTATGTGCAAAGGTAATTAAATTACAATGCAACTCTGTTGTGATAAAGACTATTTTGAAATCACTGTATTATCGGCATTATCTGGTGCATATTCGATATCGGAGTTAAGGATATTGATGTCTCCCGAAAGATTATACTCTTTGCCATCAGCACCCTGAGCTTGTATGATATAATAGTATACGCCTTGCGGTACAGGCCTGCCATTAACTGTGCCGTTCCAACCTATTGAAGGATCTTCCCATTGGAATAGTTTGTTCCCCCATTCATTGTAAATAACTCCTTTGAAATGAATAATTGATTTATGCGCAACACGAAATTCATCGTTGATTCCAGGTGAGGAGAATGGAGAAAAAGCGTTTGGTACCTCCAAATGAGAGGTGGAAACGTTGACTACTTTTGCTTCGGATTCTATAGTACACTCTTCTGTACGATTAGTTGATTCACAAGATATTGTATATGTGCCGGCTTCGGAAAAAGTATATGTTGTTGCTGCTCCAGAATATTGCATAACAATTGGAGAGTCTTGGGTCGTTTCTCTTCCTTTATAGATTTTCCAATTGTATCTTTGAGTAACAGGTTCATTAGCTATAGCTCTCATTTCTATAGTCGTTGGAGCTGACAATTCTTTTGGTAGAGCGTTTTCGACGTCTTCAATTCCTCTTTTTTCTCCTTCATTATTACTTTTTTGTTCGGATTCGACTTTTATGTATGTATGGAGCTCCATTCTTTTTGCTAGAAATACATTACTTTTTATTTCTTTGAATGTAATTTGTAAGGCCTCGTTATAATTATCTCCAACAAGAGTAAAATCAGTGTCCATTAGAGGGGAAAAAAGTTGTAGTTCCCCATCGATCACACCTATATATTCATCTTTATCTATTGCATAGAATTTTTCACTTTCTTCATTATATTTTAGATCTTTATATCTTATGTGAAACTGTCTGTCTACAGCAATATTTTTCCCATTAGGTGCTTTTATCATCCAAGAGCTAAAACCTCCGTCTACTTTAATCCGAATATAGTTACACGGATCATTAGGATCATCGTAAACGCTAATTTTTTCTTTCTCAAAATCTGCAGTGTTATATTCCAGCAACCAATAATACTCTGTTAAACCTCGAGGCAATTCTAGTATGTAACCACAATTCATTTCAGGATTATCTATCCGCCAAGCGCCGTTTTCGTATCGAGCTCCATTGATTATTTCTGCGTCATCAGCTTTTGTGTGATACTTTTTTACAGTACTATTAGCAGGTCCCTCAAAAAAAAGAACACTGTTTCCCGCAGAAGAGACTATGTAACATTCTACGTTACTTTTTTCCTTCAGGGAAGCTTTTGTTGAGTGTCCTCCTTCAATCCGTACAGATGCAAATGTATTAATGGTATGAATACAAAGTATGGCGTATAATATAAAGAGTCCGAGTATTTTTTTCATCCTTTTTGAGAATAAGTATTTCTTCTGAAATTTAATGTTGATTCGATAAAACAACTCCTTGCCAAATGAAACAATTCTTATATGGGTACTGATCATGGGGAATAGATAGTTCTTCTTCTGAGATAGCATATAGTGTAGATCCACTGCCACTCATAGATGCGTAAAGAGCTCCAAGGGAATATAAGCTATCTTTTATGTTCGATAAAACAGGGTACTTGGGGAAAAGTGTTTTTTCAAAATCATTCCATATATACTTCTTCCACTCATCTATAGATTTCGTTAAAACCTTTTCTAACTCTCCTTCATGTTCAGCGTTTACCGTAATCCCCTCAAAAGCTTCTTTTGTATTGATCCCAAAAGGGGGCTTTACTATAGTTATAACGTATTTTTCCCACTCAATTTCTTTGAATGGTTTTAGTTGATCGCCAATACCCTTGCCGATAGAGGGTGTGTTTTTTACAAAAAAAGGACAGTCTGCCCCGACTTTTCCAATAAGTCGCTCCATATCGTCCAGAGAAAGAGATAGGTGGCATAAATCATTTAATAATCTCAGTGTAAAAGTGGCATCACTACTACCTCCTCCCAATCCAGCTCCAAAAGGAATTTTTTTTATGAAATCAATACGAAGAGGAGGTATAGAGAATCCCTTTTTCCTCAAAAAATGAATAGTCTTGTATATAGAATTATACTGTAGATCTGTATCGATCTTCAGCCCATGAAAAAAAAATTGATCGTCTACAGATGAGCTAAATGTTATCTCCAGAAAATCGGATAGAGATATCGGCAAGAATAGCGTCTCCAATAAATGATAGCCGTCATCTCTTTTGCCGACAATATTCAACCCTAAATTTATTTTTGCATTGGGAAAAGCAATCATATTTTTGTTCGTTTAGTGATTCACAAATATAATAATTTCTTGCAAGATTAGAATAATGGATTTAGCTGTGCTTCTCCACATATTTTTCTTCCTTTTTACGCCTGTTTTTTTCGATTTGTATATACGACATAGAGATAATACTATGATGAAACCAGGAGAGTTAACACCTACTTTTTCGTTTAAGACGATTCTTTTTATCAGATTGTTATTCAAGGAGTTATCACTTTTTTCTCTTTCTATTAAATCAACTAGTAATATGGCATATAACTTATAGTTGCAATCAATGAAGCGAATCGCAATGGGAGTGTTGTATAATTCTAGTATCCTGATTGCTAGAGGATTCACCTACATATATAAAAAAAAACGCGAAAACTATTGCTTGATTCCGAAGAATGTATTAACTTTGCAATCGCTATCGCTGATAGACACATGACTTCGTAGCTCAGTTGGTAGAGCAACTGACTCTTAATCAGTGGGTCGAGGGTTCGAGCCCCTCCGAGGTCACAAATCTATTTTAATTAGTTAGGCATTTTGATCCCCCTGAGAATGGGTGCTCGGTGTGCCGTTTTTCTTTATAATTATATGATAAAAAGAATACTCATTACAATCACTACTTTCTTGTTTATAGCTTCTCCTATCGTAATGGCTCAGTACAAAAAAACAATAAGTGTGCAGACACCGGGTTCTTTGAAAGACTTGTTAGGGGAGGAGTCCGACAAAATAACTCATCTTACGGTCCGTGGAAAAGTATCACATGTTGATATCCAATTCGCCTCTTCGATGCCATTACTAACGCATGTGAACTTTTCCGAAGCAGAGCAATTATTGCCTAGTGGTAAAGTAGATGCGTTATTTCATGAAAATACATGGAGTTCGATCAAGAATACGGTAGAATTTATCTTGCCCAAAGGTATAACAGAAATTGGGATGATGGGTTTTTATGATTGTCCCAACTTGGAAAAGGTCGTTTTACCTCCGACAATAAAAAAGATTGGAACGAAAGCTTTTGTGAGTTGTGCTAAACTCAAATATATCAACTTTCCAGCTAACCTTTGGGAAATAAAAAACAATGCCTTTTATGGCTGCGCTTCGCTACGAGAGTTTGTTGCCCCTCCATTGCTTCGTTCTATTGGAGACATGGCCTTTTACAATTGTGGATTAACCTCTGTGAAACTTAGTCCAGAACTTCAACAAATAGGTCAAGCTACTTTTGCCAGTTGTAAATCCTTAGAAAGGATCGTCGTGCCAAAGGAAAATACATCTTTTTCGATTGGAAATGATGGAGCGCTATATAGCTCGGATCTTTCACGTCTTATCTGTTTTCCTTTAGCTTCATCAGCCCTTTCATATAAGGCACCAACTGGACTAAAATCAGCGGATATAAGTGTCTTTGAAAATAGTTCTTTGGAGTCTATCGATATGGGCTACTCCATAGAAGTTCTTCCAACCAGTATTTTTGCTCAATGCGAGCAACTCAAAAAGGTATATGTCGGATCTTCTCTTAAGAGGATAATGGTAGGAATCTTCGAATCATCTACAAACTTAGAGGAATTTCATGTTGCATCGTTGTCTGTACCTCAAGTGGAAGAATATGCTTTTTATATATTCAAGCCATCGACAAAAGCTAAATTATTTGTTCCTCAAGGAGCAAAAAAAGATTACGAAAAAAATGAACAGTTCTATAACTTTTTTACTGAGATCAGTGAAGAGGATGACACTGTCCCAGGTGGTAACGCTAAGACTATCTATCTTACAGAAGATTTTCAATCTATAGCTGTAACTGAGAAAGAGTGGACCGGAAATAATCTTTGGTCTGCTGACTATGGTGCCTATATCGTTTCAGATGGAAGCAATAAATACCTTAAACTTGGAGACAATGAAGGTGCTGGTCGAGTAACCAGTAAATTGATTCATTTGGGAAGTGAGTTTAAGAATAAAATCCGAATTAGATTCGACTTCGATGGATGGAACGATACCCATCGCTCCCTTTACATTCAACTATTGGACACTAATCATAACCCGATTGGTACAGAAAAAGTTTCGTTATATCTTCCTTCAATGGGAAAAAAACTTCGTACAAGAGATATCGAGTTTAGCAATGTCACAAGCGATTGTTATGTCGTTTTTTATACAGATGATAATAACAGAATTGCTTTAATAGATAATGTTATCGTGTACGCTACTGAAGCGCCATATCCTCTGTATCAATCGGATATCAAAGAGGTCAACTTTGGTTCAATCACGGTTAACTCAGTAGTAGAGCCAATCAAACTGAATATCTCAGCCAAGAATCTTCAGAAAAGACCATCTATAAAGTTGATAAGTGATGATATAGGTGTTTTTCAATTTGATGTAGACTGGAAGGAGAATAATGCTGCTGTTATACTGTGCAATATTGATCCAGTGACTGTTGGCAAGTATTCTGGCTATATACGAGTTAATTATCAGAATGTCAACGAAATACTTATTCCTATTTCTGCAGAGGTGATAGATCCCAATAATCCTTTTGATTTAGATGAAACAGATCCATATAATAAATTAAGTGAGGACTTTGAAAAGAGTACCAAGCTACCTTTAAGGTGGAAGAGCATTTCTTCTATACCCGATGGACGTACCTGGTCGATCAGGACGAATGGCATAAATAATAGGTATGTCCAGATAAATGCTTTGGAATACGAAGGGACTGTTGATGCCTTTTTAATTCTTCCTCCAATTAACGCTGGCGAATTATTAGCATATGACTTAGTCTTTGATATGGAGGTTGTAAACCCTAATGGTGCAAAACTTGAATTCGGTACATTAGACAAAAATACGGGGAATTTCACCTCTCTTTTGGATCTCTCTAAAAATGATCACATTAAAGGATGGAAAAAATACAGGTTTCCTTTAAGTGATCTTACAGGAACCGTATTTTTAGCTTTTCATTATTGGGGTGAAAATACTGCTACAATGCAGCATACTACTATCTATCGGTTAGATAATTTTGTTACGATGTTTCATCAATCTTCAGAGAATGTTAAAGAGATTAATCTTCCTTATCGAATAGAAAATAATACACTTATAATAGAGAAAGTAAACAACAAATTTGAATTATTTTCTTTGGATGGTTTTCTTTTACACAGAGGTGCGACAAAAAGTATGGTACTTCTGGAAAAAGGTGTTTATGTCCTGAGAATAGATGGAGTCTGCTATAAAATACTACTGTAGACAGTATTTTATTGAATAGGTCAAGAGCAGTAAGATGCTGTTCTTGACCTACTTTTTTGAATGATCTATATTGTTCTTATTCGAAATATACTTGTTTTAATCTGATTATTAGCATGAAAACTTTGATCATTGTAGTGCAAATACTTTCATCAAAGTATGCTTCTAATTTCTTGGTCATTTACTGAACAAAAACAAATAAAGTGTTCTTTTGTATCTGGAAGTCTAAAATCTTGTAATCCACCGATAGAGTGTATTGTTACAATATGTTCTCCTCGTACAGTGTAGAGGGAGAGTCTTATTTTTTGTATCCCTTCAATTTTTCCAGTGATTTCGATTCTTTCTTTACAGCGGACTATTTGAAAATCTTCTATTGACAGAATGTCGCTACCTAGTTTTCCTGGCCATTTGTCTGTAATATCTGTTTTCCACCCTTTTTTTATTGCTAAAGAGACATCTGGAACTTGAGAAAAAGGATTATCCTTTATTAAAAACCATTTTTTCCACCAACTGTTGTTCTCATTAACAGATATATTTTTGACATCAGGCATAAGCTCTGTAATACTTTCAATTAGATTTTCACTAAACTTACAGTGGTCTAGAAATATAGAATTTAGCTTCTTGTTTTTTGTAATATCCAAATAACTTAGAGGGTTATTCGATAGCCATAAAAGATAAAGACTAGAACATCGCGATAAGTCGATAGAAGAAATCTTGTTTTCCGATAAAAGCAACTCGTATAAGTTAGCGGAGATAGAAAGGTCTATTTCCGATATTTGATTTTTTTCTGCGAAAAGATAGCGAAGTAGTGGTACTGCGGAGAGGTCCAGCGAAGAAAATTGATTATTACTTATTCTCAAATCCTTTAGTAACGGCATATTCTTGAGATTTATATCAATGAGAGAATTGTTTTGAAGTTCCAATCGATCTAAATTATCCATTTTAGGGCTTTCAAACGATTGTAACTTGCAGCTATTCAGGTATAAACTGCGGAGCTCTTTTTTCTTACCCCACGAAATGGTTACGTTTTCAATGCCAGATAGATCTATGACTCTAAGGTCCTCATGAGGAGTAAAATCCCAAAATTTAATATTAGTTGCTGACGCATATATCTGTTGTAATTTGGTGTTTTTTGAGATGTCTAAACTAGAAAGAGGATTCGCATCACAACGCAATACGGTGAGTTCGGGGAAGCTACTTACTTTTAGTTCCGATATATTATTGTGTTCACATCGCAAGGCTGTAAGTCTTTTAATCGACTTTAAATCGAGAAGTTTCAATTGATTGTGATGACAAATTAGCATGTCAATATTGGGTGTATTATCTAGACTAAGCTTTTGCAATTGATTAAATGCAACATTCAGCTCCATTAGTCTAGTGCAGTGATCAATATTGATATCTTCTAAATTATTATTTTGGCAATAGAGAAATTTTAAACCTGTCAATTTTGATATGTCTAGCAAATCAATCTTTTGAGATACATTGTCGTTGCCAAGATACAAAGAAAGAATATCGGTGGGATTCTTGCCGATGATTCTTATTATGCCATCACCTTTAACGCTACCTTTAATACCATCAATACCATAGTTACCTGACTCGTATGGCGTAATTATCCCATCTCCCCAATCTATACCGAAGGGATAGCGTGAATGCATTCCAATTACAAATAAATGTTCTTTAGGTAATCGTGTATGTATTGTTGCCATCACTTCGTCTTCGTGTTTTTGCGCGAAGGATGGATAGTAAAGAGAAAGTAAATTTAAAAGAATAAATATTTTAATGACTTCTTTCATACTCATTTATTTCTTGGAACGAGTTCTCCCCGTGGTGTGAAACATAAAACAGCTAATTGAGAGCTATCAGTTGATAAATCTTCTCCAGTAGCAGGAGATATCATTAGGTCGTACATATTCTCTTTATAGGTGAGTATAGCTCCTTCTTCATTAGTAAAAGGAGGCGCATAACCAGATGATTGAAGACATGCAATAAAGTCTTCTGTCAGAGATCCATCTTTATTGAAAATTTCATCATAATTGCTTTGAACAGCCCAATATTCATTGATACCTCCATTCCCATTTTCGGAAATAAAATATATTCTCATCACGATAGGGGATTTTGAAACTCTGTAAACAGACATGTACTCCAATCCCTGTATACCAGATAAATTTTCATCATAAATGGAGCCTTCGCTTTTTTCAAACTTTTCAACAGCATCTTTGGAGGAACCAAAAGGCAATGGACATTCGCGAATTTTTTCCTGTACCTCGTTATCCTTTGTCCTAAATTTTATTATACCTGCGTTGGAGGTTTGTTGTCCCTGAGAGTTGATGCCAAAAACTATTAGGACATAATTCTTCTCATTTTCAAGGTCTTCAATTGTGACAATTCTTTTGCCTTGAAATGTGTTAGAAGGGTTTTCCCAAAAGTTAGCTTCATCAAAGATATTCGCATTAAAAATTATGTCTGATATAGCGTCCTCCGGTTTCGAATATTTGCTATAATCTTCTTCTGTAAAATGCCCGAAAAAATAAGAACAATCATTTCTAGATGGAGTTATCTCGATCGATACCTTATTTTTCTCTTGATCGAGTACGCGAAGCGAGAAAGATAGGTTATTAGCTGGTTCAAACGATGCTGTTCTGGCTTCTATTCTATATAGAGTTGTTGTTATTTTGCCTGCACTATCTATGCCGAATATATTAATATAATAATCAGTATCACTGTACAAATTATCTTCGCAGATAGTGTTTTCCCCTTTTTTTAATACGGTGTTGAGATATTCTGAAAAATCCATCTTATGGACGGTAGCCATTGTTTTCAGATACGTAATTTTATTGTCTATAAAATCTTTTTCAGAAGAAAACCTTTTATCACAATTTTCTTTATTATCTACAGATGTATAATAGTTAATCTCTCTGTTTGTAGGTTTTACAGAGAATGTAATTGAGGAAGCAGTAGCTTCTTCCAAAATTGTACGGAATGAATTTTCATCAGTCTCTTTATCTATAACCGTTACCTTGCACTCTGCGATAGATTTTCCTGCGATTATCTTGATGGTTGTATTACCTTTCTTTATCCCAGTAACCGTACCGTCTTTGGATACAGATGCAATGGAAGGATTCATACTGGTAAAAGATGATGGTATAGAAGATTTAACTGTCAGGCGTATTTGTTCTCCTACATTTAATACCACGTCGTAGGGAGATACAGAAAGAGATGTTTGGGAATCGTCTATAGGATGATTTGGGGTACAAGATATTACTAAAAAAAATAGCAGTAAAATGGGCAACTTAGATGAATTTCCTTTCATAGCGATTAGGGGCTATTTGCTTATTGTCAAATGATATGTATCGATAGAATTATATCTGTGCAAAGATAGATATATTTAAAGAAATAACATGGTTTGGTTAACGATTTCCGCAAAGAAAAGGGGAGCCTTTATGCCCCCCCCTCTCAGTACAGTATATGTGGAAAATACACAAAATCATTCTATGTCAAGGACTGGAGTAACAGCCTGATATTCTTTTATCATTTTAGGAGTGATGTCGTGTATTGCCTGTTCGATTTTTTGCATTTCGGCTTTAGCATAGCGGCTATATACCATCGCACTCTTGCCATAGAGGTCCTCTCTGTCGTTAGCGGCCAAAAGAAGTAAATGTGCAAAGATGCCATGTGCGGTCGCTTCCATTAATCTGCGTGAGTGAAAGGTCAGGTATTCTTGGTCGTTCGCTGCTTGTACGAAGTCGGTAAGTTGACGAGCTTTTTCGAGCAGTATTCCCAATTCATCTTTGAGATTTTGCCATTTCTCTCCGACCTCTTGTTTGCGATAATCTTCGATAGCTTGGAAATAGACCCCTGTAGTAACATAGCGTATGGCCGCAACAACTTGAAGTTGTGTCGTTCCTTCGTATATATTGGTAATACGGACATCACGATATAAGCGTTCACATGTATAGTCTTTCATATAGCCAGAGCCACCATGTATTTGCACGCAGTCGTATACGTTTTGGTTAGCATACTCTGTTGAAAGTCCTTTCCCAATTGGTGTGAATGCATCTGCAAGCTGAGCATAGTGCTTCAATTCACTTTTTTCCTCGGGGGTAAGTTTTCTTTCACGTGCAATATCCTCCCATACTTTATTCATATCTACGAAACGGCATGTTTCATATAGATGTACACGAGTAGCATCTGCTTTGGCTCGCATGAGGGCAAGCATCTCATAGACAGCAGGGAATTTGTCGATAGTCTGTCCGAATTGTTTTCTTTCTATAGCATAGTGGTATGCCTCACGATAAGCTGCCTCACTGATTCCAACCGCCTGAGACATGATCCCTAGACGAGCCTCGTTCATAAGAGACATTACGTATTTGATTAATCCCATTCTGCGGGTTCCACAAAGTTCTGCCTTAGCGTGGTTAAATACTAGCTCGCATGTGGGAACTCCCTTGATACCCATTTTTTGTTCGATACGTCGAACTGTTACTCCAGGATTATTCTTTGCGTCAAAAATAAACATCGATAAGCCGCGGGCATCCTTTGTTCCTTCCTCGCTGCGCGCAAGCACAAGGTGTACGTGACTATCTCCGTTGGTAATAAATCTTTTTACGCCATCAAGATACCAAGCCCCTTCTGCTTCATCGTAAGTGGCTTTGAGCATAACGGCTTGCAAGTCACTGCCAGCATCTGGTTCGGTAAGGTCCATAGACATTGTTTCACCATTACAGATGCGGGGTAAGAAACGTTGGCGTTGATCTTCGTCACCATATTCATAGAGAGTACTAGCACAGTCTTGTAGCCCCCACAAGTTTTCAAAGGATGCATCGCTACGAGATACGATGTCTGCAGCCATGATGTATGGTGTTACGGGAAAATTCAACCCGCCATAACGACGAGGAATAGCCATTCCCATAAGACCTGCTTTTCGTACGGCGTCAAGGTTTTCAGCAGTCTTAGCATCATATATCGCCCGACCATCTTGGAGTGTGGGTCCTGTTTTATCTACTGTATCAGCATTAGGTGCTATGATATTACCACATACATCTCCTACAATTTCGAGTACTTGTTCGTAGCTATCCAAGGCGTCGTCTACGTTTTGTGGTGCGTAGTCGAATATATCTGCATCTTGAAAGTTACGTTCTTTCAGTTCAATAATTCGCTTCATCAAGGGATGACGAAGATGATAAGCCAACTGAGGTGTATCTTTATAGAAATTTGCCATATTAATCAAAAAATTAAAGTCGAAAAATCGAGTTACTTACCCTTTTTCTTGTAAGCAGCGATAAACTTGGGAATTACATCTTCGATACGGCCAACAATGACATAATCGGCAATAGCATTGATAGGTGCATCTGAGTCGGTATTAATAGATATAATGATAGAACTCTCTTGCATCCCTGCGATATGCTGTATTTGGCCACTTATACCACATGCAATGTAAAGTTTAGGGCGTACGGTGGCTCCTGTTTGACCAATCTGGCGAGCGTGCTCCACAAAGCCAGCGTCAACAGCAGCGCGAGAAGCTCCTACTTCACCTCCTAACAAGGTTGCTAATTGGTGTAGAAGTTTAAAGTTTTCCTCACTTCCTACGCCATATCCTCCCGCAACTATGATAGGAGCACCGTTCAGGTTTACTTTACTTTCTTCTATGTGACGCTCTAGTATTTCTACCACGAAGTCACTGTCAGTTACGTAGTCGGCAACGTTGTGATCTATCACTTTCATCTTTTCAGTAGCAGCCCCTTTTAGAGGTTCTTTTTTCATTACGCCGGGACGTACAGTGGCCATCTGTGGTCTACAATCAGGGTTTACGATGGTTGCCACGATATTTCCTCCAAAGGCGGGACGTATCTGATAAAGGAGTTGGCTGTACTCCTGTTTTGTCTTCGGGTCTTTATAGCTACCAATCTCTAGAGAGGTACAGTCGGCAGTAAGTCCACTATGAAGGGCGCTTGATACGAGCGGACCGAGGTCTCTTCCCTGGGTAGTAGCTCCCATTAAAGCGATCTGAGGTTTTTCTGCCTCGAAGAGTTTCGTAACAATCGTTCCGTAAGGTCCAGTCGTATAATATTTCAGTGCCGGAGCTTCAAATAGATGGAGTGTATCAACTCCAAAGGGACCAACGGTCGCAGGTACAGCATCAAGTTTGTCTCCAATTGCGACGGCTTCGAGGTGGCAGTTTAGTTGTTGGGCTAGTGAGTATCCTTTTGTAAGTAGCTCGAGACTGACTTCGCTCACGCTACCATTATCTATTTCTAAGTAAACAAAAAGGTTGTTCATAATTATTATATTAGGTTAGGGTGAGATCAGCCAATCGTATGGTTGGCGATAAGCTCCTGCACAAAGGCTTCTATTTCTTGTTCCGTATCGGCTATGGTACGGCTTTCTTTAGCCTTAAACGAAACGTTTTCTATTGTCTTTACTTTGGTGGGAGAACCTGCTAAACCACATTGCTGGGCATCGGCACCTACCGTTTCTGCTGAAAGCTCTACAATCTGTAAGTGAGCTCTTTTATCATAAAGATTTTGAACAGTTTCAGGTGCGTTTTCCCTCTCCGTTTGTGTAAGAGCGTATTTATAAGTTTGTAGGCGCTTAGCATTGCGTGGTCTGCATGCAGGCGCAGAGCTATTTACCGTCACGAGTAAGGGTAGAGCAGCTTTAACTTTTTCGACTCCATGCTCTAAACGTCTGAGTACGATTACTTCTTTATTGTCGTTTAACTCAATTTCTTCGGCATAGGTAATAGCTGTAAGGCCTAACTTGTGGGCAACCTGAGGGCCTACTTGTGCCGTATCTCCATCGATAGCTTGTCTACCGCAAAGGATCAGGTCCGCATTACCTATATGCTTTACAGCCATAGCTAATGCATAACTTGTGGCCAAAGTATCGGCTCCAGCAAAAATTCGGTCGGTTAGCAAATAACCTCGATCGGCACCACGGTACAGAGCTTCTCTAAGAATATCCGCTGCACGCGGAGGACCCATCGTCAGTATAGAAACCTCTGTGTCGGGATATTTATCCTTGATGATTAAAGCCTGTTCGAGTGCATGAAGATCCTCTGGATTGAATATGGCAGGCAAGGCTCCACGATTTATGGTGCCATCCTCTTTCATCGCATCCTTACCCACATTGCGAGTATCGGGAACTTGCTTTGCTAAAACAAAAATTTTCATATGCAATATTTATGAATACTTATTATCTATCGTTGTTTGTTTTCTTATTATATGTGGATTACTTTATTGACCGACCTTATGGCTTTGTAATCCTTAATATAATCGGGTTCCCAATAAGCGGTGTCCACAAAAACTTTTTTGTCAAATGCATTGAATGCAGATGCTTGCATCAAATGTGCTACAGAAGGCATGTCTTCAAATGACACTTCGTTATTGGGAGCTTCATTTTGGCATTTAAGCGCTCCGTTGCCAAAGCATATAAGGTGATTGTTGTTAGCTATGCTAGCTAAGGTATCCTTCGAGACAATCATGGCGCCAGGAGAAGAAATTTCTCGTAGTTGGCTGTCGAAAACAGCGTAGTAGACCTCCATCCTTCGAGCATCAATCATGGGGCAAAGAATAGTATTCTCCCCTAGAGAAGAATGATACTTTTTGTAGGCATGGGCCAAAATCTCTAACCCGTTTATGGCAATCATTGGAATTTGCCGTGCGAAGCAAAATCCTTTTGCAAAAGAAGATCCTATGCGAAGTCCTGTATAGCTTCCAGGACCTGCATTTATTGCTAAAGCGACAATTTGGCAGTTTTTTTCATCTGCAACATCCAGTGCGTGGCATACATATCCACTAATCAGTGCCGCATGGTTACGGCCTTTATCGCTTTCTTTTGTGTAGATGGTCTCCTCACGTCCAAGCAGAGCAACGCTGCATATCTCGGTAGCCGTGTCGATAGCCAAAATGGTCTCTATTTTTTTCTTTGCCATGGGATAGTAGGTTAGTCGCTAATTGCTAGGGGATGTTTGCTATTAAGGGGCAATACGCTTAAGTGTCCATTTATTATTTTCAAGAATATACAAAAAACGGTCGTGAAGTCTGCTGGCCCTTCCTTGCCAAAACTCTATGCGTTCCGCTTTTACTGCGTAGCCTCCCCACGATGAAGGGCGTGGTATATGTCTACCTGTAAATTTAGCGGCTTCTTTTACGAATTTCATCATGATATATTCTCTGTTAGGAATCGGATGGCTCTGAGGCGATATGCGAGCTCCTATTCGGCTCTTGTACGGACGCTTATCGAAATACTCGTCACTAAGTTCCGATTCTAAGATACGTACCGTTCCTTCGATATGGATTTGTCTTTCCAATTCATGCCAGACAAATGTCAGTGCCACGTGAGGATTGTGTGCAATTTGTTCTCCTTTTCTACTCTCGTAGTTGCTGTAAAAAATGAATTCGTCATTAAGGACTTCTTTCAAAAGGACTGTACGCATCGATGGTCGCCCATCTATAGTGGCGGAGGCAACGATCACGGCCGTTGGCTCTAAGACATTGTTGTTTAGGGCATCTTGTAACCATTGACTTACCTTATCAAAAGGATTTTCGGGCATGTCTTTACGACTAAGACTTTGGCTGACATAGTCTCGTCTTATACCTTCCAAGTGTAGATCTTTCATTTTTCAATGCTATTAGTTGATCATATAAATTAGTCCTGTACGAAAAGTCCAAGGAGGAGATAATAACTTTATATAGACATATATACAAAACCAGATGCAAATATACCATTTTTTTTTGTAACTTTGAAAACAAAAGAGGACAACTGATTAATTTGATACATACTCCGTGGACAGCATAAAACAAATATACCGCATAGGAAATGGGCCTAGTAGTAGTCATACCATTGGACCTACGCGAGCTGCAAAGATGTTTCTCTCCCAAGTAAATGGCATTCCTGGTATCGAGAAATTTGAAGTGACGCTCTACAGTAGTCTTGCAGCTACGGGCAAAGGACATATGACAGATGCCGCCCTGCTGGGCGTGTTGAATCCGGTGCATCCTACCACGATCATTTTTAGAGATGATTTTGAACCTTCTTTTCATCCCAATGGAATGCTTTTTCGTGCGCTAGATAGCGATGGTAAAGAGTTAAAAAAGTTCTCTATTTACAGTATCGGTGGGGGAATTCTTGCTAATGAGAATTTTAACGAGCAGACCAGCAACGATATCTATAAGATTGATCACATAAGTGATATGATCTCCATATTGCAAAAATATGGGATGAGCTATTGGGAGTATGTAGAGCGCTGTGAAGACGCAGACATCTGGGATTATTTGGCTGAAGTTTGGAAGGTCATGAAACAAGCTATTCATGAGGGTTTAGAAGCAGAAGGCGTATTACCAGGAGGCTTAGGTTTAAGACGAAAGGCTGCAGACTACATGATAAAATCACAGAGTTATGAGGCAAATCTTAGGTATCGAGGACAAGTCTATGCATATGCACTAGCGGTAAGTGAGCAAAATGCAAGTGGGGGGCTTGTCGTTACGGCTCCGACATGCGGCAGCTGTGGTGTGATACCTGCTGTTTTATATCATCTCCAGCAGACACGCCACTTCACAGACAAACGTATTCTAAGAGCTCTAGCGACTGCAGGTCTTTTTGGAAACGTCGTCAGAACAAATGCCTCCATTAGTGGAGCAGAAGTTGGGTGTCAAGGCGAAGTAGGCGTTGCCTGCTCGATGGCGGCTGCAGCTGCTAGCCAACTTTTTGGTGGTACTCTCAAACAGATTGAGTATGCTGCTGAGATGGGACTAGAACATCATTTGGGCCTTACTTGTGATCCAGTCTGCGGATTAGTCCAAGTTCCTTGTATCGAACGTAATGCCTTTGCCGCTAGTAGAGCCTTAGATGCCTATATGTATGCCAATTTTACCGACGGTACTCACCTTGTAAATTTTGATCGTGTGGTAAAAACCATGCATCAAACAGGCCGGGACCTGCCAAGCCTATATAGAGAAACTTCTACAGGAGGTTTGGCAACTCTAGCGGAAATAGGCGAAAATCTGTCTAATCTTTCAGATTTTAGTAAGGATGAAAAAAACGCTTCTAAGAAAATTGCTAAACGAATAAAAAAAGAGTCAGGCTTATGCTAAGAACCCTCTATCTGCTATACTTTTTCATCATTGCATTACCGCTTTTCCTTGTTATTACCATTTTATCTTCGACCATTGCGATCTTAGGCTGCCTTTTGGGAGGCCAGGCTTACTTCTCATACTATCCTGGAAAGGTATGGAGTATACTTTCGTTGATGCTTTTTCTGATGCCAGTTGAAATAAAAGGGCGAGAGCATCTACGCAATGTTACGTTGCCTGCAATGGTAATGGCTAATCACCAAAGTTCTCTAGATATATTTCTAATGTATGGCTACCTGGGTATTCCTTTTCGTTGGGTCATGAAGGCCTCCCTTCGCAAAATCCCCTTTATAGGAAAGGCTTGTGAGGCCTCAGGATTTATATTTGTCGACGATACGAAGAGGCTTTCTATCGAGCAAACAATACGAGATGGAAAAAATGTTTTGGCTTCGGGAAACTCTATTTTTATTTTCCCCGAAGGGCATCGTACTAGGACTGGGGAAATGGCACGCTTTAAGAAAGGAGGATTTATAATGAGTTATGAACTCTCTAAGCCCATTATTCCAATTTCTATTCATGGAGCCTTTGAAGCCTTACCTATTCATAAAAAGATACCCACACCTCGTAGGCTTACGCTAACAATTCATCCTGCCATAGAAATTGATAAAGAACAGCCATTCCCCATAGCGATCAATGATAGTATTCGAGCTGTTAGTCAGTCTATTGCATCAGCTTTGTAACAAGGGAACGGTCTAAATCTTCTTCTCCATATGAGTTCTTATTTTCAGACGGTTAAGCGTTATGTAAGACCCTATAGCGGTCACATAGCTTTAAGCGTGTTTACCAATGTATTAGCTGCATTATTAAATTTGCTTACTTTCTCGCTGATTATTCCTATTCTGCGAGTTTTGTTTGGTTTAGAGGATGCTACTTCGGAGTACTTATCTTTCTCGTCTATCCATTCAGAAGGTGTAGCTGCCTTGACGGATAGAATAGATGCCGTAGTTCACAATGTCAATTACTATATTTCCAAGTTAATTCACGACTTTGGTCCTCCAAAAGCATTGCTTATTTTATGTATTTATCTGGGTGTCATGACCTTTGTAAAAGTAGCCGTTACCTATTGGAGCCTTTACGCCTTGATTCCCGTGCGAACGGGTGTCGTGAGAGATCTTCGCAATAAACTAAATGATAAAATACTCTCCTCACCTATTTCGCTTATGACCGAGGAGCATAAAGGAGATCTCTTAGCGCGAATAAGTGCCGACGTAGCCGATGTGGAATATAGTATCGTTGATACTTTGGAGATGATTATAAAGAATCCCATACTCATTGCCATTTATTTGACGGCGTTGATCGCGATAAGTTGGGAACTGACAATTTTTGTTTTAATTGTCTTACCTATTGCTGGTTATATGATGGGCCGAATAGGTAAAAAACTTAAAAGCGATAGTTTAGAAGGAAAAAATCATTGGGGTCTACTAATGAGTATGGTCGAAGAGACTTTGGGAGGGCTCCGTATTATAAAAGCTTTCACAGCAGAAAAAAAGTTAGCTCATCGTTTTTATCATCATAACGAACGCTACAGACATATCACAGGAAATGTATATAAACGTCAACAATTGGCTCATCCTATGAGCGAATTGCTTGGAACATGTGCTATAGGGGCCATATTATGGTACGGCGGCACGCTCATCATATCTGGAGAAAGCTCCATATCTGCCCCTACATTTATCTATTATATCCTCATATTTTATAGCATTATCAACCCTGCTAAGGACCTTAGTCGGGCGGCATACTCTGTGCGTAGGGGGTTGGCTTCTATGCAGCGTATAGAGGAGGTTCTATCCCTAGATAATCCGATCAAAGACCCCCAGGTTTCAGTTCCTTTCAAGTTTGAAAAAGAGATTTCTTTTAACGCAGTCAGCTTTGGCTATAGTGATGAGAAAAAAGTTTTGGACAACTTCAATTTTTCTATTAAGAAGGGTGAGACCGTCGCTTTGGTTGGTGCTAGTGGAGCAGGTAAAAGTACGATTGCCGATCTTATTCCCCGCTTTTATGATGTACAAGACGGAGCTATTACCATTGATGGGGTAGACATTAGACATTTCGCTGTCGATGAATTGAGGAAAAATATAGCTTATGTCAATCAAATACCTATTCTCTTCAATGATACTGTGTTCAATAATATTGCATTAGCGCCAAAAGAAGTCACCAAAGAAGAGGTCGTTCACGTTGCCGAAATTGCAAATGCTCACAATTTTATCGAAGCACTACCCAATGGATACGATACAAATATTGGTGAGCAGGGAAATAAACTGAGTGGGGGTGAAAGACAACGAGTAAGTATCGCTAGAGCTTTACTAAAAAATGCTCCTATTCTTATTTTTGATGAAGCGACGAGTGCTTTGGATAACCAGAGCGAACGACTAGTACAAGATGCTGTAGACCATCTCTTAGAAGTCCGTACTACTATTGTTATTGCTCATCGCCTATCAACTGTTGTTAAGGCAGATAAAATTGCGGTGATTGACCATGGAGCAATTGTTGAGCAAGGAACTCATGAAGAATTACTAAAGAAAGGTGGGATTTATTCAACTCTTTATCACATGCAATATAAGGAGTCTGAGCAGTAAGCGAGTCGCTCTTCTAATCCCCAACTATGTAGAACCGTAGAAAGAACCTACCAAATATTAGAACCTTTTAGATCTATATTTTAAGCCTTTATCTCCTATAAATATCGTTTGCAAAATTCAGTTTACAGCACCTCGTTTATATTAATCTAGTTGCCCGACTCTTTTCTCTGTTTAAAGGAACAGCTACTTTTATTCTTTATAGGTATTATCGTCAGTTCAGACGCAAAAAATAAGTAGGACTCTTCTCCAAAGGAAAGAGCCCTACTTATCTTATTGTCTTATTATGGAAGTTTATAATCGCTCTCGAATCATTTGGGCGACAGTCTCAGCTGTAAAGCCAAGTTTCTCATCTAATACAGTGTAGGGTGCTGAAAACCCAAAACTATTTAGCCCATGAATCATCTTTGGATCGTTGACAAGTCCCTGTAGAGTGACGGGCAAACCTGCAGTCAGACCAAATCGTTTAACTCCAGTAGGCAATACTTCTTCACGGTAGTTTTCAGGCTGATCCATAAATAGACCTTCACTAGGGATGGATACTACGCGGATATTTTTACCCTCGGTGCGGAGAATCGATGCTGCTGCCTCCAGTGTAGCTACTTCACTTCCAGTGGCAATGAGTACAATATCTGGCTTATCTACGCTATTATCGCTTACGATATAGCCTCCGTTCATCGTTCGTAACGCCCTTACGTAAGGGTCAAGACCATCATTAGGCAGATCCTCAATATTCTGTCGAGAAAGAATAAGCGCCGATGGAGTTTGGTCATTGTCCATTAGCATCTGCCATGCTACAGTCGTTTCATGTACATCAGCAGGACGTAGAACAAGCAATGAGCGTTCTCCGCTATGATTGTGGAGCTTTTCTAGCAACCGTATTTGAGCTTCTTGTTCTACGGGCTCGTGAGTCGGTCCATCTTCTCCAACCCTAAAAGCATCGTGGCTCCATATAAATTTGACGGGTATTTTCATTAGGGCTGCAAGGCGAATTACTGGTTTTTGATAGTCGGAGAAGACAAAGAACGTACCACACGCTGCGATAATTCCCCCGTGTAGCATCATGCCTACGCAGAGAGCAGCCATAGATAGCTCAGATACCCCAGCTTGTAGGAATCTTCCAGAAAAATCAGATCGAGTAATAGCCTTTGTTCCTTGTAAGAAACCATCTGTTTTGTCGCTATTACTGAGGTCTGCACTGGATACAACCATATTGGGGACCTTTTCTACTAGAGTCTTTAATACGGTAGCACTAGCTGCACGAGTAGCCTGACCTGGTTTTTGAGTGATTGTTTTCCAGTCGATATGAGGTGTTTTCCCACTTAACCATTGAGTCAATTCCTTAGCATCTTCGACATGATCATGCTCCCACTTACGAAAAGTGGCATCGTATTCAATCCAATAGTGGGCTAAATCTTTGCGTCGGCTGTCGTACATTTCTTGTACTCTAGGATCGACGAAGAAGGGGTCATCTACAGAAAAACCAAGCTGCTTGTATGTATGTTCGAGGGATACACCTGCCTTACTAAGCGGCTGACCGTGTGTCGCGATACGATTAGAAATCTTTTCGCCATGCTCATTACGAGCTTTATACGCCATACGGGTCCTGCCAATGATAAGAGTAGGCATATTTTGTGTAAGCAATGCATCGTCTAAGGCTTCACGAATAGAGGGTATATGGTTTCCGTTGATTTCTATTACCTTCCATCCCCATGCTATGTATTTCGCTTTTACGTCTTCTGTAGTTACCTCTTCTACTTTAGTAGAAAGCTGGATATTGTTAGCATCATAAAACATGATCAGGTTATCCAGTCCTAGGTGTCCCGCTATACGTCCAGCACCTTGGGCTATTTCTTCTTGAATACCCCCATCGGAGATATATGCATAAATACGCTGCGGCATGATATTTTTACCAAAGCGTTGTGCCATAATTTTAGCAGAAATAGCCGCTCCAACAGCGAATGCGTGCCCCTGACCTAAGGGTCCACTTGTATTCTCAATACCTCGCTCGAGATCTCGCTCAGGATGCCCAGGGGTTGGGCTTCCCCATTGGCGAAACGCTTTGAGCTCTTCCATGCTGAAATAGCCACAAAGCATTAGTTGGGCATATAGCATGGGAGACATATGACCTGGGTCGAGGAAGAAACGGTCTCGAGCGATACGATCTCTTTTTTCGATATCGTAACGTAGGTACTCAGAAAAGAGGATGTTAATGAAGTCTGCTCCTCCCATAGCACCTCCTGGGTGTCCGCTTTTAGCTTTTTCGACCATGCTAATAGAGAGCATACGGATATTGTCTGCGGCTCTATTCAATAGCTCTTCCGAAAATTTAGTCGTACTCATAGCCATAAAAAAAGAACAAATGTTATATTGGTTAGTGGATTTCTTCTTCTTTAGCTTTAGCTACGTTAGGCAACTCGAGGCCATAACCTTTCTTACGGTCGAAATATTTTAAGAGCACGCTTAGTACAAGAGCAATAACACCAAAGCTAGCGAAAATAAGCATAGCAAGGAAGTAATCTTTGCTGCCACCGATATTTCCATCATTTACAGCATCTAATACTTTACCTATAATAATAGGTACACTCATAAGACCTATATTCTGAATCCAGAAAGTGGCAGAATAAGCACTTCCCAGTACTCTCTTATCGATCAGCTTGGGCATGGATGGCCAAAGAGCCGCAGGAACCAAAGAGAATGATATACCTAATAATATGATAGCAACGACGGCTATAGTTATCATGATAGAAGATCCCTTCTCAAACCCGAATGAAGGCAGGAATGCAAATGTGAGATGACACAGGATCATAAGGATGGACCCGATCATAAGCATGGTAGCTCCTTTTCCTTTGTAGTCTAGGTATGCTCCAAGGAACGGAGTAATAATCATAGCTCCTACGGGGAAGAGACTGAAGATACGAGAAGCCCAATGTGGATGCAATCCGACATTGCTGCTAAGCATTTCAGTGGCAAACTTTTGGAATGGGAATATGGCAGAATAATAAAGTACACATAGTAGTGCAACCAACCAAAAGGTAGGATTACCAAATACTTTGCTGAGATCTTTAAACTTAAAACTCTCCTCATCACTGGCCATATGGTGTGGATTTTCCTTGTCGAGCTGTACATCAAAAACTGCGTATACAAAGTAAAGGATTAGTCCGATACAGAGGAGTATAAAACAGAAAATTACGGGAGCCTGTACAGATGTGAAGGCTTCGTAAAAAATAGGTGAGAGCCAGAATACTGCAAATACCCCCAATCGAGCAATTGCCATTTCTATACCCATAGCTAGAGCCATTTCCTTGCCTTCAAACCATTTGACGATTGCACGAGAAACCGTGACACCACCCATTTCAGTACCACAGCCAAAGATCATAAAGCCTAGAGAGGCGAGTTTGGCAGACGCAGGGAATTCACTCCAAAAAGAATTGAGCAAATCATAACCAAAACCACCATTGAGAAAATAAGGACTTAGAGCATAAACTTTAATCCCGGCACCTATTACCATTAAGCCTCCTGATAATATCGCAGTAAAACGCACACCCATTTTGTCTAGAATAATACCAGCAAAAATGAGGAAGAAAGCGAATACATTAAGGAAGAATTCACTACCGCCGTATATACCAAATACAGTAGAGTTCCAGTTGATATCTTTTTCGAGCATCGTCTTAATAGGAGATAGAACATCTACAAACATGTAGGCAAAAAACATAGTCAGCGCTATCAATATAAGCACAGTCCAGCGTGCCCAAGCTTTGTCGCGCAAAGAAACTTGCAATTGTTGTGTCATAAAGTGATGTATTATAATTATTAGTTTTATCAGGATATTATACTTGGTCTGTTATGATGAAAGGATATCGATTTTCAATGACATCGGCTACCACCATATTACTACCACCGACAAGAATAAGATCGTGAGGAGATGCGGCCTCTTTTGCCGCATCAAAACCTTCGACAATCGTATCAAAATAGCGGGATTTGCATCCTATGCTACGTGTGAAATCGTAGAGTTCTTTGGCAGGAAGAGCTCTTTCTCCACTGGGTGCAACGAAGTAATACTCCGCTTGTCGAGGCAAAAGTCGAAGTATTTTTTTCCAATCTTTGTCACTCACCATGCCGAAGACAATATGGAGTTTGGTGAAGTATTCATTGCGCAGCGTCTGCAGGTTATTCTTTATACCTGCTACATTGTGGCCCGTATCGAGGATGACGGTAGGGTGCTCTTCCACTTTTTGCCAACGTCCTAAAATGTGAGAATTGGTGATAACGTGAGCAAATCCCTGTTGGACCTGGCTATCAGTAAAGTGATACAGCCCAAAATCTTCCAGCGTTTTCAATACTTGAAGTATTGTGTGTGTATTGATGTGCTGGGATCGTCCATAGAGAGCTGTCTGAAAACTCCCATAATTGCTTTTTTTGACAAAAAGAGAGGTCTCGTTATTTTCTATGTTGCTACAAAGGGTATCACTTTGCGTGAATATGAGGGGGGCTCCGACCTCATTTGCCTTGTTCTTATATACGGCTCGCAGTTTGCTATCGGCTTCTCCGATAACAATAGGTACGCCTTTCTTTATGATGCCTGCCTTTTCAGCAGCAATCTGTTCGGTGGTATTGCCCAAAAATTGGGTGTGATCAAGACTTACGTTAGTGATCACGGAGAGTATGGGAGAAATGATATTTGTGCTGTCCAGTCTTCCTCCCATTCCCACTTCAATAATAGCAATATCTACTTTTTCCGATGCAAAATAGTCGAAACAGAGGAGAGTAGTAATCTCGAAAAAGGAAGGTTTCCATTTTTCGATCAGTGGCATTATTCTTGCAACGAAGTCGACGACATATTGGGCAGGAATAGCTTGGCCATTGATGCGAACTCTTTCCCTAAAACTTACCAAGTGAGGCGATGTAAAGAGTCCTGTTTTGTAGCCAGCTTCCATGAATATCGAAGCTAAGGTACTGCATACTGTTCCTTTCCCATTCGTTCCACCTACATGAATACATTTGAGAGCCTTATGAGGATTGCCTATTTCGCTTGCCATCCCTAACATGCGCTCAAGACCAGGCTTGTATGCAGTAATCCCCTCTTTTTCGAAAACAGGAGTGGCAGCGTAAAGAAAATCAATTGTTTCTTGATAGTTCATTGAAGACGATTATCTGTAAATAGTCTTTTCACGGTCGGGACCTACTGAAATAATAACGATGGGGGTATCGAGCATTTTTTCCAAATAGTCGATATATAAGCGGAACGCTTCTGGAAAGTCCGCTTCGCTTGTTATATTGCTAAGGTCTGTTTGCCATCCAGGTAGGGTATCGTATATAGGTTCTATTTGGGCATCCGTAGCGAAGGGGAAGCGAGTAGTTTCTTCTCCATTGATTCGATATGCACGGCAAGCTTTTATTTCTTTAAAAGTATCGAGCACATCACTTTTTGTCAAGATGAGTTTTGTTACACCGTTTAGCATAATGGTATAGCGCAGAGCTACCAAATCGATCCATCCACACCGACGAGGGCGACCAGTGACGGCTCCAAACTCGTGACCTCTTTCACTAAGCGTTTTGCCGTTTTCATCGAAAAGTTCTGTAGGGAATGGTCCTTCTCCTACGCGGGTGCAGTAAGCCTTACAAATGCCATATATGTCACCGATTTTATTAGGTGCTATGCCCATTCCTGTGCAGGCTCCTGCACTGATTGTGTTGCTGGAGGTTACGAATGGATAGGAACCAAAGTCCACGTCCAGTAGAGACCCTTGCGCACCCTCTGCAAGTATTCTTTTCCCTTTATCCGCCATTTCATTGAGTTCGTACTCACTGTCGATGAGGGCGAAACCTCTGAGGTATTCTATTGCATCAAAGAATTCTTGCTCTTCGTTAGTCAAATCGGGAATTTCGATTCCGAAAGCTCTGAGCTGCTCTAGGTGCCGTTCTTTTATTTGCGCGTATTTACTTTCAAAATCTTTCTCTATATCTCCAACACGAATACCATTTCTTGATATCTTATCGGTATAAGTCGGTCCAATCCCTTTTTTTGTGGTCCCTATTTTAGAATTACCTCTGAGTTGCTCATTGGCCGCATCCAATAGTATATGCGTTGGCAGTATGAGATGGGCTTTGCGGGATATTTTTAATCTTTCGCGAGGGTTATGCCCACTTTTCTTCAGCGCCTCTACTTCTTCACGAAAGAGCACAGGATTGAGTACAACGCCATTGCCTATAATATTGAGTTTATTGCCTTGAAAGATTCCTGATGGTATAGAACGAAGGACATATTTTTCACCTTCAAATTCGAGGGTGTGACCAGCGTTAGGACCACCCTGGAAGCGTGTGACTACATCGTAATTAGGTGTTAGTACGTCGACAATCTTTCCTTTTCCTTCGTCTCCCCATTGGAGTCCGAGTAATACGTCTATGTTAGCCATTTTATTGTGATATGGGTCTATTTGTTTTTTTCTTCATTTTTTTTTCATTTCTGCGTAGTGTTCCTAGTTTGTAGTGACATTCAGAGCAGTAGCCCGATGCAAGCATAATAGGATTGATTTTGTAAAAGCGAGGAACAATGACACGACAGAATTGGGTAAAGAGTTTTGTGCGACGTTGATATACGATCTTGCCGCATTCACGACAAATTACAAGTAATCGCTGATGGATACGGCGATTAGACAAATACAGAATACCTTGGTTGTGCCCGATACGGAAAAGTATATTTGATCTGCAGAATAGGTCCAGCGTACTGTATATAGTGGCCGTACTGGGTTGATGTGGTACATCTTTGAGCAGAGCCTGTAGATCTTTTGCACTGAATGGTCTCTCCTGCTCGACGGCTACTCTAAGGATATGCTCTCGTTCGAGGGTATGAAAACAGCCTGTCGCCGAGAGGTATTCATCTAAAAGAGACTTGGCCCAGATAAAATCTGCACTATCTGCACAACTTCCGAGGTACGTATTGCTGTCACTTATCACTTGTATGTTGTTTCTCTTCCGTCTACAAAGATACGTTTTTTATTTGTGAATTCTGTTATCTGTAGGCAAAAATAATGAATACTCCTAGCTCTTTGCTCAATGAGAAAAATAGCCACTTGTCTTCTTCCCGCAGACCCTTGGAAATGTTTTTTTGATCGCTCTACCTACTAGAGTAAGTCTCCTTATTAGAGGTATTCTTCATATTCCAATTATTTTATATCTTTGTACATAGCAAAAAGAATTAATTAGATATGAATTTGACTATGAAAACAACAAAAGTAATTTTTTCAATCTTAGCCTCTCTTGGTTTATTAGTAGCTTGTACAAACAAAAAAGGCAATAATACACAAGATCAACAAGATGCGACACCCTCTTTCGCTGGTATTTATGTCGGCGTAGATGACAATCAAGCCGATTGGGGAAATCCGGTATATTTGTCAATAACAGAAGACGGAGCATACCAAATGATCGTAAAGAAATTTGGTGAATCAATAACTCCTAAAATGATGGGTGAAATTGCGTATACTAAAGGCAATGAAGCGTTTTCGGTGACGGATGCTTACGGACAATGCTATACCTTTAGTCCCGACGCAGCTAATTTGGTGACTAAAGAAGGCTTGACCCTTACTAAGGTTGATGATGCCTCTGCTATGAGCAAATTATTTGCTTCTTTTGTTATTTACGAAGCTAAGGCCTTGGATGACAAGAAAGATAAGGATGTGAAGTTTGAAGTGGTAGCTGATGCTGACCATATTTGCCTGCAAAACATAGAGATAAAAGATATGGCCGATGCTAAAGACTTTACCTATGATGCTGAAAAGAGCAAAACGACAGGACCAAAAGCTCTGATTTTCTCTAATGACGCATATACCATTGAGATTCTTCCTAACGATGCAATCAATATCAAAGACAATCATAAAGAGGGTAAAGACGCTCTGCTCAGTACCGCTAAAATTATGCATCCTTTAACGGATATTTTTACTGCCGATGCAGATCAGATAGAGGTTAATTATTTCACAGAAGATGGAGGTAGCTCAGCTCTAGTTCTAGACCAAACAGGTAAGGCTCTCGTCGTAAAAGCAGATGTAGCTTGGTCTAAAGGATCTGCATACATCAACGAAAAAGCTAACTATAAGCTTGTTATCGACAAGGATAAAGCCACTGTCAACAATAAAGACAAAGAGCTTTCCTATACGATCAAAAAGAAATAAGAGATTAAAACAACGCGAATTCTCCGTCCATGAAGGGCGGAGAATTTAAGCGTTTTAACCAATTTGAATAAGAAGAGATAGTTAGACCCTATCAAAAAAGAAGCATAATATTTGGTAGATAATCGAAAGTTTTGTATCTTTGCAGAGTAAAGAGAAATGACCTAGATGGTTGGTCATTTGTTCTTTTGTTTTGTTCCGTGGTGTAATGGTAGCACAACAGATTCTGGTCCTGTTTGTCAAGGTTCGAGTCCTTGCGGAACAACTGTAATGGAAATGATGAGCAAAAGCAAACCCCAATAGTTTTTCTGTTTTGTTTTTGTCTTATCAGTCCTCATTAGGGGAGAGAATTCTCTTACTTACTCATAACAAGAATATCGAAACACGAACACCATGAGAGTAGTCTCTCATGGTGTCCGTGTTTTTGCAATAAGAGTTTTTTTCAGTTTTTCGACTTTCTTATAGAATAGATCCTGATTGGAACTATGAGCGATTCGGATTCATTTTTTCAGCAATCCGAATAGATACTTTTATCATTCCGGATTGGTTTTATCTTCGATAATGGTCGTTTCATTAACTGCTAAGCACTAACGAAAGAATGTCGTTTGGACCGATATGTTAGATAAATAACTCTTCAATGCAACTATCGATTACAAAAAAACCGTTTTCTGTAGCACAGAGATGCTGGTCTGTAATTTCTAGCGTATTACTTCTAATAAATTTATCTGCTTTACGGATCAATTCTTCTTGCTTATCTGCTCCAAATAAAGAGTTAAATAAAGGTAGGTTTATTCCTTTTTTAGTTCGCAATGAAAGCATTACTACTTCATTGTATATATCTGTCGGGGTAAGTACTTCAAAAAAAGTGTGGGGCGATTTATTTTCAGCTATATCGTCCAAATATTTATTGATATTGTTGCCGTTGGAAAAACGTATTTCGTCGCCATTTTTGATGGAATTCGTCCCGAGTAAAAGCTCTTTTTTTACCTTGAGATAGCTATGAGCAGACGGGCCAAAACCTAAATAAGGACTACGGGTCCAGTAAGCACTATTGTGTCGGGCCTCTTTACCAGGATAAGAGAAGTTGCTCAATTCATAATGGTTGTAGCCATGTCTTCTAAGAATGTTGCATAGGAGGAAATATTCATCAGCAATAGTGTCCTCGGCTGGTGTGCGAATAAGACCTTTTTTCAGCGCCATTGTCATAGTAGTCCCTTGTTCATAGGTCAGACAGTAGGCCGAAATATGGGGGACTTTTAGCTCTATGAGAGCTCTCATGGACTCTTCAGAAAGCGGAGTACTACCTTCTGGGAGTCCATAAATCAAATCGATACTGATATTAGTTATTCCATTATGACGAAGATGACGCACTGCCTCGAACACCTCTTCCGTCGTATGTATTCTGCCGAGTAATTGTAGATTTTCATCACATAGGCTTTGCATGCCTAAGCTTACTCTATTGATGCCTATCGATGCAATAGATCGAGCAAAATCCGCCGAGGTACTTTCAGGATTTGCTTCCAATGTTATCTCTGTCTCCTTTTCGATAGGGTAAAGCTGGTATATGCTCTCTAGAATACGATGAAGTTGATTGTCTGATAGCAACGAGGGAGTCCCACCGCCAAAGTATACTGATGTTATAGGCTCTGCTAAGTGCTCGATCAGTTCTTTTTTTATTTCTAGTTCTTTCTGGAGAGCATCTACGTAGGCATCAACTTTTTTCAATGATACCGTAGAAAAAAAATCACAGTAGCCACATCGGCTTTTACAGAAAGGTACATGGATATAGATCCCGGCCATGTTTACTCGAAGGAGTATTTTTTTAGATCAATTACGAGCGGTTTAGATGCCCATCCGGTAACATTAGCTTTATTACTACCTTCAACTCTGAAATGTATTTTCCCTTTTTTGGGGAATATGGAGAGAGGAATTTTCAGAAATTCCCCTTTAACGGATGCTTGGAAAAGATAATCTTCGCCTGGATTGCCGTGTCGGTCATAGATGTTAAAGAAGATATTATATTTATGAACAGCTCTGCCATTGGGCATGCTCCAGCGAAGATATAGGTCTGTCCCTTTGATGTAGCACGACGTGAAGATCGGAATGCCTGGAATAGATAATGCGCGATTGGGGAAAGGCAATGCTCTGACGGGCATCGCAAATTCGTTTTTGATCACATCGTATATTCCTTTATTGCTAGGGAGGATATTTTCCTGTCGGTAGAAGGCAACGCCTTTTAAGCCTGTCTGGCGTATGAGGAGGATCTGTCTCTCGATATCCTTAGCATTCCAGTTACTTTTATCTTGTGTGCGGTATACGCCCAAGCCAGGTATGACTGTTCCCCCCTGCATTTGTGTTTTCCAATCCGATAAGTAAGGATCGAAGAAATCATCCTTATAATACATCATCGGGGCAATGAAATCGACCGATCCTTCTCTGAACCATACCTTCGGGTTCTGAGCGACAGACTCAACACAGTTCCATCCTATTCTTCTTTTTCCTGGGATATCTCTGTATCGGCCTATCGGTGCTGCACTGATAAGAATGCCGTTGTCGATACGTCTTACAGAATCGGCAACCTCTTTTAATTGGTTAGAAATATTTCTTTCGCGCCATAGTGCTTTACTCATTCCTCGAGGAGCATATTTTTGAAAGGAGTCTCGATCGTTAAAAGTTTCTGCCCCTTCGGGGTAGCGGATATAGTCGAAGTGTATACCATCGACATCGTACCTGCGGGCGATATCTGCAGCAATTTGTGCAATAAATGTTCTTACTTCAGGGTTTCCTGGATCTAAATAGTACTCTCCTCGATGAAAGATCGTCCAATAGGGTCGTCTTTTAGCAATAGCTCCGTAACCTAACTGATCGATATGAGATTTGTTTCCTAAAGGATAGGTAACTATCCATGCATGTAAGGCTATACCTCTTTTATGCGCCTCTTCGACAGCATAAACTAAAGGATCGTAATCAGGTTTTATGGTGTTATTGTTTGTAAGGATACTGCTTTGAGGCTCTATTTTAGAGGGATAAAGAAGGTCTCCGCGAAGTCGGACCTGAAAAAAAACGGTATTTATATTGTTACTTTTCAGTTGGTTGAGGATATTTTTCAATTCCTCTCTTTGTCTCTGCATAATTTGCTGTGAAGTCCCCCTATACTTTGGCCAATCAAGCGCATATATCGTAGTAATCCATACAGCTCTCATTTCGGGGGATCCACCGTATTCTAATGGGTGGTAATTAAGGAGAGATATATCTGCAGAGGGTATATTTCCCTCAATAGGAGTTGGTGTAATTGGCTTGTTTTTTTTTCTTATTTTACACCCAGTGAGGTATACTGTAATAAAAGAAAAAAAGATCGTACAGAAAATAAGTAAGGATAAATCTCTATTACGTAAGGACATTGCTTTTATTAAAAAAATATGTTGTCTATAAGGCGAACACTAGCACAATAACATGCAATACAGCCAATACACTCCGAAGCTTCTTCCCAATTATTTACTTCTTGTAGAGTTTCCGCATCTACAATTGCAAAATATTCTACTTCAAGGGAGGGAACGCGGTTGAGCGTCTGTACGACATAATCTTTTGTTTCAGGGATAGAAGCTCCGTTCCTTTTATTTTTTTTTGCTTGTTTTAAGGTCTTAAATATCTGGCTTGCCTCCGTTTTTTGCTCCTCAGTAAGCCTTTGATTTCGGCTACTTAATGCTAAGCCAGATGGCTCTCTGACGATGGGCACAGGGATAATGCGAACAGGATAATCGTAATCCTTAACCATTTTACGAATAATGGCTAATTGCTGAAAATCTTTTTCTCCGAAGAAGGCACAATCGGGCTGTACGATATCGAAAAGTCTGCTAACGATCTGCGCTACACCCTCGAAATGTCCTGGCCGCTGAGTCCCTTCCATTACTTTGTCTAGCATGCCGAAATCAAAAGATCGCTCATTTTCGATATCGTCGTAAATATCATCATCTTCTGGAAGAAAAACGTACTGTACTCCTTCTTGTTCCAAGAGTAAGAGATCGTTTTCGATGGTACGTGGGTAGGTTGCCAGATCCTGCTGATTGTTGAATTGTCTAGGATTGACAAAGATACTTACTACGATACAATCCGTAATGTCTTTTGCTCTCCTGACGAGTGTCAAGTGGCCTTCGTGGAGTGCGCCCATTGTAGGAACAAGTCCGATACGTTTTTTATTTTTCTTCTCTTCAGCTATGATGCTGGAGAGTTCTTTTTTGCTTTTTATTGTTTTCATAGTAGAAAGGGATGTCTATGCAACTAATTAAAGAATAGGATATATCAAACAGGCATCGCCATAACTAAGAAAGCGGTAACCGCTCTGCAGCGCATGCCTATATATTTTTTTCCAATGCTCGCCTACGAGTGCCGCGATCATCAAAAGAAGTGTACTTTTCGGTTGGTGGAAATTAGTGATGAGAGCGTTGGTAATGTGAAACTTGAAGCCTGGTACAATCAATAAGGCTGTAGTAAAAGAAATAGACGTTATACCGAGCTTTTCCATAGTGCGCAATAATTCGGTCAGCACTTCAGTGGGAGAGGTATTCTCTTTTACATTATGGTGGTACGCTTCCCATTGATCTATATGAGGCAATCGACCATCAGATGCGTAGGTCTTAATTTCATCGATATGGTTATATGCTAGTAAATAAAGACTTTCCAGTGTCCTCACCGAAGTGGTTCCTACAGCAGTGGTACGCCCTGCAAATTTGATCAATTGGCGTAGTGTTGATAGCGATACCGAGCATACCTCCGAGTGCATTTCGTGATCGGAAATATCTTTGCTTTTGACAGGTAAAAAAGTCCCAGCACCCACATGGAGGGTGACCTCTTCTTTGTGAACACCTTTTGCAGTAAGATGGTCAAACAGCGTATCGGTAAAATGAAGCCCAGCAGTAGGAGCAGCAACTGATCCCTCGCACATTGCATAGACCGTCTGATAGGTTTCTAAGTCCTTGGCATCGGGATTTCTGTGGAGGTAGGGGGGGATAGGCAGAGTCCCAACCACTTCCAATATTTGACCAAAAGTATAATCCGGATTGCTGATACGGAAGGTTATTTCGAAAGGTTTATCGGCATTCCTACTAGCAGACAATGTGACCAGATCACCATTAGGCATAGTAAAGGTCTTCTCCAGTGTCTCTTCTTTCCATTTTCTTGAGTTCCCAACTAAGCATTGCCATACACTACAACTATTGGATGCTAAAGCGAGTTCGAAAGAAGAGGGGTTAAGCGGAGAAAGACAAAAAATCTCAATAAGAGCACCACTTTTTCTCGCCATAAACAGGCGAGCTTTTATAACGCGAGAATTGTTTACCACGAGGAGAGAATTGCTGTCGATATATGAAGGTAGATCTGAGAAAATGTGATCTTCAATCGAGCAGTTTATCGGATCGAAACGGAGCAACTTACATGAAGCTCTATCTTGCAAAGGATACTTAGCAATGCGTTCATCGGGCAATTCGTAGTCATAGTCATCTATAAGTATATTGCACTTATCGTTGTTCATTTCTTTCCTCATTTCACGCCGTCGATAGGTCTAGTTTAAATATCAACCACAAAAGTACTAAAAAATGCCGCATTAGGATAGTACTTCTAGTGTAAAAAACGGTGGGCTGTCGTTAAAAAAATGGAATAAACAGCGCAATACAACCTTTATGCACAGTTTGCTATACTGTTATCTTATTCCTATCTTCTTGTATAGCGTGTACATCAGACATCGTAGACCCATGTGTATATTAGCTGACAAAAGTACAGATACCATCTTTAATATAGCCAAAGCTATGCGATCTTTCACCTTACTCTTACGCCATATAAACAGGAGCAACCCAACAGTTTGGATTGCTCCTGTTTTCTGTTATTTATCTACTTACTTTACTTTTGTCTGGAAAGCTTCCAATACTTCCATGTTTTTTGCGTCGTATACGAACGCGACTAAAGAGCAATTGCCACTGTTTTCTATTTTGGGGAGTTGATAATTGTAAGAGTATGTCTTGCCTACTTCTAGAGCCTCTCCCCAGGTGCCATTGATGGCTCCTCTAAGGACATGGTTGTGCTCATATGAGGTTTTATTTTCGACTCCTACTTGATTATAAATGATACCATCTTCGATAAGCCATAATTGGAGCATTGCTTTTTCAGGATGCTCTCCACCATCTACGGCAGTCACCTTGACCGTAACTTGTAACTGTTCTTCATTTTCGTCGATCTTTGCAGAACCCTCTATTTGGTAGAGTTGTGGAAGTTCTAATTCTTGCTTAATGAAACCAGCCCAAGTGGCATATCCATCAATAACGACACCAGCGTTGTCAGGAAACTTCTTGCGGTCGATCATACCAGCAGGTAGGCCAGCTCCATTGGCAAAGCGTAAATAATAAGCTACAGCATCATCGCAACGAAGAGGGCTTCCTTTCGGAGTAAAAGCATCACTACCGTGAAGACCTACTGCTACAACTTTGTCTTTGTATAGTTCTTTGAGTTTGTGAATTTCTAGTGCCGCTTTAGGGCAGTTTACACAGAGTTCACCTGTAAAATCTTCTAGTAAAACCGTTCTTTTTCCATCGGTAGCTACATGATCCACCTCTATGAGTCGTTGTTCTTCCGGAATACGATTGCAAGAAGAAAATAGAAAAACTATTGAGCTGATTAGTAGAGCGATATATATATATGTTTTCTTCATAGTTGATTGTTGCTTTTATAATTAAAAGTTCCCATTGTATGAAAGGTAGATCCCTTTCGTCTGTGGCATCCATCGGCACACTCCTCCAGAGCAGTTCATTCCAGCACGCGTGCTACCTGCGGATAGCTGTATGCGATGTGATCCGTGAGCGTATGCGATCGCTCCCATGAAGTAGTGTTTCTTAGTGACGCCCATGTTGTATTGGTCGCTAATAGATAACATCCAATTAGGACTTATCGATAGTTCGGCAAGGCCATATACCCAATGTCCTTCTGCATGGCGGGTAAATAAGAACTGGAGTTCTGTGCGTAGGGAAGTCTTTTTCGAAAGTTTATACGATCCATCGTATATGAATATATTGCTCCATATATGAGGTGTTGCTTGGTTTTCATTAACGAGATGCCCTTCAACTACTTCCTGATTGTATATCTGGTGTAGGTAGCTTAGCGAAAAATTGAAAACCTTATTTACTTTTGTCGAGAACATTACGTCTATATCTGAAAAATAGAGATCGCCCATACCAAAGAACGAGGATGTATAGCCATCAGTTCCGAATAAAGATGAGGGATTCGTAGGATCTACCCCTTCGAGATACTGCTTTTTTAATCCGCGTATATGGCTAAAGTTGATTTTAATGAAGGAGCCGTACTTACCTCCTAAAAAGGTGTTGCGTGCAAACTTATAGTTAAACTCCCCTTGGAAAGCCCATTCTCCCGCAGGCTGTGTAGCATACGGATAAAGTGTAGCCAAGGCATAAGTATGCTGAGCCGAGAAGGGAGGCATATGGTTGATGTGCAGGTGCATTCCGAGTAGACTCCTCTTGCTTATAAAGTTAAAGTTTTCGCTACGCTTGGCTTGCAGTAAGGCACTCATACCTTTTTTAGAATAGGATAGCGAAAAAAGGGCTACAGAGCCTGGGTGGTAAATATAGTTGTTTTCTGCTGTGGGATCATTAGGCTTATAAGCGTATTCCGTATTGAATATAAAACCCTTATATCCGAAGTTGAGTCGACCAGCGACAGCTTGTACGTTGTGGGGAAGGTTTAGGCGATAGTTTTTTTCGTTACGGATTACAAAAATATCCTCATCGGGCTCACTTTTGTTTACAAAAGAGGCTCCTATAGAGAGGTTCATCATTTTGTTTTGCATTGTCTTTGACCATTGAGTAATATCAAGATCGAGATCAGCACCACTAATATATCCCCTATTCTTATTAAATAATTTGAATGTACGATCATAGGTATAGCGTTGCTGTCCCCAGAGCCCCTTAATGGTAATTCCTTTCCATGGTTTTATCGTAGCCTTTACACCTCTGATCGCATTATCGATTCCTAATGCACGATCTTCATAAGCTCGTAAAACAGTACCACCTCCAAAACGCTCGTAAAAGTCACCAATTGTAATCGACGCAAACTTATTGTAGAATGCAGAAAGATATAAAAAAGGGATACCTCGTCCTGCTTCTATTGTACTACGACCAGGCAAAGGATGCGAGAGGTCTTCAAAACGTGCACCTAATTCGATAAAATTATTGCGTAATGTACCTTGGATATAGCTATTACCCAACCAGGATTTATTCGTTTGATCTTGCTCGAGAGAGAAAAGAAGATCACTTTGTATGCTGAAAGATGTTGTCAGAGATTCCCATTTTTGTAGCGGACCTATGTATTCGGCCCATTTTGAGGAAGTATCAGACGAAGAAACTGGGGAAAGTATTTTGTGCGTTTGTTTATTTGTCTCAGGTATCGAATCTTCGGCATAGAGATGCCAAGAAGAGTAGCCGAGTAGGGTAGTAGATAAAAAAAAGAATAGTAATCTTTTCATATGGATACTAGTACGAAAGTTAGCTGTTAGATGAATGATATATAGAAGAAAAGGAGGTCTTTAGAGGAGTTATGGTTCATGCAATTAAGAGAGGCAGAAAACGAATATTGCGCTGTTTCCCGCCTCTTTTATGCATATGTATTATAATCACAAATTTTTTCGTACGACCTCGATAAGCTCGTTTTCAGCACCATCGGTATATCCGCTATGAGAGTATACAATCTCTCCATTACCATTTACTACAAAAGCTGCGGGTACCATATTCACTTGCATAGCGCGCTTGAAATCGGAATTGCTATCGAGTAGTACTTCATATTCCCATCCATTTCCGTCTACAAGGGGCTTTACTTTCAGAGCATTCTGTCCTTCATCGATCGATACAATGATTATTTTTACTCCAGTTTCTTCTTGCCAGTCGGGATAAACCTCATGGATGGCTTTTAACTCACGCAAGCAAGGCTTGCACCATGTAGCAAAAAAGCTAATGATGAAAGGTTTTCCGTCATTGTTTAGCTCAGCTGTATTTACTTGTTTACCGTCTAGGTCACAGATCTGCACAGTGGGAATTTTGTTTTGTGCATGGACTAAAACAGGCAGTAAACAAAGGAAGGAAATTAAAAAGAATAACTTTTTCATAGAAGTAACGGTCATTTACTTAGTGGATATATTCATTTTTTTATTATATATGATTCAAATTCTATTCTAATTCTTGATCCTCTTGCAAATGTAGTGAATAAGTTTTATATATCAAGCATTTTTCTATTATTTATGGTTTGTTGATGAGTTCTTGTCATTTTATACGCTATGCATAGGCTCTTCATATGGCGATAATCCTTGCTCGAGACGTAGGGTAATCGTTGTATTGTCGCAGATCGATGACGGACCAAAGAATTGCAACGGCCCAGGATAATAGAAGCAGACAGACTCAGCCCATTTTTTTCTATTATGAACGAAATAACGCATCGGTGCTCCCGACAGATCAACTGTACTTTTTTTTATTACAAGTGTTGGCTTTCCTTTTCGCTCTTCTATGTCCATCATAGCTGAAAGAGGAATACCCTCAGGTTGCCAATCCAAGGGGTGTGCCGTCAAATTGGCTATTACTGCCATATAGCCATTTCTTCCGTCGAAGGCCAGTTCTGTGGCACAACGACCAAGAGCGTAACAGTAGGTGGCATCGAAATTACTAGGCATCGAGCACCTTCCCTCATATCCGAAAAAGTGGGTGAGCACTTGGAAGTCCCCATGAAAGAGGGCTGATTTTTTTCTACGCTCCATTTCTTCAGTCACTAGGTCAGCGATAAGTTCCTCTGTAGGAATGCGCGACACTTGTACATTGCCGTGAGGGTCTCGTACAGTAGCCAATTCTAAGGATACTTTGGGAGTGAAGGATAAAAATAATTCTCTGCTGTTGGGAGTTAACAAATCAGCTATTGTGTTTACTTTTTCCTCAATTGTAGGTTCTTCAATTGAGGAAGAGCCCCAAAGTGTAGAAAAATCATTTTTCTCGAGAAGAGTATTTAATTCTTTTAGCAGTTGAGCGGTGCCAGGCAGAAACTCCATTAAACCTTCGGGGATCAATACCGTACCGAAATTGAGTCCCTTGTTCGATCGTTGCTGTATCACATCGGCTATTTGTTTTACTACATCTTTTAGTCGAAGCCCCTTTTCCTGTATTTCTTCGCTAATGATCGCTATTGTCGGCTGGGTCATGAGCGCGCACTCAAGCGTAATGTGCGAGGCACTACGCCCCATTAGTTTTATGAAATGGTAGTATTTCTTGGCGGAGAAGCAATCGCGTTGAATATTGCCAATCATTTCACTGTAGACTTTCACACAACTGTCAAAACCGAAAGAGGTCTCTATCCATTGGTTTTTGAGGTCGCCATCGATAGTTTTCGGGCACCCAATCACGCTGAGTTTACTACCTGCCGATTTAGCATATTCCGCTAGTAGGGCCGCATTGGTATTGGAGTCATCACCACCGACGATAATCAGAGCATCGAGAGAGAGTTGTTGAGCCACTTCAATAGCCTTGTCGAAGTCGGTGTCTGTTGTCAGTTTTGTTCGATCGGAACCAATCATATCGAACCCTCCGCTATTGCGATAACGATTGATAATATCTGCGGAGAGTTCTAGGTGTTCGCCACGTAGTAAGCCTCCTACCCCCATGGTAAAACCAATGAGTTTGCCGGCTTCATTGTGTTTTTTTAGCGCATCGAAGATGCCTGCAATCACATTGTGCCCTCCAGGGGCTTGCCCCCCAGAGAGTACGACACCTATGTTTATTGGGTGTGTATGCTCCTGTTTCGGATATTGGTATGAGGTGCCAAGCGAAGAACTAGGCTCATATTCTGCATTCTTTTCAAGTGAGTCGAACTGGATAAAAGGCAGATTATAGGTATTGGGGAGTAACTCTTTGATTACCTCGCTATTGAAGGCTACATCATGACGCTGCTTTTCTGCAAGTTTGTATCCATATCGCAATGCAAGAGGCATCTGTGGCTTGTATTGAGTCCTCAGCTTATCTAATCGAATAAATGTCATACGAGAAGTTCTTTGCTACAAATAAAAGAAGATCACCCTTGCCAAAAAGAGGAATAGCAAGGGTGATAAGAGCAGTGTCAGGCTTCAAACTCAATATCGATATCTATGCTATCGTGCCATGGTAGCCCTTGCTTGGAAAGCTCTTTAAGGAATGGATCGGGATCAAATTCTTCTACGTTTTTCACTCCGGGTCCTGTCCATAAACCTTTGGCAAACATTAATGCTCCAGTTGTAGCTGGTACTCCAGTAGTATAGCTAACGGCTTGCGTTCCAGTTTCTCTGTAAGCGGCCTGATGGCTGCAATTGTTCCATATATAGTAGGTACGTTCTTTGCCATCCTTTATACCACGTATCCTACAGCCGATAGAGGTTTCTCCAGTGTAGTCGCTACCAAGTTCTTCGGGCTTAGGTAGTACAGCCTTTAGGAATTGGATAGGAACGATTTCCATCCCGTTATAATTGATAGGAACGATGCTGTCCATACCGATATTTTGGATTACTCTCAGATGAGTTAAATACTCTTCACCAAAAGTCATCCAAAAGCGAGCTCGTTTGATCGTGGGATAGTTCTTCACAAGTGATTCTAGCTCTTCGTGGTAGAGTAGGTAGCTCTCGCGCTTACCGATACCTGGGTAATGCAAAGGACGATGGATCTCTTGAGGATCTGTTTCTATCCATTGTCCATCCTGATAGTACTTTCCACGTTGGGTAATCTCACGAATATTTATCTCAGGATTAAAGTTTGTTGCAAAGGCCTTATGGTGGTCTCCACCATTGCAGTCGACGATATCAAGATAGTGGATTTCATCAAATATATGCTTTGCTGCATAGGCCGTGAAGACGCTGGTAACACCAGGGTCGAATCCACAGCCTAGAATAGCTGTAAGACCAGCCTTCTCAAATTTTTCTTTATAAGCCCACTGCCAAGTGTAGGAATACTTAGCTTCGTCGAGAGGTTCATAATTGGCTGTGTCCAGGTAATTAGTTCCTGTCTCCAAGCATGCCTCCATAATGGTAAGATCTTGATAAGGTAGTGCTACATTGATACAAAGATTTGGCTTAAACTCCTTCATCAAGGCTACCAATTCAGGGATATTATCTGCATTTACTTGGGCTGTTTTGATATTTGCTTCAGGGATAGAAGCTGCAATACGATCGCACTTGCTTTTTGTGCGACTGGCCAGCATAATTTCTTCGAAAGTATCTCTATTCTGAGCAATCTTATGAGCAACTACGGCGCCTACGCCACCCGCTCCGATGATAAGTACTCGTGCCATATAATATGTATGAAGATAAGTGGTTAATCTTACTTGCTAGTGACAAAGATAAAAAAAATAAATGTATTATAGTAGAGATTAGCATCGAATTCTTCCTCCAGGTCCTATGTATATATCTTTCTCGGGGTTGTATGTTATTAAGGTCGTCCCCCTACCTTGTAAGGAAAGCATCAACATGAGCAGCCTGTCGTATAAGCCTTCTCTAGGAGTAACGATTATATGGCTTTCACTTGGGACTTCCTTGGGAAGAAAGATCGTTGTCTCGAGGTCGATATGATAGCGAATATTCGTTTTTGGAGGAGTTTTCTTCGTGTTTTTTTGCGCCATCGTTTTTTTTCGACTGATCAATCGAAGAATCAGTCGGTCAAAAATATTTTTTCGTGGGTGGTATTTTGAATAAAAAAGTTTCATCGCACCGTAAAAGGCATCAGCATAGCGCTGGGGGTTGGCATCGGCACTTTCGCTTTCTCCTTTATAGTGAATGATGGGTATCGGCAGGTAGCGGCATACATAGCCACGGTTTCTCATCTTTTGGCAGAGGTCCAAATCCTCTCCATACATGAAGAAGCGTTCATCCAATAGATCTACTTCTTCGAGAGCTTTTCTGCGCATGAACATGAACGCTCCGGCTAGAAAATTCACATTATGAGGCTCATCTTCTGGAAGACACCCTAGATAATAGCGATTCAAAATAGGTGAAGCTGGAAAGAGAGAAGATAGCCCCGAAAATTTACAGGCACATGAAAAGGGCGAGATACTACCTCGCTTGCTTTCTTTCAGAAATTCCCCATGAGCATTGAGCATTCTCACGCCTATAGCTCCACAGTCTGGGGTTCTTTCCATTTCCTCAATGCATTGGGTGAGCGTGCTTTCTCCGATGATTGTGTCAGGATTCAAGAGTAATACGAAAGGAGCGTTTCCTGCTCGTATTCCTTGGTTGTTGGCTCGAGAAAAGCCCACGTTTTCATGGTTCTCGATAAAGGTGACCTCGGGAAAGGTCGTTTTCAGTATTGGTAACGCCCCGTCGTTGGACGCATTGTCGACAACGATCACCTTGCCACAAACGTTCCTAAGCGCAGCCCGTATAGACTCCAAGCATTGGCTTAGAAACTCGGGTACTTTATAATTAACGATAACGATGTCTACTTTGTTCACCGCTTAATCAACAATGATAAGGTAATAATTCTTTTTACCCTTTTGGATTAGCAGATATCGCCCTGCAATAAGATTTTCGGCAGAAACCACGGCCTTCTCATCGGCTATTTTTTCCTTGTTGAGGCTGATGCCGCCGCTTTTGATGAGCTTTCGTAGCTCGCCTTTCGATGCAAATACAGGAGTAATTTCCGTGAAAGCTTCGATGAAAGGCAATCCGGCTTTTAGGCACTCTTTAGAAAACGTAAATCTTGGTACGCCCTCCATAATCTCCTCGAGTGTTTTTGCCGGTAGGTTCATCAAGGCGTCGTGGGTAGCTTTTCCAAATAATATTTCCGTCGCCTGTTTTGCGTACAGAAGTTCCTCTTCACCGTGAACCATTTTGGTTACCTCTTCTGCCAAAACGTTTTGTAAAATACGTTGGTGAGGAGCTTCTTTGTGCTTTTCTATAAGTCGGTGGATATCTTCTAAGGGAAGAAGTGTGAAGATCTTAATGAATTTCTCGGCATCTTCATCACTTACGTTTATCCAAAACTGATAAAAAGCATAGGGTGAAGTGTATTTGGCATCGAGCCAAATATTTCCTTTTTCCGTTTTTCCAAACTTGCCACCGTCTGCTTTGGTAATCAGCGGGCAGGTGAGCGCAAAGGCTTCTTTGCCATCCATTCTGCGAATGAGTTCGCTACCGGTAGTAATATTTCCCCACTGATCGCTACCACCCATTTGGAGCTTGCATCCTTCGTGACGGTAAAGATGTAAAAAGTCGTATCCCTGTATGAGTTGATATGTAAATTCTGTGAAAGATAGCCCTGCACTATTGGCCTCCAATCTTTTTTTTACGGAGTCTTTAGCCATCATGTAGTTTACGGTGATATGCTTACCTATATCGCGTACAAAATCGAGAAAACTCCATGTGTGCACCCAGTCGTAGTTGTTGAGTAGTTTAGCTGCATTGGGCTTCTCTTCATCGAAGTCGAGAAACTTTCTCAACTGCTTAGCTATGGCCTCTTGGTTATGCCTAAGGGTATCATGATCTAAAAGATTTCTTTCGGCACTTTTCATCGAGGGATCACCGATCATACCCGTTGCACCACCGAGTACGGCAAGGGGTCTATGACCATGCTCCTGGAGATGTCTCAAAAGCATGATACTCACGAGATGTCCTATATGTAGCGAGTCTGCCGTGGGGTCAATGCCTACATAGGCGGTCACTTTTTCTTTTTGAAAGAGTTCTTCAGTTCCAGGCATCAAGGTATGAAGCATTCCCCTTCCACGAAGTTCATTTATAAAAGAGTCCATTTTTGTTTTTATCTATTTTGCGAGCAAAGATACAAAAAAATAGAGACTTTAGCGACTGCTAAAATACCCTCAACTCGATTCAGAAAATTACTCCTAAGAACCATAAATAAAACGAATAAAGAAGATGATACTCGAGTAAGAACATCAAGACCTGTTATAAATCCATCTGTAAAAGAGGTCTACTATCCTGTATTTTTTGTAAGTTTTCATTACCCTTCTCGCTCTATCTTTGCAATTGAAAATAGAAGAGCAGACAGCGACTTCTTCCATTACACCCTTAGGAGGTGAAGCGAAATTTTGGGTGTGTGATTGGGACGACGCATCGGAAGCGTATCCGCTCTCATCGCTCTACTTTCACCGCTCCTACAAAAGGTTACAGAAACAGCATTAATAATAAATTAGTTGAGAAAAACGATGAAATTTCTAAAACATTTTCTTTTAATTGCTTTGCTGCTAAGCACAGTAGTGTGTGGAGTATATGCACAGGAAAAAACTACTACGGCCAATGTGACTTTGGTCCTCTTGAACAACGGCATTGCTATGCCTCGTTTCGGATTAGGCACATTCAATCAGCCTTCTAATGAAGTATGCAAGGCTTCTTGCCTTACAGCTTTGAAAGCGCGGTATAGACATATTGATACGGCGCATGCGGATTACGATGAAGAAGGAGTGGGCGAAGCGGTGAAGGAGAGCGGTGTACCGCGCGTAGAGATATGGATCTCCAGTAAATTAAGGCCCCAGAGTATGGTGAAGGTAAGACACTGAAGGCTATAGATACTATGTTGAAGCGTATGCAGCTGGACTATATCGAGTTACTCTATGTCCATCAGCCTTTTGGCGACTTCGTTGGAGCATGGAATGATATGGAGAAGGCTGTGAAGATGGGCAAAGTAAGAGCGCTTGGTATCAGTAACTTTGACGCTAACGAAAAAGTGTGGAATGAAATTCTAAAGCAGCTACCATAAAGCCAACTGTATTACAGATACAAAGCCATCCTTACGCACAGCGTATACGTATTCGAGAAAAAGCAGCCAAAGAGGGAATTCAGTTTGAGTGTTGGTTTCCTTAGGGAAGAGCGATGAGCAAAGGCGCTTTGCTCAAGGATCCTACGATCAACAAGATAGCAAAAAACATGACAAAACGCCAGCTCAAATCATACTTCGATGGCATATCCAGGAGGGCTTATCCGTGATACCAGGTTCTACCAATCCTGAGCATATCGGCGAAAATATCCAGATATTTGATTTCTATTTGACTAATGAGGAAATGCAAAACATGCGTTCGCTCGATAAGGAACAACGCTTCTTCAATGCGAAGCAAGAAGAGGTAGAAAAAATGGTATGGAGTATCCAATTATAATCCTCTATCATAAGTAGAGTAAGTAAAGCCTATACAAATTTTCCTTTTCTTCTGATTCGTGACTAAATAAGCACACAGATTTCTTTGCGATAGACAAAGATTCTGCGTGCTTGTTCTCTCTTTATCCTATCCGATAGATAAAAGAGATGGTGCTTATCACGATCTCGCTACTATGAATAGAGGACAGTATTGTTGGTTGCAGCTATCTATCCTTTACCCATATTTCTCGATGAGATATTTGAGATGTTCAGGAGTTTCGAAGTTGACGGCTCCCGCATCATGTCGGTTGAGGTTAGCGATCTGCTGCATCTCTTCTTCAGTAAGTGCGAAGTCAAATATCTCGAAGTTTTGTTGCATACGATCGGGATGTACGCTTTTGGGTATGGCTACGATACCGCGCTGGGTGAGCCAGCGTAAAGCTACCTGTGCAGCACTCTTTCCGTATTTTTCTCCTATAGCACTCAGCAAAGTGTTGCTTACGATATCACTATTACCTTCTCCTCCAAGGGGACCCCACGCCATTACTTTGCAACCTACTTCATCCAGGATGGGAAGGATCCCCTCTTGTTGCATAAGGGGATTGCACTGCAATTGGTTGATCATGGGTTTAGTGTCGACATATGAGCAAAGTCGAAGAAACGCCCCGCCTGAAAATTACTTACACCTATAGCACGCGTTTTACCAACTTGGTAGGCTTTTTCCAAAGCACGCCAAGAGCCTAAGACATCACCATAGGCTTGATGGATGAGCAATAAGTCGACGTAATCGCTCTTTAGTTTGCGTAGACTATCTTCGATGCTGGCTGTTGCTTTTTCTTCTCCAGCATTAGACATCCACACTTTGGTCACTACAAAAATATCTTCACGGGGAATACCGCTTTTTTCGATAGCTCTGCCTACGCCCTCTTCGTTGGCATAGGCTTGCGCAGTGTCGATGAGTCGGTATCCGATCTTCAGCGCATTACCTACGCTTTCTTCACAGTTTGTGGGAGGTACCTTGAATACGCCGTAGCCCAGAAGGGGCATTTCTACACCGTTGCTTAGGTTTATTTTTTCCATACTAATTTGCCTTAAACTAATCATTTCTGATATTTTCTACCTTCGTGCCATGCTTTGCCTATAATAGGTCCCACCGAGCGGTATGCCACCGCTGCCGAATCGTAGACAATAGGCTTGAGTTTAGCGAGATCTACTTTGCCAGCCTCATTAAGGATACGCTCGTCAGCACTCCAGTTGACCACTTGCCCTACCACGCGCACACCGCCATCGCTGTAGGCTTCGATCTCTACTGCTACGCACTCCAAAGTCAGCGTATATTCGTTTATAATAGGTGCATCTACATTGGGGCTATGGGTGATTGTAAAGCCGACTCGGGCAACTTTTTCTGGAACTTTATAGCCACTTACAAGTCCAAGATAATCGCTCTCTGCGATGTTGTCTTCGGTAGCGAAACTGATGGTGAAGGCTTTTTTTAGTTTAATGTTTTTTGCCGTCTTGTGCACTCCAACTTCAAAAGTTATCTTGTCGTAGTCGCACTGACTTGCCCAAGCAGCCATCATTACATTGGGAGTCTGCTCTTCGTCGTAGGTAGCAATCATGACACAAGGTAATGGTGTAATCACTGGGTGTTGGCTACCGAAATTGCGGCGGCCGGGTACTTCATTTACTTTTTCTTGTTGTTTCATATCGGTTGTGGTTATAATTAGTTTGGTTATTCTCTTGTCTTTCCTATGATGTGATAGTGCCTCTTAGGACTGCCAAGAGTAGAGCAGAGCTCTCGTTTTAAGCTACAAATATCGAAAAATGCACTTTAATAAGCATTGCACTTTTTGCAGGATTTGTCTATCGTTTTACGTTCTTATATTCATTATACCTAATTATCCTCTATAGAATGTAGGTGATACGCCCAAATGCTTCTGCACATACCTACTGAAATAGGCTGGAGAAGAGAACCCGAATAAATCAGCGATTTCTACAAAACTAAGACACTTATCTTTTCTTTCAGGTGACGCGAAATATCCAGTACGGTATAGCGTGTGAGCCAATAGTTGGCCGCATAACCACTAAGATTACGCGATACTTCAGATAGATACTTGGGTGTAACGGATAGTCTGCGGGCATAGTAGGCTACTGAGCGATGCTCACGATAAGTGCCCTTTTCGAGCATGTCGAGGAAACGCCTCATGATAGAAGCACTCTGCAAGGAGATATTTTCTATCCCGTAAAGATGTGAATGAAAATCGAAAAAATCGATGATTAGCAGCTGAATACAGGCTATCATGAGGTCTATCTGGAAGTGGTGGTTGCTTTGTGCCAAGCGTCTTTCTACCATTTCAAAATTGTGTTGGCATATGCTGCGTTGCTCCTCTGTTAGTTTCACGATAGGGTCAAGAAAAAGGGCTAACTGCCCCTTCATTCCATAATTGCTTAGCGGAGTGCAGAGTTCGATAAATTCGTTGGTCACGTAGATGACTTTTACACAAAAGTCGTCGGAAGGGCGGATATCCTCGACTAATTTTCCTTTGCGTACAATCAATACATAGCCTGGGAGCATTTCGTACACCTTCCCATTCTAGCTAAATCCGCATGAACCTTCTAAACACATGGCATGTGCTAAATAGTTTTGGTATTGATCGCTATCTATCCCCTCTAGGGTATTGCAGACAATGACATTCTGTGCGTCGGGCATTTTAGTCAAAAACCTTTTTTTTGATGCGTCTAATTGCTTTTTTAATACACTGTAAATATAGCTTTTTTTTTGCTATTTCCTTCTCCTCTTTTGTGTATACGAGTACGAACGGGGGAAATAAGAACAATTTATTGCCATGCCTTTTTCCGCTTTTACTAGTGTAATTAGGAGTTTACTATATAATTGCTTAAATTTGTCGTAGAAAGAGTGAGCATGTTGCGACAATGTCAGACTTAGATATAAAGGATCAATATTATACCATCGCAGCCCCAGCAGAAGGGCGCTTGACCATTCAGCGGAGCCGTTTCCTCGGCTATTCTTATCCCATATCATCGACTGAGGAAGCTGAAAATATTGTAAAGAACTTGCGGCAAAAAGATTTTTATGATGCCACACATGTCTGTTACGCTTATGCTTTAGGACTTGATAGAGGCTCTTCGCGCATGGACGATAATGGCGAACCTAATGGTACGGCTGGTCGTCCGATTTATGCCCAACTACTGAAAAAAAATCTGAGTGATGTCCTGCTGGTAGTAGTTCGCTACTTTGGCGGGGTCAAACTTGGGACTTCAGGTCTTATAAAAGCCTATGGAGAATGTGCTTCGCTTGCTCTGGAAGCAGCCAAAATAAAAGAAATTTTGCTCTATGACATGTTGGAAATTCACTTTGAGCCCAACCTCACGGGCATTGTGATGAATATACTAAATAAGCAGCAGGGAAGCATACTTTCGCAAGATTATAGCCAGGACAAAATAGTCGTTCAATACAAGATAAGACAGAGTCAAACCAACATGATCGTGAAAAAAATGGCGCAGATATTTGGTGTATTAATAAAAAAAGTATTACCTTTGCAAGCGTGACAGAGAGAGTTACCATATTTTGCCTTTACAGTAAGGAGAAAAAGGACTTAATCTGGTAGGTTTCTTTCTCGGGGTGTGGCGCAGTCCGGTTAGCGCGTCTGCTTTGGGAGCAGAAGGTCCTGCGTTCGAATCGCAGTACCCCGACTTTTGAAGAGAGCTTTCTCGTAATCGGGAAAGCTCTTTCCATATATATATAAACCATCTCTATCTGTTTCCTACCTATTTTATAGTTATGCAGTTTTATCTGTACGTGAGAGATGAATAAACCAGATGCACCCTCTTTTCAAGGGAACAAAATAGATTGTCGCCTTATCGCCGAATGGGAGCCACAAGATGCTATCCTGGTAGCGTGGCCGCATCGCTTTTCTGATTGGGCACCAATCTTGCAAGAAGCAGAACATTGCTTTGCCAACATAATCACAGCGATTACGCCTTTTGTACCAGTTGTTTTACTCCATCATGGAGATAAACAATTGGCTCATTTTTTTTCTGCAGAGGTCCTCAAGCGCATTCGCTTTATTCAGGTGCCTTTCAATGATACATGGGTAAGGGACTACGCATTTTTGTCTTTTGAACGTGAGCACCAAAAAGCAGTTGCTGATTTTAACTTCAATGGCTGGGGACTCAAATATGCTGCTGCTTTGGATAATCAGGTCAATCGTTACCTGTTTGAAAGTAAAAAGATTTTTGCATCCACTACTTTTTTTGACAATAAAAAATCCTTTACCCTAGAGGGGGGAGGCATAGAAAGCAATGGACATGGCATTGTGCTCCTCAATCGTTATTGGCTTGATCAGCCCAATAGAAATGATGGCCTTAGCATTGAAGATAGAGAAAAGAAAATCGGTGAAATGCTTGGTGCACGAAAGGTCATAACTGTAGACATACCGTCACTCGTGGGCGACGATACCGATGGGCATATCGATACGATTGCTCGCTTTATCGACGAGAAGAGCATTGCCTACGTGGCCCCATCGGATCCAGCATCCCCAAATTATCCCAAACTACGCAAACTGGAGATAGAGTTACAACGCCTACAAGATGAAAAAGGAGCTTACTTCCGTTTAGTCCCGCTGCCCGATGTCGGTAGTTATACCGATGAAGGAGGGGAGTTGCTGCCCGCCACGTATGCTAATTTTCTTTTTGCAGGAGATGCGCTTATCGTCCCTACCTACCAGCGGAAAAGTTTAGACAACGATGCACTAGCTACTCTTCGCGAGGCTCTACCCAGTAGGGTGGTAGTAGGCGTAAATGCAACAACTTTGGTTAAGTGGCATGGCAGTATCCATTGCTCTACCATGCAAATCGCCAAAGGGATACTTTCACAAGACTTACTAACGACAAAGAACATATTATGAAAATAGGAATTATACAACAATCGAACACAGCCGATATTATACAAAATAAAACGCATCTTGCACTAAAAATTGAATCTCTCGCTTCGGTGGGAGCCGAACTGATCGTCTTGCAGGAGTTGCACAACGGCCTCTATTTCTGTCAAACGGAAGATACTGCTATTTTTGATTTAGCCGAGCCTATACCTGGGCCATCAACAGATTTTTTTGGTGACCTTGCGCGTTCTAACAACGTGGTATTGGTGCTCTCGCTCTTCGAGCGACGGGCTCCAGGTCTCTATCACAATACGGCGGTAGTGATAGAAAAAGATGGTACTATAGCAGGTAAATACAGAAAAATGCATATTCCAGATGATCCTGCCTACTATGAGAAATTCTATTTTACCCCTGGCGACTTAGGTTTTCATCCTATAGCGACCTCTCTGGGCAAGCTAGGTGTACTGGTCTGCTGGGATCAGTGGTATCCCGAAGCAGCTCGTATTATGGCACTCAGAGGCGCTGAAATTTTGATCTATCCTACTGCTATTGGTACTTCCTCTTTAGATTCTGTCGACGAGCAGCAGAGACAACTTGAGGCCTGGGTCACGGTACAGCGTGGCCATGCTATCGCCAACAATCTATCCGTTGTAGCCGTCAATCGTACGGGCTATGAAGAGAGCCCTATAGCAGGGAACGAGGGAATCACCTTCTGGGGCAATAGCTTTGTGACTGGACCGCAGGGCGAGTTCTTGTGTCGCTTAGGCACAATGGAGGATACGGCAGTCGTGGAGGTCGATCTGAAAAGAACAGAAACAGTGCGCCGCTGGTGGCCATATCTGAGAGACCGCCGTATTGATGCTTACGATACGATATGCAAGCGTTTTGATGATTGATTTTATGTCTACACAGCTTATTTTAGCATTTTCACTTACGCTCATAGCAGGCCTCTCCACGGGTATAGGCAGTGCCATAGCCTTCTTTGCTAAGCGCACCAATTACTCTTTTCTGTGTATCTCCATGGGCTTCTCAGCAGGCGTGATGGTCTACGTCTCTTTTATTGAGATGATGCCCAGTGCATTGGAGCATTTTTCACACCATGCTACTGGCAAATATCCTGCATTGTGGACCACCCTGAGTTTCTTTGGGGGTATCGCACTCATAGCGCTTATAGACCGCTTTGTGCCAAAGGCTGAAAACCCGCACGAAATGCCCAAGGAAGAGGATTTAGCTATGACGCAGTTAGCTCCGCATCACAAAGGCAATAAGATCGATAAGCGCATCTTGCGTGTAGGTCTATTTACTGCGTTGGTACTCTTTATACACAACTTTCCCGAGGGTATGGTTACTTTTCTTTCTGGTCTGGAGGATGCTTCCGTAGCGATACCAATAGCCGTGGCGATAGCGATCCATAATATACCCGAAGGCATCTCCGTCTCTGTCCCGATTTACTATGCCACGGGCAATAAGTCTTACGCTTTTTGGATTAGTTTTTTGTCGGGTCTTGCCGAGCCAGTGGGCGCGATTATTGGCTACCTGATCCTAGCTCCCTTTATCAATGATGTCACCTACGGTATCATATTTGCGGCGATAGCTGGTATCATGGTATTTATTTCCTTAGACGAGTTGTTGCCTGCAGCGGAAGAGTATGGCAAGCATCACCAAGCAATATATGGCCTTATTATCGGTATGGCGGTAATGGCTCTCAGTCTCGTATTACTGTAAAGATATGGGAGTAAAAGCAGATCGCATAATACTAGGTGTAGACCCTGGCACGATCGTCATGGGTTACGCATTGATCGCCATCCATGCCAATAAACCGCAGCTACTGACAATAGGTGTAATAGATTTGGCTAAATTGGGCGATCCCTATCTGCGACTAAAGCGAATTCACGAGCGCATTACCGGCTTAATTGACGAATTTCTACCTGATGAGATGGCAATAGAAGCTCCTTTCTTGGGGAAAAATATACAGAGTATGCTCAAACTGGGGCGTGCACAGGGAGTAGCTATCGCTGCGGCCCTGTCGCGTGATGTGCATATTGCCGAATATGCCCCTATGCGTGTGAAGCAATCGATTACGGGCAATGGATCGGCCAGTAAAGAGCAAGTAGCGGCTATGCTCCAAAAGATCTTGCACCTACCCGACGACCAGATGCCCGCATCACGAGATGCCACCGATGGGCTGGCTGTAGCCTTGTGCCACTACTATCAGACGAGTAATCCTTTGGCCTCGACGACTAATGTGGTACGTAGCTGGGCCGACTTTGTGAAGCAGAACCCAGATAAAATAAAGCGCTTTTCATAGTATTACGACTCTCTAATAGAATTCTCTATAACTTATGACTTTTGATATCATCGCCAACGATAAAAAGAGTAATGCTCGCCATGGTCTTATTACCACCGATCATGGCACCATACAGACTCCTATCTTCATGCCTGTAGGTACGGTGGGAAGTGTCAAGGCACTCACCATGGAGCAGGTACGCAGTACCAAAGCGGAGATTATCTTGGGCAATACGTACCACCTGTATTTACGTCCAGGCTTAGAGATACTGCGTCAGGCGGGAGGACTTCACAAGTTCAATACCTGGGAGCGGCCTATACTTACAGATAGTGGCGGTTTTCAGGTCTTTTCCTTAGCTGACCGGCGCAAGATCGACCGACACGGTGTTACGTTCTCTTCGCATATCGATGGATCGCGTCATCTATTTACTCCTGAAAAGGTGATGGATATCGAGCGCGTCATTGGGGCGGATATTATCATGGCATTCGATGAATGCTGCCCAGGCGATGCCCCCATAGCATATGCTGCACAGTCCTTGGAACTTACAGAGTACTGGCTCGATAGGTGTGTAACCCGCCTTTCGGAGACAGACCCTCTTTATGGTCATCGGCAGTCGCTCTTTCCTATTGTGCAGGGATGTGTATACCCCGAACTACGAAAAAGAGCGGCCGAAAAGGTAGCGGCTATCGATGCTGATGGCAATGCTATAGGCGGCTTGGCGGTGGGCGAACCAGTGGAAAAAATGTACGAAATGATCGCTATCACCAATGAGATATTGCCGAAAGATAAGCCCCGCTATCTCATGGGGGTGGGAACGCCAGCGAATATCTTAGAGGCCATAGCCCTTGGAGTGGATATGTTTGACTGTATTATGCCTACTCGCAATGGTCGCAATGGTCAGCTCTTCACCAAAGAGGGGATTATAAATATTAAAAATAGCAAATGGAAAAATTGCTTTGACCCGATCGAAAGAGGGGGAGCTGCCGAGGTGGATGAAGTCTACAGCAGAGCTTATTTGCATCACCTCTTCAAAGCGCAAGAGATCTTGGCGCTTACTTTGGCCTCCGTCCATAATGTGGCCTTTTACTTGTGGCTCGTAGGCGAAGCCCGCCAGCATATCCTAGCGGGCGATTATGCTCTTTGGAAAGAGCAAATTATCCCCATACTGATGCAGCGTCTCTGATTCGCTGTACGCTGTGAACATTCGCTTCTAGCACCAGCTCAGAAGCCCCCTATGATCTGCTAGATATCGGGCATAAGCCCTTGCGGCAAACGATACTATCTCCATCCATCCCCATGAGTCATTGTACTCATGAGTATTTTTTTCCTCTCTCGCAAGCAACCAAAAGGGGAGCAGAAAGTCGTATCTATTTCATTCTCTGTGAAAAGTATCACAAACAAAAAGAGAGCGAAGTCTTTTCGCATTTCTTGTACTCGTTTGGATTTCTATCCTCTCTCTTTTTTCTTTTTCGACGCATTCATTCAGATTGTTTCGAATCCTTGCTACTCCTTTATTTCTCTTTTCTAGCAGACCAACTGTAGAGTATCGTAACCTCTTTTTATCTTTTCCTGGCTCTTACTCCTCACGGAATTAGCTGTCTCTGAACAGCGTTCTTTATCCTTCCTTCAAGGAGAGACAAGTGTATTCGATCGACTTACCCATCCATCGCGATTAATCGCTTATCCGATTCGGATGCAGGAGAGATTTGATTCGGATACACCGCGGATTCAATCCAGATCCACGAAAAAAAGATTCTAACTAAATAAATATCGTGAATATTGAAAAAACTCCTGCTTACGCACGAGTGATTTGTTTCTTTACGGATAAAAAAAATCCCCAGTACTGGGGATCTTTTCACTTTATTATGCGAGAGAATTGGGCGGTATTCGCTATCGCTTGATGGCAAAAATAGAAAGGTTAACCGTTGTTTTGTGCCTAGGTAGCTGGAGGCATTGGTGTGTCATTGCTTCCTAGGCAACTCAAAGAGATAGGAAAGCTTGATGACAAAAGCTATCTCACTGGCACGAGAGTATGCTTCCCCTATTTTCGTAGAGATCAGGTTATTGAAGCCCATATAGGCACGCGCATCGAATGCTATTTTGTGGCTCCCCATAGCGAAGGTAACGGTAGGACCTGCAGTTAATCCCCATGCAAAGTGCCCTTTTATGGGATAGTCGTGGCGTTTTTGATCTATTTCGGTGAAAGAACCTTCATCGCTTATGCGTTGCTCCGCTATTCGGATGCCTATCTGCGGCCCAAAAAGCATACCAATCTGAAAGTGGCCGATAGGAATGTGGAGCGAAGCTAACAATGGCAAGTCGATATAGTGCAGCCGTTGATGGTAGCGGAGAAGCGTTTCTTTGGTAGCGTCATAAACACGTTCGTTCCATCCTCTAAGAGAGTAGAGGAGTTCGCCATGGATTGCCGAGTAGCGGCTGTTGCTCAGTTCTGCTACAGCCCCGCAGGTAAATGCTTGATGCAATTCTTGCTGTACCGATGGGTTAAACCAGAGCATCTCTCCCAGATAACCTACAGTACCCCCGATATGCCAATGGTTGATTCCCTCTTCTGCTTGAGCCTTTGCCTGCGCAGGGAGCAAGAGTAGGATGATGGATAGTAAGATAGATAAAGGAAGGTACGCTTTCATAGCTTCGTATTGCCTAGAAGACTACCGATTGTTTCACGATTTTACCGCTTGGGGTATACTTAACAAAGAAGAGATTGGCCGAGCAAAAGGCTTTCTTCCCGTTGAGATTTCTAAATAAGAAGTCGTTTTGCAAGCCGTCACGGGGGACCTGGGGGAGCGACTTCGTGAAACCGATGCCATAGGAGGCTAGAGCCCTAAGGAAATAGCGGGAAATATCGTAGCCCAACGCAGAGAATTTGGGATAGGTCTTATCGATGGGTTTGCTGAACCATGCTTGATAATTCTTGATAAAGTTGATAGTCTCAGGCTGCGACTGGTCAAAGAAGAAAGCCGTATAGATTGTAGTATTGTAGGTACCTAATTTCTTCACGGTCTGTGCATCGTATGACTGCCACTGTGGATAGCCAAAGAGTGCTACTTTTTTAGCATCAATCTTTTCGCTCTCCAGTTTTCCGAAGAGGTTGCCCAGTACTGCAGGGGAGGCATCGTCTGGCATGAGGAGGAGGCGGTCGCCTCGGAGTACACTATTGTTAATCTTTTCAATAGCAAGATCTTCGAAGGGAATAGCCGCTTTTTTTAGTGCTGCTTTGATTTCCTTGACTACAGTGTTATGATTCTTTGTTTTTGTATTGATGAAGTAAATCTTTTTGCCTTTGGCAAGGGAGCAAAACGCGTGCGACAAGAAAGGATATAAATCCTCTTGAGGTGTATTGAGGATGAATGTAGATGCCGAGGAATTGCTCGTGTTGCCGATCTCCGATACGAAGGGAGAAACGTAGATGATCCCTCTTTCACCTGTATAGCTGGAAAGCGCACTAATATCCTCTTTCGTTTGCCCTCCTATGACGATGTCTTTACCAATCAATTTTCCACTACTAATAACTTGAAGAACATCTTTTGTGGCGGGTGTCGTATATAGATCTAAGTCAATGGATACCCCTCTTTTTTTTAGCTTGTGCATACCCATGAGGAAACCTTGGTAAAAGCGCATATAGCGATCGGGGTTTCCATCTTCTTTGATAGGTAGCAGCAGAGCTACTTTTACTTTGTTGAGGCTGTTCTCACTTACGACATATATCTTGCTATCAATGGCATTGAGTGGGGTGCCGTCTGGCAGTGCTATACGGAGCTCCATGCCTGGTTTAATCTTTTCGGGATCGATGTCTGGATTATATTGCTTGAGGATCGTAGTAGGTATCTCAAATTTTTTGGCGATAGAGTAGAACGTATCCCCGCTGACTACCGTATAGGTGCCTGCATGTGCAGGAGGTATTTGGTTGATGGTATTGGGGAGGGCAGCATTCTGCACGGGTATTTTTAGAGTCTCTCCGATACGGATGCCTTTTTCACTACCAGGATTTAAGCGATAGATATCTTGCTCTTTCAGTCCATGGCTGCGAGCGATGGAGTATACAGTTTCTTTGGCTTTGACCTCATGGGTGATGTAGTCCTTACTGTTTTGCGCGGAAATCGGCATCGTAAAGGTCGCGAATAAGAAGAGAATGGATATTAATGCATGCTTATACGAATGTATATTGGATAGTTTTGTCATAGTCTTTCGGAAAATAAATAAAAAACTATTGGTGGGGAGACTGTCGTTGTAATGCTTGAGCGACTTCTATCGAAGCCTTTTTTTCTTGAAGTAGCTCTCTAATCTTGGTATACCCCCTTTTGACTGTAAGGGCATGAAGGGTAACTTCTTGCAGTGCTGAAGCGATGTTTGCTGCCGTCGCTTCGGCCGAGAGCAACTCGGGTATGACCCGCTCGTTGGCAATCAGATTGACAGGGGTGATGTACCGTATTGGCAGCATGTGACGGAATAGCCAGTTGATGATAAACCAACCCTTAGAACGGTACACAGCTACCGTTGGAGTGCCAATGAGAGCAGCCTCGAGAGTGGCCGTTCCACTGGTAATAACTGCCATCTGAGCTGTTGATAGTAAAGCATAAGTAGAGGTATTGCTGAGCAGAATATTTTTGTCTTTAGGTATAAAGGAGGTATAAAACTCCTTAGCAATGCCTGGAGCCATGGCTATGCTCGCTTGATATTGGGGAAAGTAAGTAGCTACCGCTGCTATCATAGTTGGTAGGTTTTCGCGTATTTCCTGTAGACGGCTACCGGGCAAAAGGGCTATCGTCTTGGGCTTTTCCTTCGTTGTATGAGTATCGCTATAGCTGCCAACTGCCTCTACGCAGGGATTCCCGACGAAAGTAGCCACAGCCCCTTCACGAGCAAAAAAATCCTCTTCGAAAGGAAATATCGCAAAGAGATTATGGCAGAGCCTATGTAATTTTTTGATACGCCCCTTGCGGGATGACCATACCTTAGGTAGAATGTAATAGCTGCGTATAGCTGTAGGGAAATGCTCCTCTGCGAAGGGGAGTAGATAACGCATACAAAAAGAAGAAGCATCTATCGCTATGACATGGTCTGGACAGAAATGCAGCATGGCTTCTTGCATTTTTCTTGCAGCACTGTGGATAGCTGGTAAATGCTTCAACACATTGATAATACCCATATAGGCAATATTTCTGTAGTGTACAGAGGGTGTCTTCTTGCATACTTCGGCCATTTTTTCTCCGCCAACGAATGCAAATGTCGCCTGCTCATCCAACTGTATGATAGCCTTCATCAGGTTGGATGCATGCAGATCACCAGAGGCTTCCCCTGCCACTATGAAATAACGCATGATGTTGTGATTATAAATGCTCGCGGTCAATATCCTTTTTCAGCTGGGCTAAGTAGTGGTAGTCGGTTAGCTCCAGTGTCAGCGGTGTGAGTACGGCATAGCCATCGTTGAGATAGTCGAAGTCATTGTCGGGCTCCTCAGCCTTGAGAGTTTTCTCTTGGTGTCCTTGCATCCAGTATACATTGTCGCCACTGGCGTTAGTAGAGACGGCATATTCGTCTACAAACTTTGTGACTGCTTGTCTGCATATCTTTAGCCCTTTTGGCTCCCCATTGGGGATGTTCAGATTCAGCATCGTATGCTTGGGAATATCCATTGAGAGCATTTTCTCGGCTATTTTGTAGCCGTATTCCGCGGCGCAGGTCATATCGGCCAAAGGATCGTGATTGTTGAGTGAAACCGCTAGCGATGGAAGCCCCGCAATACAGCCTTCAAGAGCTGCTCCTACAGTGCCACTATAGAATACACAGATGCCGTCGTTACGCCCATGGTTGATACCTGTAATGACGAGATCTGGACTCTTCCCTTTTTCGGCAAAGATCACGTTTAAGCCGATCTTGACACAGTCGGCAGGAGTTCCTGCAACACTGTACCAAGTCTCGCTTTCGTTTTCTCGTACCTTGATAGGGCGAAGGGGAAGTGTAGAAGTGATCGCAGAAGAGGCTCCTGAGCGTGCCGTGTCTGGGGCCACTACTGTAATATGCCCCAGAGGAGCCAATTTTTTTACTAGTACGTTTATCCCTTTAGCAAAAATACCGTCGTCGTTAGATACGAGTATATCGATCGTTTTTTTTGTCGTCATAGCCAGAATTTATTTTGCTTCTTCGGGGATGATACTATCCAAGCGTACATGAAATTTCAGGGCTGAATAGGCTGGAACATTGCCATTTTCGCTACGACCATAGGCTAGGTACCAAGGGATGATGATTTCACTTTCTTCTCCTTGCTTCATATTTTGCAGGCCTATGGCCAAACCTGTGATGATGTTAGCACTGCTTCTACCAATGGAGAATGCGGCAGGATTCTCGCTATCGAAATTCCCTTCAATGAATTCCTTCTTTCCAGCTATAAATGAGGTCTCGTAGTGGATTAGTATCCGTGAGGTCGCGATAGGATTTCGATCGCTCGTTCCCTCCATGAGCCTCTTCATATAGACATAAGCATTGCTGCCGTCTAGTGTTGCTTTGAAAAAGTTGCTACTATCGGCATAGCTGTTGAAAGCACGTTCATTTTCCAATCTCCATTGCGTCTGACTGCTTATGCGTTTGTCGCATGAGAGGAAACAAACGAAAGAAAAAAGCAAGGAAAATGCAAGGATAGTAAGTTTATTGAACTTCATTATGGATGTTTTTTAGAAGATGGTTGATACTTATTTTCTCGGATACGAAATCCTTGAGAGCACTGATAGGAATGCGGCTTTGCTGCATAGTATCGCGTTCACGGATGGTCACAGTATCGTCTGTGAGCGTATCATGGTCTACCGTTATACAGAACGGAGTGCCTATGGCATCCTGTCTTCTGTAGCGCTTGCCTATAGAGTCTTTTTCATCGTATTGGCACTTAAAATCGAAGCGCAGAGCATCGAAAATAGTTTGGGCTTTTTCGGCTAGACCATCTTTTTTTACCAGAGGCAAAACGGCTAATTTGATAGGAGCTAGTGGAGCCGGCAAGCGCAGTACGGTACGTATTTCTCCGTTTTCGGTAGACTCTTCGTTGTATGCTCCGAAGAGGATGGTAAGGAACAAACGATCGACACCTATAGAGGTCTCGATAACATAGGGAATAAAACTCTCTTGAGTAGTAGGATCGAAGTAGCGGAGCTTTTTATTACTATACTCTTCGTGGCGGGATAAGTCGTAATCCGTACGACTGTGAATACCTTCTACTTCCTTGAAGCCAAAAGACATTTTGAACTCGATATCGGTAGCGGCATTGGCGTAGTGCGCCAATTTTTCGTGGTCGTGGAAGCGGTATTTTTCATTGCCCAGCCCCAAATTTTTATGCCAAGCCATACGTTGTTTTTTCCAGTACTCAAACCACTCGAGTTCCTCCCCGGGCTTTACAAAAAACTGCATTTCCATCTGCTCGAATTCTCGCATGCGAAATATGAACTGGCGGGCGACGATCTCATTGCGAAAAGCTTTCCCTATCTGTGCGATACCAAAGGGGATTTTCATTCGACCTGTTTTCTGTACATTTAGAAAGTTGACGAAAATACCTTGTGCCGTTTCGGGGCGTAAATAGATCTTTGTAGCGCCATCGGCTGTGGAGCCCATTTCCGTGGCAAACATGAGGTTGAATTGTCGTATCTCGGTCCAGTTGGCTGTACCACTGATAGGACAAACGATATTTTTGTCGATGATCAACTGACGCAATGTGTTGAAGTCGCTCTCTTCGAGAGCTTTAGTCATTGTTGTTTTCGTCGTATTGATCTCTGTAAGATAGCCTTGTACCCGCTCGTTGGTCTGTCTATAGAGACCTTCGTCGAAATTGTCGCCAAAGCGTTTGCGGGCTTTGGTTATTTCTTTTTCTATCTTTTCCTCAATTTTGGCAATATACTCTTCCAGCAGGATATCTGCACGGTATCTTTTTTTGGAGTCCTTATTGTCGATCAGGGGATCGTTGAAGGCGTCCACATGACCAGAGGCTTGCCATATACGTGGGTGCATGAATATAGCAGAGTCGATGCCGACTACATTTTCATGCAAAAGCGTCATGCTTTTCCACCAGTAATCTTTGAGATTATTTTTTAGTTCTATGCCGTTTTGACCGTAGTCGTATACAGCGGCTAGTCCGTCGTATATCTCGGACGAAGGGAATACAAAGCCGTATTCCTTACAGTGAGAAACAATCTTTTTAAAGATATCTTCTTGAGCCATATGGTAGTTTATCGATTTTGCGAATTATCTGATGTTTTTTTAATAGCGCTATCCCAATCTGCTAGATTGTCTTTTGCGGTACGAAAGTGGGTTTATCTGTGATGTATACACCTACAAATCTGTACAAAGGTAATAAAAAAAAGCTACTTAGCCACTTTTCTTAACGACCGATTTTTACTCGGACTATGACACGGAGCGATGGCTAGCGTTAGTAGCGTCCAAGACAGTAATAGTAGGTCTGTCTGATAAATGAAGTCTTCTACATTCATGATGGCGATATAGGCAATCATCAGTAGGAGGACCCAATGATTTTTATTGCATACTGCAATAAATAAATAAGAGAGGATCACTCCGAGTAACAAGAACACTCCGCCCAAGCCTGTTTCTACGAGTTGCTGTATGAAGCTATTGTGAAAGTGACCATAATTCTCCAATCCATTTTGCGGCAATATAAATTCGCTACTGCCGATACCATTTCCTGTGAATAATGCGGCACCTTGGATTTGATTAGCCGCGACACGCATAAATTGAAGCCTTAGATTGTCGGAAAAAAACTGTGTAAAGAAAGGAGCGATTAGTAGCAAGATACCAAGCACAGCACAGATAGTAAGGATGGCGTATTTTACTTTTTTGTTGCTATGTCTCAGCAGAGTGGCTAAAATGGGTAGTGGTAAAGCCAGCAGCATCCATATGCGACTTTGCATCATAAGAATCGCGATAGAAAATATGACATAATAGAAGCTTACGCGAGCTACTTTTTTTTCGTTTGTGAGTAGATATATAAAAGGCAGACTCAAAGCAAAATATAAGAATGTATAGTGTCGTATCCCGAAAGCACCTAAAAGGTGGATAGGTCCAAGCATCCATCCTTCGCCATTGTTGAGATAACATTTGTTGAGTGATACAAATGCCAGTATGTGATTGCCAGGAGTCGTTAATATTGCTTGGATATAGATAGCAAACAAGAGTAGTATAAACACATAGCTTACGAAGAGCGCCATCGCAGCAAATAGGTTTATCACTTTTTTCTCAGGAGGATAGGCAAGAAAAAGCAGGGGAATGATCGCTACCCAGATCGTTCGACAGTAGTACGCGAGCGAGTGCTCTACGTGAGGGCTCCATAGTATGGTAATGCCAGAAAAAATAACAAAGAAAAGTGCAGTAGCGATAAAGAGACGGGGACTAAATGAGGGTGCTTTCTTCTGAGCTATAGCAGAGGTAACGATAATGACCTCGCCCACAACAAAAAACATAAGGATCCCAATAAAAGAGGTAATAAAACCAAAAATGATATTGGCGAATCCCATAGTAAAAAGGAGTGCTACAAGGGCATTAACCTTACTCTTACGATCGAATTTAGAAAAATCTTTGAAGGGCGAAAAAAGCCGTACACAAAAAAGCGATAGAAAGATCCCCACTGCAAAAACAGCAGGTCTTAGACATTGAGTAGTTGATCTGCTTAGCTCATGAATAAAAGACTGCCCATAAAAAGATGGATTGCTGTAATATAATATTATAGCAATGAGACCTATGAATGCGGGAGGCAGTAGGTATTCGGCGAAAGAACGCCAACGTCCAGTCACTATGGTGTTTTTCAATGTATTAAATAATAAAAAAGACAGAGCATAATATCGTAGAATGGATTATGCTCTGTCTCAAGTTATGCTATGAGAAAAAATGAAATCAATTGTTGGGCTTAACGGAATTATAGCCGTATTGAGCAATCTCTCCGATTTCTTCTTCGATACGCAGCAGTTGGTTGTACTTGGCAATGCGATCTGTACGGCTCAGAGAACCCGTCTTTATTTGTCCTGCATTGGTAGCAACAGCGATATCGGCAATGGTCGTATCTTCTGTTTCACCAGAACGGTGAGAGATCACAGCATTGTAGCCGTGACGGTGAGCCAATTCGATAGCATCAAGTGTTTCACTAAGCGTACCGATTTGATTTACTTTGATCAGGATCGCATTACCACAAGATTCGGCAATCCCTTTGCGCAAATAGTCTACATTGGTAACGAAGAGGTCATCTCCAACGAGTTGTACTTTATGACCAATCTCTTTAGTCAATATTTTCCAGCCTTCCCAGTCGTTTTCGTCCATACCATCTTCGATGCTGTCGATGGGATATTTATTGATAAGTTCTTTCAGATACTCTGCTTGCTCTTGACTGTTGCGTTTAGCGGCATGCTCTCCCTCGAATTTTGTGTAGTCATATACGCCATCTTTGTAGAATTCGCTTGAAGCACAGTCCAGTGCTATACGTACATCGTCGCCAGGTTTGTAACCAGCCATGTTGATAGCCTCAATGATGCAGTCCAAGGCATCCTCGGTTCCTTTGAGTTCAGGTGCAAAGCCCCCTTCATCACCGACCGCTGTACTCAAACCTCTTGCTTTAAGTACCTTCTTCAGATTGTGGAATACTTCAGCTCCCATTCTGAGGCCTTCACGGAAGCTTTCAGCCCCTACAGGACGGATCATAAACTCTTGGAACGCAATAGGTGCATCGCTGTGCGAACCACCGTTGATGATGTTCATCATCGGAACGGGGAGGACGTAGGTATTTGTCCCTCCGATATATCTGTATAAGGGAATGCTTAGCTCATTGGCAGCAGCCTTCGCCACCGCAAGAGAAACACCCAATATGGCATTTGCTCCGAGATTGCCTTTGGTGGGAGTCCCATCGAGCTCAATAAGTTTTTTGTCTATGGCACGTTGGTCCAGTGCAGACATTCCAAAAAGAGCTGGGGCTATTATATTATTTACGTTTTCTACGGCTTTCAAAACACCCTTTCCTAAGTAACGCTGTTTATTACCATCGCGTAGCTCTACTGCTTCATGCTCTCCAGTAGAGGCTCCGCTAGGGACAGATGCACGACCTATGCAGCCGCTAGATAACATTACTTCAACTTCCACTGTAGGATTGCCACGAGAATCTAATATCTCGCGACCAACAATCATCACAATATCCATAATTAACTATCTTAGGTATAAATTTAAATTCTCCTCAAAGATAATACTTTTTTGCGATTTATCGCATATTTCAATCCGTACTGTTTTTTTCTATTTCATGAAGAATTGTTTGTAGGTCGGCTCTTAGTCGATGTGTCTTAGGGAAAAGATTATTCGCCCTATTAGCCACTGCGTTTACCAAGCCTATGGGTATTCCTTTATAGGTGATAGAACCGAATCCTTTAAAAGAGGTTTTAATGTCGAGAGACAATCCTGCAATGTAGCTTAATGCCTCTCTCTTTTTGACTTCTATATGAGGGAGAGCGTCGGCATCAAATAGGAGCGAAAAAGCAAGCATTGAGGAGGGGCGTATCTTTCCAGCTTTATGCTCGGCTACTTCTATACCTCGGTGAAGTACGGGTATATTATTATCCGCAAGCTTTAGTAGTAATTCTTTTGCATTGTTCGGAATGACGTATATGCTGCCATCTTCCTCTGCATAGATATCGTTTTCTTTCTCCCATCCACTTGTCAAAAGGGTGTGAATGGCATCTTCATTCTTGGGGGACCTATTATTTTTACTGGGCTTCTTTTGCTTATTGTTTACTTTCTTTGCCCGTTTTTCTTGGGCTATTTCATAGGTCTCGGATTTTTTTTTCCTTAGTAAGCAGAAGAAAAAACCTTCGCCTTCGACAAGGTGTGGATAGCAGCGGTAGCCCATAGCATTACGCCCTGAGACGATCCCCATGTTTTCGCTTATATTAAGCGGAATAACATCGGCTCCCAAAGCACTAAGGTAGGCGATATTGTCTTCGTTCTCATATTCATTGAATGTGCAGGTAGAGTAGAGTAGAAAACCTCCTGGCTTGAGTATTTTCCATGCATCGTTTAATATCGATCTTTGTCGAATTTGGCAGTGCTTTACAGCTTGTAAAGACCATTCCTCTCGAGCATGAGAATGCTTACGAAACATTCCCTCTCCACTACAAGGGGCATCGACTACTACCAGATCAAAAGTTTCTGTACAGCAAGCAAAACGATCGGGGTATGCATTGGTTACGACCACATGGCTATTTCCCCATTTTTGCACATTCTCGACGAGTGAAAGGGCTCGTTTGTGGATCGGTTCGTTGGCAATTAAAACGCTTCCTTCAGGTAAGACGTCGTCTATTAATAGGGTTGTTTTTCCTCCAGGGGCCGCACATAGATCGATCGCTATAATGGGTTCCTCGGGCATATGATATTTGATAAGAGAAATGGCCATTGACGAGGCTTCCTGCACATAATAGTAGCCTGTGTGCCAAAGTGGATCACCAACAAAATTCGGTCGATCAGAGAGTTTGTATGCACCGTTGCACCATGGGATAAGTTGCGTAGCAGGAAAGATAGAGCCAATGTCTAGGGGATATAGAACTTTTTTTTGTTTATTGAGCCGTATTGAAGTAGGAGGTAGTGTACGATCCAGGGTATGACGAAAAAGAGCAAAATCCTCTTTTCCCATTTTAGGCTCTATCAGATCTAAAAAATCAGGGGGTAATGGCGCGGAAGAAAGCACAATGGAAATAGGGTTTAATGGTTATATATTTTTCCCAAAAATAAAGATTGTAGGCAACTCAGGCAGGGAGAGCTTTTGTTTGCGCCAGAGATAAATCGGCTTGCTATCGATGTATTCGTCATCCCCCGAAATGTCACTCGCAACAGTAAGAAGATGTTGATCTGGCGCATAGAGAAGAATCGATTCAAAAAGACGTTGGTTGCGATAAGGAGTCTCAATGAAAATATGCGCCACTCCCGTCGTTGATATTCTCTTTGCTATCTCTTTGATTTTTCTTTTTAGTTCCTCTTTGTCTCGAGGGAGATAGCCTTCAAAAGCAAAGTGTTGACCGTCTTGTCCCGATGCCATAAGCGCTAGCAGTATAGAGGATGGACCGACGAGAGGTATTACTCTGATCCCCTTTTTGTGCGCTATATTGACAACGAATCGACCCGGATCGGCAATACTTGGGCATCCTGCTTCGGAGAGTAGGCCTGCATTTGTACCTTTTTCAACTTTGGCAATAGCTTCTGTCACTTCTTCGTCATCTATTCTTTTACCTATTTCTACAAATTCACAATCATTCAAATTCTTTCCTGGACAGAGCTGTTTTATAAAGCGTATTGCTGTGCGTTTTTTTTCCACGAAAAAAATCTGCAGCTCATGCATGAGTTCACAGTTGTATTGTGGGATCGATTCACGATGCGGTCTTGTGGAAATTGGTACGGGACAGAGATAGAGTCTTCCAGCCATATTGTTAATACGTTATGTACTATTTTTTGTGTAGCTGTTGGGGTGTTATCGAATAAACTTTCCTTATCCGGATATCTCTTACGGGTCTATTGACATCGTCTGTTTTCACTCTTTCTATTTTGGTGATCGTATCCATACCTTCTACTACTTCACCAAATACGGTATAATCACCATCGAGGTGAGGTGCGCCTCCTACTTTTTTGTATACCTGTTTCTTAGCCTCTGAGATGTTTTTACCTAAGTTTTTTTCGATATCGGCCAGATCCCAATCTGTAAAGTAGTTACCTGTGACGATATAGAATTGAGACGCAGAAGACTCCTTCATGGGGTTTACTTCATCGGGCGTACGTGCTGCCGCTACTGCCCCCCTTTTATGAATAAGCATCTCTGGCAAGAACTCTGCTTTGATGGTAGAAGTGGTGGTATCTACAGATGCATCTGTAACGTTTTTAGCACGGGTCTGGAGGTTTCCTGTCTGCACCATAAAACGATCAATAACTCTATGAAAAAGCACTCCTTCGTAGTCATGATGCTCAACGTGGGCGAGGAAATTGTCCCTATGCAAGGGTGTCTCATCGTAAAGAGCTATTACAAAGTTTCCTTTATCTGTTTCTATTTTTACATAGTGGCTAATATGGGGAAGAGGCAAATTATCGGGAGTCTCTTGAGCATACGCACTAAAGCTGAATGAGAGACAGGCTATACACAATGATATAAGGGCTAGTTTCTTCATATTATTTTAGATTAGGGGTGGTATGGTGTCGTTGGTTGCATTGGTAGTCGCTATAAATGCGGTGGGATCTTTTTGTAAGATAATCTTTTTGAGCTTTGTCACATCTTTTCTTTCGGCAATCATAAAGATGATATCTCTTTCTTTTCCTGCATACATCCCTTGTCCGTGAAGTAGAGTTGCCCTGAGGTTGAGTTCTTCTATGATGATCGATCGCAGAGCCTTAGGGTCTTGACTCACGATGAAAACAGCTTTGTTGGGGTTTTCAGGGTTGAGAATGTCCAGTGTTTTACCGTATAAAAAGATGGTTACAAGTGAGTAGAGCGGTACTTTTATGTCTCCAAAGACGATAAGCCCAAAAAGTACTACCAATGAATCAATGACAATAATGAGTCGGCTGACACGTAAGTTTTTTCCTTTGGCAATCACCCGCGCTAGTACATCGGTTCCAGCACTAGTGCTACCAACACGGAATGTAAGGTATACGCCTAAGCCTAGAATAGCACCTCCGTATAGAGCCGATAGAAAAGGGTCTTCTTTGAGAAATAACGAGTGATTCTTCAAAATTTTCGTAATACCATCAGTAAAGGCTGCAATCAGGAGAAATGTTGCAACCGTTTTTCCACCTGAGGAAAGTCCTAACTTTTTAGAGGCTAGTAGAAACAACGGTATATTCACAAAAAGCGAGAAAGTACCGATTGGCAAACCATCAGGAAAAATATCCCATATTCCTTTTGTAAGGTGGTTTACAGCAATGCTAATACCATACACACCTCCAGGTATGATACCCGCAGGTGCGATGAATATTGCATAAGCGGCTGCTTGGAAAAATGCTCCTAAAATCAGCAGCAGAGAATCTGTTGCGATGTGCTTGTGTCGGGCACTTTTCCCTTCGATAAAAGGATTCCTTCTTTTTTTGCCTTGACCGAAAGGCCATTTGTTGTAAGCCTTGGGCGCATGTGTAGCGCCTTTGTTTTCCTCTTTCACTGTACTCACTGTTTATGAATATGAAGAAAAAAATCTCCTTCGGGCAAAGTGCGTCGAAAGAGAAAATTTAGAATCATGCAGAGTTAAGTCGGGATGAGAAGACTCGAACTTCCGACCTCCACGTCCCGAACGTGGCGCGCTACCAACTGTGCTACATCCCGATTTTACTCCTCTGTATTTCTTCCGCAAAGATAATCTTTTCCTGCTATATAATTGCAAGATTAAACAAAATAGTTCCTCATGTATTGGAGGTGATGCCAATGCTGTGATCTATTTCGATTGAACATGAATCTGTTATAATAGAGGCCTTTAGTGATATAGATATTGAGTATTGAGCGATTATTCGATTTCTTGTATGGAACTATTCTTTTTTTTGATTGCTGGGATATTTCGAGAATTTTTCTAGGATTATGATTGAGAAATTAACCTAAGATTACTACCTTTCTTGCTTGGAGATTTGCTATTGATACGCTCATTATGAAGAGGCCGCTATGTATTTATTCCCGTAGTATATAGAAACTTTCATGAAGATGTAGAAGCACAGCAAAAAAACCTTCTTTTTTTTCGAAATATATTTTATGCTTATATTTGTATTTCCCAAAATAAAAATGTAACTTTGTTAGAAATTTGGTTAAGGTTTTCGCAAAGATCAAAGAACCTGAGATACTTGGGAAAACCAGAACTGTTAGTAGAATATATTATGATGCAAAAAAATGAATTTTTTAAGTATGCCACCAAGCATGTTGGGTTAAACTCTCTTGCGTTGGAGGATTATATGAAACATCAGAATGCGATAGTAAATCACGACGGAGGCTATATAGCCCCTTATATTATTGAGGAAAGGCAGCTAAATGTCGCGCAAATGGATGTTTTTTCTCGTTTGATGATGGATCGTATCATCTTTTTGGGTACCGCTGTAACGGATTATTCTGCTAATGTAGTGCAGGCACAATTGCTTTTCTTAGATAGCAGTGATCCGGGTAAAGATATTTCTGTCTATCTCAACTCGCCTGGTGGATCTGTGTACGCTGGTTATGGTATATATGATACGATGCAGTATATTGGTTGTGATGTCTCCACCATATGCACTGGTATGGCAGCTTCTATGGCCGCTGTTTTGCTGGTTGCAGGTGCCAAAGGTAAGCGCTATGCTCTTCCTCATGCTCGAGTGATGATCCACCAGCCATTGGGGGGGATGCAGGGCCAGGCAAGCGACATTGAGATTGCTGCAAAAGAAATCATAAAAGTAAAGAACGAATTGCACGCGATACTTGCCGAGCACACAGGTCAGTCTATCGAACGTATTGAAAAAGATAGTGATAGAGATCACTGGTTTACGGCTGCCGAGGCTTTGGATTATGGTATGGTAGACGAAGTATTGACTTCTCAAAAAGGCAAGAAAGAGTAATTCGCTATTACATTTTTCTGTTTCGCAAACTCAGCATGAATAACAATAAAGATACACATAATCAGTGTCATTGCAGTTTCTGTGGGCGTGGAGAAGATCAAGTTCAGTATATGATCGAGGGCGAAAAGGGCGTTTTTATCTGCGATTTATGTTCGACCCAAATTGCTTCGATGCTCAAAGACGAACTGATCACAGATCAGACAAAATCCTCTTCTCGCCGCCCGAATAGGGCTTCCTCTACCCCCGTACAAGAAGAAAAGAAGAAATTTGATCTTTCTATTGCTACCTTGCCTCGACCAAAAGATATCAAGACTTTTCTTGATCAGTATGTCATAGGACAAGACGATGCTAAACGCCATCTTTCTGTTGCAGTCTATAATCACTATAAGCGAATTTTGCAAAAAGAAAGCGAATTCCGCAAAGAAGATGAAATGGATGAGATAGAAATAGAAAAGAGCAATATCATTATGATCGGGCCAACGGGTACAGGTAAGACTCTACTAGCAAGAAGTATTGCACGTCTATTGAATGTACCCTTTGCAATAGTAGACGCTACGGTACTCACGGAGGCTGGTTATGTAGGAGAGGATATTGAAAGTTCGCTGACTCGTCTTATCCAAGCGGCTGACGGTGATGTGAAGGCTGCGGAGTTCGGTATTGTGTTCATAGATGAAATAGACAAAATAGCTAGGAAATCGGATAATCCATCTATTACGAGAGATGTAGGCGGTGAAGGCGTGCAACAGGGGTTGCTTAAATTGCTTGAGGGAGCAGACATCAATGTGCCACCCCAAGGCGGTCGTAAGCATCCCGAGCAGTCTTTTATCCAAGTGAATACACGGCATATTTTGTTTATATGCGCCGGTGCCTTTGTTGGCCTTGAAAGACATATAGCCAAAAGAATAAATACGCGCTATGTAGGTTATCGGAAAAGTAACTTCCAAAAGGATATCTCTAAGAAAAATTTGATGGATTACGTCACGCACAAGGATTTGCAGACTTTTGGTCTTATCCCCGAAATATTAGGGCGTTTACCAGTGCTGACTCATATCAATCCCTTAGGAAAAGAAGAGTTAAAGCAAATTCTTACCAAACCTAAGAATGCTATTATCAAGCAATACCAGAAGTTGTTTGAGATGGATGGTATTTCACTAGAGTTTGATGAGGCCGCATTAGACTATATTGTCGATGTTACTATAAAAAATGAATTAGGTGCACGTGGTCTTCGTTCTGTGACGGAGTCAATCATGATGGATGCTATGTTTGAAGCACCTTCGGGTAATAGCAAAACGCTGCATATTACGCGCGAGTATGCACAAAAGCAAATTAATGAAGACTTGATGAAAGAAGCCAACTAATTTGTTGTATTCAACATATCCTCTACATCGATTGGGTTTATATTTCGTAAGGGAATAGATAAGGTTATGGACAGCAAATTGATGCATTTTCTCCGAGAACGCTTTGGGTTCACCTCATTTAAGGGTGAGCAGCAAGCTATTATAGAGAATCTTATGTCGGGAAAGAATGTCTTTGTCGTTATGCCTACAGGAGGCGGAAAGTCCTTATGTTATCAATTACCTGCTTTATTGATGGATGGTACCGCTATTGTGCTATCGCCACTTATCGCTCTTATGAAGAATCAGGTGGATGCCATTCGAGGATACTGTAGTGAAGATAGCATAGCCCATGTCTTTAACTCATCGCTTACCAAGTCCCAACTTGACGAAGTAAAGCAGGATGTCATTGAAGGGAAAACAAAGTTGCTTTATGTAGCTCCCGAATCTTTGAGTAAGGAAGATAATATCGATTTTTTCAAGACGATAAACACATCTTTCTTTGCTATCGATGAAGCTCATTGTATCTCAGAGTGGGGACATGACTTTCGTCCAGAATATAGGCGTATTCGCCCGATTATTGACCGTATAGGCACTAGACCTATTATAGCGCTTACAGCGACAGCTACACCTAAAGTACAACATGATATTATTAAAAACTTATCTCTTTCGGATGTAACGGTCTTCAAGAGTTCTTTCAATAGACCGAATTTATTCTTTCGTATAGAGCCCAAAACAGAGCATATCGATAAGGATATCATCCAATATATCAGAAAGAATAGAGGGAAAAGTGGTATAATATATTGTATGAGTAGGAACAAAGTGGCCTCTTTTGCCGCCCTTCTTCAAGAGAATGGTATCAAGGCTCTTCCTTATCATGCGGGCTTGGATGCTAAGGAACGTTCTGCCAATCAAGATGCCTTTATCTCTGAAACTTGTGAGGTGATTGTTGCTACTATCGCTTTCGGGATGGGCATTGATAAGCCAGATGTCCGCTATGTTATTCACTATGATATGCCTAAAAGCATAGAAGCTTATTATCAAGAGACCGGTAGGGCTGGTAGAGATGGAGGAGAGGGCGTTTGTATTGCGTATTACTGTAAAGAGGATATACACAAACTAGAAAAGTTTTTAATTAATAAAAATATTACAGAGCAAGAGATCAATAAGCAACTACTAGCCGAAATATCCGCTTATGCACAGACAGGCATATGCCGTCGCAGCTACTTACTACATTATTTTGGTGAAGAATATCCAGAGGATTCTTGTGGAAATTGTGACAATTGTACTATGATTAAAAAGAAAGAAGATGCTCAGGAGGCCTTAGAAATTTTGCTAGAGGCCATACTCGAATTAAAAGAAAAATTTCAAGCAAATTATATCATCAATGTCTTGGAAGGTAATGTATCGGCAGATATAGAAACCTTCAAGCACGACGAAACTGAGTGCTTTGGTAGTGGTGGCGATATATCAGAAGAGAAGTGGAAAGCGATTATAGAACAAGCTGTAGTCGGTGGCTATCTCAAAAAGGATGTGGAAAACTATGGTGTCTTAAGCCTTACAGCAAAAGGGAAAAAATTCCTGAAGTCTCCATCTCCTTTTACCTTGGTATATGATGAAGACCCTGATGATATGGAAGAGGAAGATTTAATGGAGCAGAATGCTTCCGAAGCAGCAGATGCCCCGCTGTTTTCTATGATGAAGGTACTTCGGAAAAATGTCGCACAAAGGTATGGAGTACCCCCGTATGTTGTTTTCCGAGACGATAGTCTTACAGAGATGGCGACGCTCTATCCTACGACTATAGAAGAGCTCCAGAATATCCCTGGAGTAGGTGCCGGCAAGGCAAAGCGTTATGGCCAAGAATTTTTGGATCTTATTCGTCAGCATCTGGAAGAAAATGATATTGAGCGTCCGTTCGACTTTCCTGTTCGTACGATATTTAATAAGTCTAAACTGAGAAGTAATGTCGTACAGCAGATAGATCACCGTATACCGTTTGAGGATATCGCCTATCAGAATGATTTAGATATCGATGAATTGCTGAATGTAATCGAGTCGATTGTTTTTGGTGGTACTAAGATCAATATCGACTATGAATTGGAATACCTCATGGACGAAGATGAAATTCAAGAAATATATGATTATTTCAAAAACTCTGAGAGCGATGATGTCGAATTGGCTATTAAAGAATTAGACAATCTGTACGAAGAAGAGGAAATAAGATTAGTGAGAATAAAATTTATATCCGAACAAGCTAACTAAAATAGATATTAAATTTGAAATATGACCCGTAAGATATTTTTCTTTATAGCCATACTCATGGGGGTTATGGGTGTAGTTGCATCCAGACTCCAAGCACAGACATCAAAGACCATTGTCGATAGAGTAGTGTGGATCGTCGGAGACGAACCGATTCTATTGAGTGATATAGAATATCAAAAAATTCGATTCCAGTCGGAAGGTGTTCCTTTGGATAAAAAGCCAGACTGCTTCGTACCTGAAAAAATTGCAGTACAGATGCTTTTTCTAGATGAAGCCGAATTAGATAGTATAAAGGTGGACGAAACAATGCTAAACCGACGTGTAGAGGCCTATCTTGAGAGTTTAGTTGCTCAGGTAGGTAGTAAAGAAAAACTTGCTGAGTACTTTGGCAAGCCTTATTCCCAGATTAAGGAGGACCAGCGCAGGCAAGCACGAAACCAAGATATTGTAAGTTCTATGCAACAATCCTTAGTAAAGGATATACAGGTTACGCCTTCGGATATTCGTGCCTACTACAAATCTATGCCTCAGGATAGTCTCCCTTTTATCAATACGAAGGTGGAGGTTAAAGTGATTGTACGTAAGCCTGAAGTACGCTTGACAGAGACCGATCGTATTAAAAGTAAACTGCGCTCCTTTGCCGAAAGCATCAATAAAGGAGAAACTACTTTCTCTTCGTTGGCTCGCTTATATAGTGAAGATAAGCGTACTTCTGCCAATGGTGGAGAATACGGTTTTGTAGCTAAGAATTCTTTGGAGCCAGAGTTTGCTCGTATTGTTTTTAATATGTCTTCCTCTCAAAAAGTCTCTCCTATAATTCAGACGGAAGAAGGCTATCATATTGTCCAATTGATTGAAAAGAAGGGAGATATGATAAATTTCCGTCATATACTCCTACGTCCTAATGTAACTAATGAAGCCTTGGAACAACAGGTGGCAAAACTCGATAGCATCGCAGCAAAAATAAGAAATAAGGAGTTAAGCTTCGAAGATGCTGTAAGTGAGTACTCCCAAGATGAAAAAACGATCAATAACGGAGGCCTCATGGTCAACGAAAATTATAGCAGTCCTCTGGTAGGTTCCTCGGAATTTACTCTTGAAGAGTTGCCACAGGATATTAGCCGCACAGTAGATAATATGAAGCCTGGCGACATTTCGCAAGCGTTCATTTCGTATAATGACAAAGGTATCCGACAAGTAATGATTATAAAGTTGGAAAACAGAGAAGAAGCACACCGTGCTAATATCCAGAGCGATTTCCAGACGATCAAAGATTTGGCTCTTCACAAAAAACAGCAGGAGTTCTTGGATGCTTGGATTCGTGAAAAGCAATTAAAAACATTTGTAGAGATTGCTCCTGAGTATCAGCATTGCGATTTCGAATATCCAGGATGGATACACGATAATAACTAAAGCGAATAATTGCTCATCTTCATACCCGCTGTAGATAAATACTCAGGTGCCGAAGAAGTATATGGCCAAGTTTTTTTTTCAAAAAGATAAGTTTCTGAAAAAAGGAAAGACAGCTTTACAAGACAAGGGCCAGAATAAAAGAATGACGCCATTGCATGCAAAGGTAGTATTATTTTTTATCCTCCCTCTTGTCGTTTCTGCTATACCTTGGCGTGCCATTGGTATAGCTTTTCCTTATACTTCTTATTTTACCCATAATAGCTCTCTCCAGATTGACTCTTTTCCCGATAAAAACAAAGTTTATCTTAGACATGCCGATAGCCTGTTGTACGATAAGGAAGTCAATGAAGATGCTAATATACTGAAGGGTAATGTGAGCTTATACCATGACGGATGGGGCATGTTTTGCGATAGTGCTTACTTATACGAAAAAACGAATTCCTTTGATGCCATGGACAATGTGTCCATTCATGGTGATTCGCTCGACATATATTCTCAATCCCTTTACTATAATGGAAGTGACAGAATTGCCCATTTACAGAATAATGTACGTTTGACCAATCGTACGGCTACATTGTATACAGATGAACTCGACTATGATAGAAACGCAGACATTGCCTACTATACCAATGGCGGTACGATTGTTGATTCTTTGAATACCCTTACATCCATCTATGGAGAGTATATCCCCTCTACAAATGAAGCATATTTTGAGAATGAAGTTGTCTTAGAAAACCCTGATTTTATCTTGCGTACGAATCACTTGCGTCATAATACCGAAACCAAAATCGCTTATTTTTATGGCCCTACCACGATAGATCTGGACTCTGCTCATATCGAAAGTACGCGGGGTATATATGACACCGAAAATAATTTGGCAATTCTTCTGGACAAAAGTATGATTTTTCACCGTAGAGGTACTCTAACGGGAGACAGTCTTTTTTACGATAAAAGAAATCAGTTTTCAGAAGTCTTCGGTTCCATGGAACTTCACGATACGATTAATAAAGCTTTTCTTTATGGGGAATATGGCTATTACGATGAAAAGAAAGAGTACGCATTCGCTACACTTTATTCTTATCTGAAGGATTACTCCAAAAAAGATACTCTTTACATAGGTGCCGATACCCTTGAGATGATTTCATTGAAGATGGATACCCCTACGCTGGATAGTAACAATAATGATATTCGCCTGTTGCTTGCCTATCATCGTGCTAAAATATATAGTAAAGATATACAGGGAGTAGCAGACTCTATGAGTTACTTCTCACATGATTCCATTATGACACTCTATCAAAGGCCTTTCTTATGGCACGATAGCACCCAGCTAGAGGGCGATACGATACGAGCTTTTTTTGCCGCCGATACACTACACCATGCTAAGAGTTGGATGAATGCAAAAGGTATGCAGATGCTAAAGCAAAAAGATCTTTTTAACCAGATCGCTTCTGATAGTATACTAGCCTTTTTCGCTAATGAAACGATAAAAGAAGTAAGGGCTTTTGCAGATAGTGTCGATATCGTTTATTTCCCAGAACAGGAAAAGATTCATCGTTATTTTGGTGTCGGTCGCTTGCATTCACCTACTGTTTCTGTCTTTTTCGATGCAGATACTTTGCAGAAAGCTCTTTTCCTTGGTCCTGCTGAAGGCGCGTTATATCCAATCGAGCAAGCAACTGATCAAGAAAAAAAATTACCCTTGCTTGTTTGGGAACCAGTACATAGACCTAATGCCCCAGGTGAAGTGATCAATTTGAATGTTGATTCGATGGGCAATCCATTGCCTTATACACCTCCATCAAAGAGTGATTTGTCCCGTTTTGATGGATCGTTGGCAGCTCTAACAGCTTATGAAACTATCCAGGAAGAAGTAAAACTTAGTCAGGAAAGAGAGCGTGCACGACAACAATCGCTGAGGCAAGAAGAACAAGAAAAGAAAACTCCCTTGCCACCATGCATCCGTAGACCGCAAGAAGGTGATACTCCCTATTCTGTGGATGAATTTTTACATTTAGACTTTTTAGACATATGGGAATATTCTATAAACCAAGATTACCAAGAAAATTCAACTATCATCCCCTATCGTACGATCCCCGAAAAGAGGCCTTAGCCCGACGAACGGAAAAGATACGCCAGGAGTTAATCGAAAAAGGGGAACTCACGGAGGAGAACTTAGAACTAAAGGAACTAGAAAAAAAAACTCAGAATACCCCTGATCGGCAGGAGTTTTTTGAAGAAATGTTGCACGAGAAGTTGCGTAGTACGATGTCTCATTTGCCACGCCAAGAGCAATCTGGAAAATCTGGAAATGCGCGTGCTGGTGAGATTATGAAGTTTATTCTGATTCTTTTTCTTGTTGGCTTATTTGCTTATTGGTTATTTTCTTATCAAACCTATTTTTGAAGATTTCGTTTATCGTCCATGTCCGATATAATTAGTGTCTTACCCGACAGCATCGCCAATCAGATTGCTGCGGGAGAAGTTATTCAGCGCCCGGCATCTGTACTGAAGGAACTTGTGGAGAATGCTATTGACGCTGGAGCCCACACAATCAAAATAGAGGTTGAAGACGCTGGAAAATCTCTCTTGCGGGTCACAGATGATGGCTGTGGTATGAGTGCTATGGATGCAAGAATGTGTTTTGAAAGACACGCTACCAGCAAAATAAAAGAAGCAGAGGACCTTTTTCAGCTGCATTCAATGGGTTTTCGTGGTGAGGCTTTAGCATCCATTGCATCTGTCGCACAGGTGGAATTGGTAACAAGGCGTAGTTGCGACGACGTGGCAATCAATCTTTTATTAGACGGCAGTGAGATCATTAACAGCAAAGAACTTGCGGCACCTGTAGGGAGTTCCTTTACGGTAAGAAATCTTTTTTTCAATGTTCCTGCACGTCGTAGATTCCTTAAAAGTAACCGGACTGAGTTACATCATTTATTAGAACAATTTGAACGTATTGTCTTGGTCTATCCGGAGATTGCTTTTACCTTTATAGAAGACGGAAAAGAACTTGTAGCTCTACCGCCAGGAAGTATAAAAAAACGTATTTGCGATATGCTGGGTAGGCAATGCGATAAAGGCTATGCACCGATAGAATTTAATAGCGATGTTGTACAGATTAATGGCTTTGTGGGCTTGCCTAGTACAGCAAAGAAAAAGACCCCTTTACAATATTTTTTTGTAAATGGCCGCTTCATGCGTCATCCTTATTTTCAAAAAGCTGTTTATTCTATGTATGATCGTCTTTTGCCTACGGGATTTAAGCCCAATTATTTCATCTATTTTACAGTAGACCCTTCTCGTATCGATGTGAATATTCATCCCACAAAAACGGAAATAAAATTTCTGGATGAGCAGAGCATATATCGTATTTTGTGCACGATGCTAGAACAATCTCTAAACAAGGCTATGAGTATGCCCTCGCTCGCCTTCGATCAAGAACAACTTATCGATATTCCCCCCTATAAACCAGGCGAAATACAGGAATTTGCTTATACTCCCGATCTCCCTGAGGATCCTTTCTACGATCCTTTTGTAGATGCCTCTGGAAAAAAGAAGGCTGAGAAGACCTCTTTTACTCGTTCATTGCCTATGAATGATAGTCAGTGGAGTCAGTCCATGTCTGCTTTCGACCCCTCTTTTTCTGTTTCACAAAATAACTCCAGCTTTGTTGATAGGGATACTATTATAGATCCTCCTCTTCCGTCAGAAGAAGGGCTTTTCTCTAGCCACTCTATAGAATCACTTTCTTTAAAACCTTCATCTCAGCATACAACGAATACGCTCTTGTTTGAAGGTCGCTATATATTGACGACTATCAAAAGTGGTCTCGTATTAATCGATGCTCTTCGTGCAAAATCACGAATACTATATAACCAATATTTGCGGCTATTTCTAAACGACGAAGTAAAGACTGCTACCCGTTTGCTTTTCCCGCAACTGTTACATTTTTCTGCTGTTGAGGCTACTTTTGTACATAAGACTATCGACCTTCTTGAAGGTTTAGGCTTTGAGATAAGTCCCCTAGGACAAGGATCCTTTTCATTGCTTTCTACTCCGAAAGGGCTCAATGAAAATGCCGGAAATGTAATTGAAGGAGCTATACGTATCGCTATACAAAGCGAAACGGAAGAGGAAAAAGATTTGAAAGAGATATTGGCACGTGAGATCGCTCACCATATAACTCTTTATGCCAGCCCGGTTTCCTCTCTGGAAGATGCAGAAGAGATTATCGCCGAGGTCTTTTCTTCTCCTAATAATACTTTTACAGCTAGCGGTAAGCAAATTTATAAAATTCTTTCGTTAGAGGATATAAAACACCTAATACCATAGCTCTTTTATGCCTTTATCTGGTAGCGGTACTTTTGCTATATGCAAGACTCCTTTGGTTTCCGTGTTGGTACCTGTTTACAAAGTCGAGCATTTTATTGCTCGATCTATTCGTTCTGTTTTATCACAGACCTATGCACCTATCGAACTGATAATTTGCGATGATCATTCTCCAGATCGATCTATGGAAGTGGCTGCCGCAGAGCTTTCTTCTGTTGTTAGGGAGAAAATGATTGTAAAGCGACTTCAAAACAATACCAACATTGGTATTGAGAAAACAAGAAAGCGACTTCTGAGTGAAGCTACTGGCAAATATATCTTTTGGTTAGATAGTGATGACTATTTTTCTTCAGATGAAGTCATTGCTAAGGCTGTCGATAAAATGATAGAGGAGAATTTAGAAGTGCTTTTTTTAGATTATACCGTTGCCTATAATCGTATGGAGTCTTATGTGCTACAGCAACCACCTCATGGTGGAAAGGCAATAGCTGTGGCCATAATGGAGAATAGATTACAAGCCTTTCTGTGGAGTAAAGTATGGGAAAGGAATTTTGCTCTTTCCAATTTAAAGGCCTTTGACCAGGGGTTGACTTATATGGAGGATATATACTACAATCTTACACTCCTACCATATGCACAGCGCGTAGGTTATTTGCCCATAAGTAGCATACATTATGTGCAGTATCGGAAAGAGGCCATTACGAAGCAATATACGCAAGCATATATTGATAATTTCTTTCGGTCGATTGATGCTGTCGCTGAAAGGCTTCTCCCCTTGGCTGATCCAGCGATAAATAGAGCTTTAAATATAGCGCGTCTTAATGCTAAATCTGCTATGATGTTAGGGGCTACATATAAGTTACAAAAAAAATTGAGAGCTATTCATCCCGAAGTGGATCACTATAATACCGAACGAAAAGCAACTTGGTATCACCGATTTATTTTTGCTATGCAGCGAAGAGCTATGACGGCTCCTTTAGGTTACGTGCTAGCTCGTCTATTTCGTATAATGAGAAGATTACTGGTATAGCCTAGTATTTCTATGAAGAAATAATACTTATGATATTTTTCCTATCTGAGTTCAACTTTCATTTGATGATGCGTTTGATGCAGAGTAATCATTTATTGAAGTGATAGCTGTCGAGTTAGAAATAGCCTTAGAATAAAAGTGGACAAGGACGAAAAAAAGAAAATGGCCGAGAAAAAGCTATTATTCTCATCTTTTTTCGTATAAACTTATCTAATTGACGAATTGCCCGATATCTTTTCTTTCATGTTATATCTATTTTAAAGCATAAGTTATATATACTATTTTGCAGTCTCTTCTTCCTTTTTTTTGTGAGACAAATGCAGATCTGTTTCCTGCTTTATTAAGACTACATTAAAAAGATATATTCATCGTGCAGAGGTAGTTATATGCTACTTTTTCAACTTTTGATTTTAATTTTTTAGTGCGGTGGTATACCTATTATTTGGTATATTTTTCTTACCTTTGCGTAAGAATTAAAAGAGAGTCTTTATGACTCTTCTTAGTAACCAAGTTAGACTATAAAAGACAACTAAAAAGTAGAAAAAATATTTTTATGTGGTTATTTAAATCCTCTGTTGGAAGGAAGGTGATAATGAGCGTTACGGGCTTGGCTCTTGTGCTGTTTCTCACTTTTCATATGTCGATGAACTGCGTAGCAATCATTAGTCCTGAGAGTTATAATATGATTTGTGCTACTCTGGGAGCTAATTGGTACGCTGTTGTAGCTAGTATTGCTTTGGCTGGATTGATGATTATACATATCATTTACGCCTTGTTGCTAACGTTGCAAAATAGACGTGCACGAGGAGCTAATCGCTATGTCGTAAATTATCGCCCAAAAGGTGTCGAATGGTCTTCCAAAAATATGCTTGTTTTGGGTGTCGTTGTCCTTTTGGGTTTAGCTTTACACCTCCTTAATTTTTGGTATCGAATGCAGTTTGCAGAGCTGGTGGGTAATCACGAAATAGCCACTTCTATTGCTGGTGTAGAGAGCCCCTCCGATGGAGTAGGACTTATTCGCTACACGTTTAGCAAATGGTATTACGTACTCTTCTATATTGTATGGCTGGTAGCTTTGTGGATGCATCTGAATCATGGTTTTTGGAGTGCACTGCACACCTTAGGTGCAAGCAACAACAAGTGGTTATGCCGTATCCGAGTGATTTCTACCGTCGTTACAACGATTATCATTGTAGGTTTCGCATTGGTAGTCTTTTTTTATTTTGCCAATCACCTTTTAATAGCATAAATAGATTATGGAAGGGATAAATAAACTGAATGCAAAGATACCCGCAGGTCCTTTGAAGGATAAGTGGACGAACTATAAAAACAATCAGAAATTGGTCAATCCTGCTAATAAGCGTAGATTAGATATCATCGTTGTAGGCACTGGCTTGGCAGGCTCATCTGCAGCGGCGTCGCTAGCAGAAATGGGCTTCAAAGTAAAGAATTTCTGCATTCAAGATTCACCACGTAGGGCTCACTCGATAGCTGCTCAAGGTGGTATTAATGCTGCAAAAAATTATCAGAATGATGGAGACTCAATTTATCGTCTCTTTTTCGATACAATAAAAGGTGGAGACTATCGTGCTCGTGAAGCGAATGTTTATCGATTGGCAGAAGTAAGTAATAATATCATAGACCTTTGTGTAGCACAAGGAGTACCTTTTGCTCGTGAATACGGAGGTCTTCTGGATAACCGTTCATTTGGAGGAGCGCAAGTATCGCGTACTTTTTATGCAAGAGGTCAAACGGGGCAGCAACTCCTTTTAGGGTGCTACTCTGCCTTGAGTCGCCAAATAGCTAAAGGCAATGTGACCCTTTACCATCGTCATGAAATGCTCGATCTTGTGATAGTCGATGGTCGTGCAAGAGGTATTATAGCACGCAATTTGGTAAACGGACAAATCGAGCGCCATGCAGCACATGCTGTAGTAATTGCTACGGGAGGATATGGTAATGCCTTCTTTTTGACTACCAATGCCATCGCTTCCAATGGATCAGCTGCTTGGCAGTGTTACAAGAGAGGTGCTTTTTTTGCTAATCCTTGTATGGCACAGATTCATCCTACCTGTATACCTAAACATGGGGATTATCAATCAAAGTTAACCCTAATGAGTGAGTCCTTGCGTAACGATGGGCGTATCTGGGTACCTAAAAAGATTGAAGATGCCAAGCGACTTCAGCGCGGAGAAATAAAAGGTCACGATATTCCGGAAGAAGATCGCGACTACTATCTGGAACGCAGATATCCTGCTTTTGGTAACCTCGTTCCACGTGATGTGGCTAGTCGTGCTGCGAAAGAACGTTGTGATGCAGGATTTGGGGTAAATTCTACTGGATTGGCTGTTTTCTTGGATTTCGATGACGCTATACGCCGTATGGGTAAAAAAGTCGTTGAGGATAAATATGGCAACCTCTTCCAGATGTATGAAAAAATTACAGCTGATAATCCCTACGAAACCCCTATGATGATCTACCCGGCAATCCATTATACCATGGGAGGTATATGGGTAGACTATGAATTACAAACAACGATACCAGGGCTCTTTGCTATTGGTGAGGCCAATTTCTCCGATCATGGCGCGAACCGCTTAGGAGCCTCTGCACTCATGCAGGGGCTGGCAGATGGCTATTTTATATTGCCATACACTATCCAAAATTATTTGGCCGATCAAATTCAAGTACCACGTTTTAGTACTGATTTGCCTGAGTTTGAAGCTGCAGAGAAAAAAGTCAAAGAAAAAATAGATTACTTGATGACAAGAAATGGAAAGTACTCTGTAGATCATTTGCACAAAGAGTTGGGTAATATCATGTGGGATTACGTAGGTATGGCTCGAACCAAGCAAGGATTAATAGAAGGTATAGAAAAGATAAAGAAACTGAGAGATACTTTCTGGAATGAAGTCCATATTCCTGGCAATGCAAAAGATCTGAACGTCGAAATAGAGAAAGCTCTCCGATTAGCAGATTTCCTAGAGATAGGTGAACTAATGGCTCGTGATGCGTTGATGCGAGAGGAAAGTTGCGGAGGCCATTTCCGTGAAGAACATCAAACAGAAGATGGCGAAGCTCTCCGCCATGACGAGGAGTTTGCCTATGTTTCTTGTTGGGAGTATAAAGGGCGTGATGCCGATCCCGTCCTGCACAAAGAACCGCTCGATTACGAATTTACGGAAAGACATACCCGTAACTATAAGCAGTAATCCAGATCTTGTTATTAACCGAAATGAGATAGAAAGCTATCATGGACAAAAACATAAATATAAAAGTTCGCGTATGGCGACAAAAGGGGCCAAAAGACAAAGGTAGATTAGAGACTTACGACCTTAAAAATGTTCCCCAAAGTGCATCGTTCCTGGAAATGATGGATATCCTAAATGAGCAGCTGATCTCTGAGAATAAAGAGCCTGTAGCTTACGACCATGATTGTCGTGAAGGAATCTGTGGAATGTGCTCTATGTTTATTAACGGGCGTCCTCACGGCCCCGACAGCGGAATTACTACATGTCAGTTGCACATGCGGCATTTCGACGATGGCGAAACGATCACTGTAGAGCCTTGGCGCAGCGCAGGATTTCCCATAATCCGAGATTTAATGGTCGATCGTTCGGCATATGATAAGATCATCCAAGCTGGAGGCTATGTTTCTGTTAACACTGGAGGTACACCCGATGCCAACGCCATACCTATTGCCAAAGAAAAGGCCGATGAAGCTATGGATGCCGCGGCATGTATTGGCTGCGGGGCTTGTGCGGCAGCGTGTAAAAACGGCTCTGCAATGCTTTTTGTCAGTGCTAAAGTAAGCCAAATGGCTCTATTACCTCAAGGTAAAGTAGAAGCTAAGCGTAGAGCGAAAGCCATGTTGCAGAAAATGGATGAACTAGGCTTTGGCAACTGTACCAATACACGTCAGTGTGAAATGGAGTGCCCCAAGAGTATTTCGATTACACACATTGCTCGTCTGAATAGGGAGTTCATAAAGGCTAAAAGCGCCGACTGAAAATAAGGTATTATGAAAGAGAGTGGAGTGAGGAATTGTCTTGCTCCTCTTTCTTCATATACAGACTTTTTATTACTTTTCTATTCTCCTATCTGACGGATACTTTTCCTCTCTACGCATTTATCGTGCTTATTTCTACGAATATCTAATACAATATGAAAAAAACGCTTCTCTCTCTTAGTCTCTTTTTTGCGCTATCGGCTATTGCCTTTGCAGGCTTACCCGACACAATAAGACCAGTAAAAAATATCATATTAATGATACCTGATGGCACTTCTATTGCTTCGGTATCCTTAGCTCGTCTTTATCAACGCTATTTGAATCCCGAGTTTCGCCATCTCAACGTAGATCCGTATATTTGTGGTAATGTAGTTACTTACTCCAGTGATGCTCCAATCGGAGATTCTGCACCGACTACCAGCTGTTATATGACGGGTGTCGTTAGCCAGTCTGGTTTTGTGGCGACCTATCCGCCGGCTACCGATCACGATATTGTAGCTGTCGATAAGGATATGGCATATCGCCCCGCTGTCACGCTCCTTGAGGCTGCCAAGTGGGTATTAGGAAAAAAAGTGGGATTGGTGGTAACCTGCGAGTATCCTCATGCGACTCCAGCAGATTGCTCTGCGCATAGTTATTCGCGCAAGCGATACGACTGGATATCTCCTCAAATGGTCAATTTACCTTTAGACGTAATGTTTGGTGGGGGTACTTCGATTATTAACGATGCCGATAAGCAAGATCTTGCAAGACAGGGTATTGCTTATTATGCCGATGACATAGCCTCTTTTCGTAGTCAGACGAACACGCCTGTATGGGCTCTTTTTGCTCCTAAAGAACAGCCCTTCGATATAGATCGAGATCCAGCCAAAGTACCATCTATTGCAGAGATGACAACTAAAGCTTTAGAACTCTTGAGCAAAAATAATGACAAGGGATTCTTCTTGATGATAGAGGGCAGTAAAGTAGATTGGGCCGCGCATTCCAATGATCCTATAGGGATTGTTTCTGAAATGGTCGCTTTTGACAAGGCGGTAGCCGAAGCGATAGCTTTTGCTCAGAAAGATGGTAATACTGCCGTTTTCATTGTTCCCGATCATTCTACTGGAGGTATAACGATCGGGCGTGAAGATCTTCCCAAATACGATAAGGCGAGTATAGAACAACTAATCGGAGGTATAGCCAAAATCAAAGTTTCTGCAGATGGTATGGCAGAGTTACTTAACAAAGCGGATAAAGACAGAGCTCGTGAACTTTTCCTTCAAAAGGCCTCTATCACTTTATCCGACGAGGAATTGGATATGCTTTATAACTGTACGGAGTATGTACATAGCCCTATAGATAAAAAGATTCGTAAGGGAAGTCAAAGTCATGCGCTTTATAGTGGAAAATTGGCTAGGGTAGTGACCGCAATATACAACGCACATCTATTTATTGGCTTTACCACATACGGCCATACTGGCGAAGAAGTTTTCATGGCTTCTTACCATCCTCAAGGAGATCGTCCTGTAGGAGTCATACAAAACTATGATGTCAATAAGTACCTAGGCAAGTTATTCGGAATAGAGGGCCTCTTGCCTCAGCTTACCAATGATTATTTTGCTCCATTGACGGAGGTCTTACCAGGAAAACATTTTAGGTATGTCGGAAAAAAAGATCTTCCTTCTCTCATTGAGGTTGAGTGGGATGAGAACCATCTTCTGCATCTTTATCCATTTACCAAAAAGATGGTATGGGGTACGCGCAAGCAGATCAAGCAAAACAAAGGCAAAGTCCTCTATGCTCCAAACTGTTCTGTATGGGTGGATAAAAACGAGATGCTGTACCTCAATCGTAAGGTAAAGCAGATGCTTGATGAAATCAAATAATAGATAAAGATAAGACTTGTTTTTGTATTCTCGATAAATAGTGTTACCTTTGCTAAGAAATTATCATAATTACGTATATGAGTAAATTAGTCAAAGAATTTAAAGATTTTGCTTTAAAAGGAAGTTTCGTAGACATGGCCGTTGGTATCATTGTCGGTGCTACAGTAGGAAAAGTAGTTTCCAGTTTAGTCAATGATATCATCATGCCTCCAATCACACTGCTTACAGGAAGTAGCAATTTTAGCGATTTGAAGATCGTATTGCGTGAAGCTGTAATGCAAGGTGAAGAAGTCGTGCGTCCGGCTGTGGAAATGAATATTGGAAGCTTTATTCAAGCGCTTATAGACTTCATTATTATACTCTTTGTGATCTTTATGATGATCAAGGGTATCAATAAATTGCGCAGGAAAAAAGCGGAAGAGCCAGCCCCCGCAGTTCCCAGCGAAGAAGTTACTTTGCTGCGAGAAATACGTGACTCGCTGAAAAAATAATTGTTTTTCATCCTATTTCCTTTCAGAAAGATTTGAACGAGTATACAATCCGTATACTCGTTCTTTTTTATATTTCTCTTAGCGAGTAATACTAATAAAAGGGCTTCTTTGAAAGCACATTGTACTGCCGAGCTCTGCGACGTCATCAAAAGCTTGCTCTATTTACCTGTATACTATGTTTGCTAATTGAAGGATCTATTTAGCCATTATCACCTGTTGTCAACTATTATCATGCTAACCGATTATATATCAAGCCGTTTTCAACTCGTTGTCACTTACTCTTTATTTTAGGATGGAGCAGTATCAAAAATATTGCGAAAATGAGTTATCTTTGTGCTTATGAGTTATATGTAGCATATGCTATTATGCGTACTCTCTTTCGTCAGACGATTTACCGTCCTGATCTTTTGATGGACAGATACTAAAATGCAATACCAATTAGATATTAATATAAAAGCTATGAAGAAATTACTACCCTTAGTTTTTTTTACTCTTTTCTTTTCAGGGGCATTGAATACTCTTTTTGCCCAGATTCCTGAGAGCGAAAAGAAAGCTCTTGAGACCCTCTACAAAAGCACGCGAGGCGAGAATTGGAATGATCCTTGGGATCTTTCTAAGCCTGTAAGCGACTGGTATGGTGTAACCGTAGAAAACGGCCATGTAGAGGAGATCATTCTTAAGGCTGAAGATCTTGATGGATCTATCCCTGAAGGTATTTTGGGCGCATTGCCTTACCTGAAGATCCTCGATCTTGGCGGCAATAAAAAGCTTACTGGCAAAGTGCCTAATGATATTACTGCTCTAAAACAGTTGGAGGCTTTGTCACTCAACGGTACTTCTTTTACAGGCAAGATGCCGAATATTGAAACTCTCAATAGACTCAGCGTCATTGATATCAGTATGATTAATACGAAGAAGGAACCTACCGGTTTTAGTATTGATATGCCCGAATTTAGTCACTTCCCCAAGCTCGTCTACTTTAATTTATCCTATGCTGGTGCTAAGGGTACGATCTCAGAAAGTATAGGCGACTGCAAAGATTTGGTTTTCTTTGATATTTCTGGAAATTTCGTGGAAGGCCCGTTACCAGCTTCTTTGGGGAAGTGTGTAAAGATGATGGACTTCTCTGTTCTCGACAATCAACTTTCAGGCGCAATCCCCGATTTATCTGCTTTTGAGAATATCTCTGTCAATAATACATTCGGGTTTTATGGACGATTTTTTCTCAATGAAAATCAGTTTACTGGTCCAATACCTCAATGGTTTACACGCTTTTCAAAAGCTCGTGGTATAAGCTTTGCCAACAATAAACTAGAGGGCTCTTTGCCTGCAGATCTCTCCGAACTTTCTTCACTAGAGTTTTTATATGTAAACAATAATAACCTTACGGGGGAACTACCAAAGAAATTACCTTCTGAAATCTACAGTCTGGACTTCTCCAAGAATAAATTCACGGGTACTATTCCTAAGGATTGGGCTGGTTTAGAGTCGTTGGGTATTGTCCACTTGGAAGATAACGAACTCTCTGGAACTGTCGCTGTTGACCCCAAAAAATTACCGGATCTAGAAGTCCTTCATGTTGGTTATAACCGATTCTCTTTTGCCGATTTTGTCAAGTGGGATGATTTTGCTAAAAATCCTGATACACGCTTTTTCTTTGGAGTGCAAAAGCCTTACTTCTCAAAAAAAGAGGTAAAAGTAGCCTCTGGAGAAACAGCAAAGATAGATGCTACAATACCTACGCCACAGCCCAAAGAAATAAAGCTTAACTATATGTGGTTTAATACTAATACCATGAAGCCCATTGAGGGAGCACCTAATGCCCCAGTCTTCGAAATTAAAAATGCTGACAAAGATGAGGCGCATGGTTATATTTGTCTTGTTACTACTGATTTCTTTGGGGATGATCCTGCTGGTGTCAAAGAGGATGAGGAGTCTAAAGAAATAGGTCCTCTGGCTATGACTCTCCGAACTGTTCTTCGTGATGGTGAAGGTGAAGGCGATGATATCACGAATATTGCTACACCAATTATGGCGTCTGGGATTATCCAACTCTACGTAGATGGTGAAACAACGGGCGCAGATGAACTTGCGACACCTAATGAACAGCCTAAGGTATATCCTACTAAAGTCACCGATCAACTACATATCGATCATGCTGAGAATATAGCAGGTGTATGGATTGTAAACATGAGTGGCGAAGTGATACTTTCAGAAAAATGTGATAGACGATCTTCAGCAACTATCGCTTTACCAGCCTTAGCTGATGGAAGTTACTTTGCTCTATTGTTGATGACTGATGGTACAACGATTAGCTATCGCTTTTTCAAATAAGCAGTATAATGAAAATACTTTCTAGGAGTAGGGACTCTTTGGTCCCTACTTTTTTTTCTTTTTATTCTTTTACAGTTCACTAAATTGATAAATACCATATACGACAAAATAGCTGCTAATTTTTGTCACGATTCAATTTTTAGCGGATGCGGTTCTAAATATTTTTAGATCCGAATCCATCATTTTTTAGATCCTGATCCGTTATTATTAAGGCCTAGAATGATTATAAAGTACCTCTTTTCTAACTGATCGCTGATTATATCACATCCAGTTATTTCTTTCTGCTGCTTCCAATACATATTCGTATTTATCTCTTTTATATATAGGATTATCGCAGCACTATTTTCTCGAAGACCTCTTCCTTATTGCTTATTGTATAGATCTTAAAAAAATAGTAACTTTGTCTACACTGAGTTTATGCTACCCTTTTGCTCTGCGATGTGAGTTATTGTATCGATCTGTATTGAATATAAGTGAAAAGCTATGGATGTAGATAAATTATCGAATAGGATATGTCCACCTCAAATGTCTATTGAGGAGTGGCAGGTGGCTCTGAGAAGGAAGATGGCAAAAAAAAGTGATTTTTTGATTAAGCATCTTGACGACAATAAAGTATGGGGCGACTATTTGGTACTCCATGGTGATAACAAATATAAAGTAGCCTTTCGAGGTGTATGCAGTACAGCTAATTATTGCTCTTGTCTCGATTTTCGTACCAGTGGCCTTGGTACTTGTAAACATATTGAAGCTGTTATACTCAAACTAAGACGTGAAGAAAGTGGTTTTCCATGGGGAAATATAGAATATGTGCCTCTTTATTCATCAATCTATATCAACTATAAAGAGGGGCGGAAGGTACAGTTTAGCCTTGGGTTAACCGAAAAAGCTCTCTATCAAAGTTTTCAACGTAAATATTTTGACGAGAATAACACACTCAAAAGAGAGTATTACGACCATATAGATGAAATCTGTGCCGAAGCAAGTGAGATCGACGCTAATTTCAGGTGCTATGAAGATGTTTATGAATATGTAGACACACAGGTGAGGACGGATAAATGGAGAAATATGCTAATAAAGCATTTCCCCGAAAAGCTGGTTACGACTCCTTACGCTATTACATCTCAATCGCAGGAATATCTGGAGGAAATGTACCAACTTTTGTACATAGGCCATGGTATACTTGTAGGGGATGCTACTCCCTCTCTATACATGGAGATATTAGCGATGATAGACGTATCATTGCGTATGGACGAGTCTCCTGCACTTATCATCGCTTCGAGTGTACACAAGTTAGAGCTATGGCAATCACTGCTTAAGCGCTCTCCCCTTGCCAATAGTGGGCGAGTAGTCCTTGTTTCCAAAGAAAAATTTCGTTATTCGACTCATTTACCTTCAGGTAAATTTAGTCTGGTATTTGTCGAGCAGGCCGATTACCTAAAAGATTGGAATAATCCTATATCTAAGTGTATAAAGAAATTGACTATACATCATATATATTTGCAACTTCCAGAATTAGCACATCTTTCCCCTGTGCAGTTCTCTTCCATAATACAGCATATTTCGCCTTTTATATTAGCTCCTTTTTACCAATTTATACGCAAATATAAAGATATTTTTCCTCTCAGTGAGTCCCAAAACAATTTTCCGGAAAAAAGTAAAGATTATCTCTTTATCCGCCAGAAAACAAGATATATAGATTGGGCTGCAGGAGAGCTTCGCTCTATCGAGGAAAAACCAGAAAAGGAAGTTGGAACCTTTCTTTTGAAGGCGATAGAACTTCTTCAAAGTGAAAAACATAGGAACGTACTACTTAGAGAATTGAAAAAAATCATCGATTCGCTATGATTGATTACGACAAGGAACTGAATTCTGCTCAAAAAGCAGCGGTCTTGTATGATGATGGCCCTTCCTTAGTATTGGCAGGGGCTGGCAGTGGTAAAACGCGAGTGCTTACCTATAAATTAGCGCATCTTATTGAAGAGGGCTATGCGCCAGAAAAATTGATGGCGCTCACCTTTACCAATAAGGCCGCTCATGAAATGAAAGAACGAGTGGAAATGTTGGTAGGAGGGGGTGTAGCAAAACAGATGATGGTAGGCACGTTTCATTCTGTTTTCGCTCGAATATTGAGAAATTTCGCTCATTCCTTGGGTTTTACGAGGAATTTTTCTATCTATGATACGGACGACAGTTTGTCTTTGATAAAAAAGATTGTCAAGGATATGCACCTAGATACCAAAACGTATGTGCCAAGCATGTTATTGGCTCGTATATCAGAGGCAAAAAACAGGTTAGTATCGCCAGAGAGTTATTTAGCGGATGATGCTTATTTTCGTAGTGATACTTTCTACGGAATACCAAAGACAGGAGAGATATTTCAACGCTATTCTTCCTTGTGTAAAAAGTCCAATGCTATGGACTTTGATGATCTCCTCTATCAATTTGGAGTTCTTCTGCGTGATTTCCCAGAAGCATTGGATATTTGTCAAGACAAAATAGACTATCTTCTCATAGACGAGTTTCAGGATACAAACATTGCCCAGTACTATGTTACGCAAAAATTGGTCGCTAAGAAACAAAAGATATTTGCCGTAGGCGATGATGCACAGAGCATTTATTCTTTTCGCGGGGCTTCTATACACAATATCCTCAATTTTAATAAGGCTTTTCCTCACTATAAACTCTTTAAACTCGAGCAGAATTATCGATCTACGCAGTGTATTGTCAGTCTCGCCAATGGCCTTATCGATAAGAATAAAAGTGGTATTAAGAAGACTCTTTTTTCTAAGCGCGGCGATGGAGAGAAAATAACCCTCCGCTCCTATGATACTGCCAGAGAAGAAGCCGTTGCTGTGGTACTCGATATCGATCAGCAATGTCGAAAGCATTTAGACAAAGAGTTTTCTCATTTCGCTATATTATACCGTACCAATGCCCAAAGCCGTCTCTTCGAAGAGCAATTAAATGCATTCAATATACCGTATCGCGTGTATGGAATGACTGCCTTTTACTCTCGTGCAGAAATAAAGAATGTCTTGGCATATCTTCGAATTTTGATCAATCCGCACGATGATGAGGCTTTTGCTCGAACGCTGAACTATCCTAAAAAAGGAATAGGAGATAAAACACAGGCGCTACTACGCAGAAAAGCCCTCGAGTATGGCCTTTCTTTATATGATACTATGCACAGAATCGTGCTAGAGAATGGTCATTTCTCCTCAGCTGCAAAGAAAAAAATAAAACAATATATCGACCTACTGCACACGCTATTCACTTTAGATACAACATCTTTATTTAATAAAGTCGCTGCGATCATATCCCTTACAGGAATCGAAGAACAGATGCAAGAAGACCAATCCCCTAAGGGTATGGCCAGATGGGAAAACGTAAAGGAATTCTTAAGTAGTGTATGGGAGTTTGAACGGATGCAAAAAGAAGAATTAGCATCCGATATCCCCAATTCACCATTACAGGCGTTTGACAAAAGTCTGTTGTCCAGTTTTCTCGAGCGCGTCTCTTTGGTAACTACACAGGAGGTGGATGCTCGGAATAGCAACCATAATAAAGTAACCCTTATGACGGCTCATGCTGCAAAAGGGTTGGAATTCAATGATATCTATATAACCGGAATGGAAGAAGGTGTCTTTCCCTCTATGCGCAGTGCCGATCCGCTTTCGAAGGAAGAAGAGCGACGTCTCTTCTATGTCGCCATCACGCGAGCTTGCAACCGCTGTACGATCTCCTATTCCAAGATGCGCACTATCAACGGCATGAACGAACTGATGTTACCGAGTTCTTTTCTCCGTGATTTGGACCCAACATACCTTATCAAAAAGGGAAAACGAGCATCATGGGAACTATCCTCTTTTCCTCACGCTTTGCGAGAAGAAGAAAATAATTCGATACGCGAACGCTCAACTACATTGATGCGAAATAATAGTAATAGCTTAGACCATACTATGTCATTAGCTGATGAAGAGACTTCCGCTCCGAATATCCTGCGTACACATAGCCCTATAGTTGACCGAGGAAGAACTACCTCTATGGAAAACCTACATGTGGGCACACGTATCCGATACAGTCACTTTGGTGCAGGTACCGTAGAAGAGATTAGGAAAAATGGGGATAGCAACGAAGCTGTAATCCGCTATGATGATGGTTCGTTACGAACCATAATCCTCAAATACGCAAAAAACATTGAGATATTGTCTTGAGATTTATCGATAACTGCAGCAAAGTATTCTATCTATTCTATTGCCAAGATGCGTTCTTTAGTCATACTGATCCTTTTTTTCTTATTGGGTCTTATAGGAGAAACCTCCTTATTACCTCTAGCACGCTCATACAGCGACACATCATCATTCGTTTTAATCCTTTCAGCATTAGCCTCTTTGCTTACATTGTTTTTCCCCGCAATAGCTTATGCTCTTACTACTGCTTATAAGCAGCAATCGATCTCCTCTTGGTCACAGATCATATCGCTGCGTTCTCCATGTTTTGGTAATAGGAGGAACCTAGGCATATGGTTTGCTGTGACGATTGCTGTTTTTCTATTGGCATTTTACAGTGAAGAACTTTCCCAGTGGATAGTGAATAATTTGCAAGGAGAATGGGGCAATAGAATAAGGACTTACTCCCATGATGCGGAAGCGCACCAAAGGGATATTTTGTTAGCACAACGAGAGAACTTGTTTTTGCAAATATTTTGTGTGGCTCTTGTTCCTGCTATCGCTGAGGAGTTGTTCATGAGGGGGGCATTGCAGCCTATATTAATCCGTCTTATGGGCAATCGTCATATGGGGATCCTGCTTACAGCACTTATTTTTACACTTCTTCATTTATCGGTTGTTCATTTCCTTGGAATATTGCTATTTGCTCTTTATTTTGGCTATATTACTCACTATACCAGGAGTATATTACCCTCGATTGTTGTTCATTTTATTAATAACACGATCACTATTCTAAGTCTACATTTTACACAGTTATGATCATTTTCGCATGCATATGAAGAAAGAATTTCTACGCCAGCTTGCCACGCTTACTTTAGAAAAATATGGAACAAATCTTTCTTCCCAATGTTTCGTTTTTCCTTCTCGTAGAGCGGGTGTATTCTTTTTACATCATTTGGCGTCGATTATAGAAAAACCTATTTTTTCGCCAAAAATCCTTACCATACAAGATCTAATGGTGACTCTTTCTTCTATAGATGTGTACGACAATATACAGTTAGCCTCACTTCTATACAACGAATTTAAGCTACTGTATACGATTCGAGGAGAGGCTTTTGATCAATATCCCACAGATGTTAGGATCGACCAGTGTCTCCGATTTATTGCGGACTTTAATGATATTGACAATTATCTGATCGATGCTCGCATGCTTTTTCGTAATATCATGGCTTTGGAAGAGTTGACTACAATGGACTACTTGACGGAAAAGCAAAAAGATATCATTAAAGATTTTTGGAACAAGATAATACCAAAAAACAGAAATAAAGAAAGGGGCCATATCGAGAAAAATTTTGTCTCTACTTTGGATATGTTGTGGGAGTTGTATACACGTTTCAAGAAACTCCTTATAACAAAAAAAATAGGCTATGCGGGGATACCAACTCGATACATAGCTGAAATGAATACCGACGAATTAAATGGGCGAATAACCACCTCTCTCAAGGGCGTCGATACTATTACTATAGCTGGCCTTTATGCAATCACACCAGCTGAGGAAAAAGCTTTGAAGAACATTAGAAATGTACTAGGAAATGATAAACTCTCTTTTTACTGGGAGGCGTTTATGGAATCTGAAGATGAGTCGCTATACAGGGATAAGTATAAATTGATAGCCCCATTTCAGCAACGTATTGTCGATAACCAAAAGCGTCTTGGAGGCTCTTTTCTTTATGTAGTGGAACCCTCCAGTATGCCTCAGATAGAGCATATTACCTCATCCTCGTCAATTGCTGGGAAAAAAGTATTACCTTCCTTGACAGCTAAAATTATAAAGCAAGATCCCATGGCTATATCTGATCTTAAGACGGCTGTCTTAGTGTCTGATGAAAAAGCTTTACCCGCTTTGTTATCCTCGCTCAAAGGTATTGGTGAAAGTTTAAATATAACTATGGGTTATCCCTTCTCGCAAAGTAATGTATGTATATGGTTGATTCAGTATATCGATGCATTGCTTTCCATCTCTTATCGGAATAACGAGCCATGCTTCTCCATTGAACGTCTCCACTCTTTGATAAGGCATCCTCTTACATCTTTTATCATTCCCGATAAAGAAAAAGAGGAGATTATTACCTTGCTGGATAAGCCGCTGCCCTATATTTATGCGTCAGTTGTTAAGCATTCTTCAATATACTCGGACTCTTTTTTTCTACAGCTTATTACGGATATCCCCAATACAGGATCAGAATTTCTAGCTAAAATTGAAAATCTGCTGGCATATGTGACGAAAAAATTTGTACATCTACATAAGGAAATGGAAAAAGAGGGCATTTCTATGGCTTTTGAATTAGAATTAATTCAGTTTTTTCAGAATGCCGTACTGCGGGAGAAGAATGTCCTATCTACCCTTGGCGAAGAACTTTCGATAGCCTCTACAGCTAGGCTACTGCTAAAAATAGCGAGTACTATATCGATTCCTTTCCAAGGGGAGCCCTTGAATGGTTTACAAGTAATGGGATTTCTAGAAAGCCGTTTACTATCTTTTGATTATCTTATTTTCCCTGATGCCAATGAAGGGATGCTTCCCAATACCTATGACAATACCAATAGCTATATTCCCTATAATTTGAGGGTAGGCTATGGATTACCTACCTATCGTACGAAAGAAGAAATCGAGGCGTATTACTTCTACCGTCTTATATTGGGCGCGAGAAAGGTCTATCTTATTTCAGGAGGTGATGACAACGGAGAGGTCTCTCGCTATATACATCAGCTAAAATTTCTCACCCCTTTTGCTTTTCGTACAACTTCCTTGGTGATGCCTATAGCCAATGTCCATCTAAAAGAAGAGTGTATAGAAAGTAGAGAGCAGATAGCTGCTGTGTTAAGTCGCTATTTGATCTCCCCAGAGGGTAGGGCAGAAGACTATTTCTCTGCTAGTGCACTTAACACATATATCACATGTAGAAGACGTTTTTACTATAAATATGTGCGAAAGATCCCGGAAACGGATATAAACGATGAAATACCTAGCCCAGCGGCTTTCGGGAATGTGATCCATCGATCGATGGAAAGCATATACAAACCGTATGAAAATGCACTGTTAAATAAGGAACTTTTAACTGAAATTATTGCTTCGCCACGGACGAAAAAGATTGTCCATGATTGCTATCAACAAGAGGTATTGTGCTCTCTAAAAGCCCCTATCGATGGTATACATCAGATATACTGCGATACGGCCTACCGATATATCCTTGCTGTACTCGAACATGATAGAACCTACAATGATTTGAAGTATATCGAAGGAGAGAAAAAGGTCTTTTTTGATTTTCCCCTCCAAGATGGCAGGCAGATCTCTTTTATTGCGTATATTGATAGGGTAGATACTATCATACAAGATGGTAATGAAATACTTAGGTTAGTAGACTATAAGACAGGATCCGACAGAGCCTACTTCACCAACCTGGAAAAAGAGGTCTTGGCCCCCACGACGACTAATAATAAAGCTGTTTCACAGCTCTTTTTGTATGCCTACTTTATGAATAAAAAAGGCCAAAATCATATCCAGACAGCACTTTATACGCTGCGCCATATGGTCAATAATCCCAACTTTTCACCCCTGATCACCGAAAAAGACAAAGGGAAAAATGATAGGCAAGTCGTGAGTAACTATGCTTTATTCAAAGCATCTACAAGTAATCTCTATCTCCCTGACTATGTAGAAGAGCGAGTGAGCAGCCTTTTGGAAGATATTTTTAGCTACGACAATTATTTCCCAAAGACACTAGATACCTTTACCACCTGTAAGTATTGTCCTTATAGGCAGTTATGTAATTTATAAAGTCTATACAATAAATATTTTGGAGCAAATTCTTGGATATCTCAAAATATTTGCTTAACTTTGCACTCGTTACTGTTATCCGAAGGGAGAGATGGCAGAGTGGTCGATTGCGGCGGTCTTGAAAACCGTTGAGCTTCACGGCTCCGGGGGTTCGAATCCCTCTCTCTCCGCTGGAAGTACTCTGAAATTCAAAGTAAATAAAATTTCAAAAAACAGTAAGTGTCGTAACTTCAGCGAGTTACGACACTTTTATTTTATGCTTTCATAT
>JAEWDZ010000005.1 GCA_023389855.1 Bacteroidota bacterium
TAACTGAATCTTTCCTTTTAGTGGCTCGTAAAAGCCTAGCAAGAGCTTGACAAGTGTGGTCTTTCCACTACCACTGGCACCTACAATAGCTGTTACCTTGGCGTTAGGGATAGAGAGGTTGATGTCAAAGAGTATTTCCTTGGGGCTGTATATGTCGTATTTGAAGGAAAGATCTTTGATATGTATAGAATGCCCATCCGCTGTTTCGTCAGTGTACTTGTTCCGAATCCGATCTGTATTCTCTTCGTTGGTCTCGGTGTGGATTTCGTTCATACGGTCAAGGCTGATGCTCACATCTTGCCAAGAGTAGATGAATTGAATCAGTTGCTCTACAGGACTGTTGAGCTGTCCGATGATATACTGTACTGCTAGCATCATTCCGAGGGTCATATTGCCATAAATGACGGCTGTGGCAGCAAGCACAGTAATCAAGATGTTCTTTACTTCGTTGATGGTGATGCTTCCTGCTTGTTGTATTTGTTGCAGATTGAGGGATTGCAGATTGACCTTGAAGAGGTTAGCTTGCACATCTTCCCACTCCCACCGTTTGCGTTGTTCGCAACCTTGTAACTTGATTTCCTGCATACCACCTATGAGTTGGTAAGTGACATTGCGGTTTCGACCTGCCTGCTCAAAGTATTTATAATCCAGCTGTCTGCGCTTTTTGAGAAAGAGGATAATCCAACCTGCATATAAGGCTGTACCAATGAGAAAAACGACAAAAATAGGGAGATTATAAATCGCTAATACAATGCCGAAGACAAGGAACGTAAAGAATGAAAAGAGCAGGCTCAAACTGCTTGAGGTGAGAAACTGCTCTACCCGTCGATGATCTTCTATACGTTGCAAGAGGTCACCCATCAACTTAGTGTCGAAGAACTTCATCGGAAGCTTCATCAGCTTGATGAAGAAGTCCGAGATGAGCGAGATATTGATGCGTGTGGATATATGCAGTAGTATCTTCGAGCGGATGAAGTCGATAGCTGTACGGCTGAAGAGGAGCATCATCTCCGCCAATAGTACCAACCACACAAAGCCTATATCTTTTCCTCCAATACCTGTATCCACAATAGACTGGGTAAGGAAAGGAAAGACTAGTTGCAGGAGCGAGCCAAGCAAAAGGCCGAGAATGAGTTGCGTGAAGAAGCGTTTATACTTCTTGAGATAGCCCCAAAGGAATTTCAAGCGAGTTTGAGTAGGAACTGCTTTTGCATCCTTTTGCGTATAAAATTGCTCCGTGGGTTCAAGAAGCAGTGCGATACCTTTTTCTTCTCCATTGGTCTTGGTGCTTACCCAATGCTCGCAAAACTCTTCCTTAGTGTAGGTGACCAGTCCCTTGCCCGGATCTGCAACATAAACCGTAAAGCGCTCCTTGCGATGCTTCTTGAACTTGTAAACAACGACAAAGTGATTTTGATTCCAATGAACGATACAAGGTAAAGGAGCTTCATTAGCAAGCGTTTCAAAACTGAGACGACCACCGACAGTCTTGAAGCCGATTTCTTCGGCAGCTTTGCTAATACCAAGAAGCGATACCCCCTCCTTGTTAAGATCGCAAAGCTGCCTCAACTGGTCTCGATCAGGATGCAGTCCGTAGTGCTCGGACACCATAGCCAAGCATACTGGTCCGCAATCCATTGCATCTCGTTGGAAATATGACATTAATTCTCTATTCCTCACTTATGGGCAAATAATTGTATTAGTTTATTGGCTATAATGACCCCTCTGGCATAAGACTTCTAATTTGCAGTTTGGAATGCTTGCGTAATGTGTATGAAAAGAGTATGAATGGACGCAAACTACTGCTAGTAAATTGTTGCGTTACCTTTTGGTAGTAACCAGCAGAGTTAATTATGCTGTATTGCTCCTTGACTCCCCAAAAGTATGGCATTCCGATACTGATTTGGATGTTGTCTGTAGGATACCAAGCAAGCGATATGTCAGCCACTGATGGATTCTTAAAGTGTGTGACGGAGATGCTCGTATAACTTTTGGGCATATACTTAACGGAGGCGGTTAGTCCTAAATTATCTTTTATCCACCAAATCAAGTTTCCATTAACTTGCCACGACCATTGTTTTGGCTGCTCATTGAAGTGTTCCAGGAGAACATTGGATCTTAACATTGCAGTGATATTGTTGTGTTGGAAACTGATCATCGGTCCAAAGGTGAAGGACCTATAGGTTCCATTATTTCGATAGGATCGAACGTATTGCTCTCCGTCCATATAGATATAGGGTTCGATGATATCTCTGATCCATGTTTGATCTGAACTCAATGAAAGTCTCACTTTATCAAGGCTGAGTTCATAAGACAGCCCAAGGACATTTTTTTGGTTTGGTCTTAGGTGTATATTTCCTTCTTCACGTAATAGCGGATTAGAGGAGGTTGAGAAAGTTCCAAGTTGCATTGATGATGGTAGACTGTTAGTCAATACATGGCTTAGTCTGATAGCTTGCTTGTCATCAATCACATACACGAGACTTTCGGAAGTGCGAGGTCGGAAGTAGCTACTCGTGCGATCTGAAGCTTTAACAAATAGTCCTTGTATCCCCACTGAAGTCATTAGCCTAAATCTATGCCATCGTTGCTGATAAGTTGCGAAAGTGTAATTGCTGAGTTGCAAAATACTTTCTTTGACAAAAGGTGCAGATTCGACATTTAATATTTGGTCGTCAGTATACTCCAAATGGTTGCCGAGTTCAAAAGATCCAAAAGAATGAGATCCACTAGCATAATCGGCATTGAAAGTATATTGATTGCGAACTGAGTTGAGTCCTATATGTGTGGCACTTCGCTCTTTTTCCCATAACTCTTCTGTTGATTTATAAAAGTCCGCCACTCCACGATTATAGTGAGCGTATAAGTCTAAAGTACTTTGATCCTTGAATGTGTGCTGATAAAAAAGAGCTCCAAGAATTCCATTATCAGTCTGACGATCATTTTGACTTACAGATAAAGAACTTTGTTGTATTGGTTGATTGTCGAGGGATAGAGTCCCAATCTGATGGCTATCTGATTGATTTGTTTTCTTTTTGAATACGAACCGAGCCGCAAAGTAATCGTCCTTACTGGGTAACCACTTCAAATTGATATCTCCATTAACTTCATTAAACCGAGCACTCTGTACACCTTCTCTTATTTTAGCCAGATTGTCCATACGTTCTTCCCATTTGACCGAGGTACGATCATTATGGAGATATTCGTAAAACAGACTTCCGTATACAGCGAATTTAGATCTTCCAAACTCGAAATTACCTCCAGCAAAACCTTGCCGGAAAGGCACATCATGTCGCGTTCTAGCATCTATGTACGTATACAAAGGGCGATCTGGACGAAGGCGAATATTGACTACTTTAGTGTATCCTTGTTCTAGATATCGTGCTGTTACTATTTCTGACACCTCCACCGACTCGATATCGGATGGAAGTATAGGAGAGATGCCAGTATTTACAAGCCTGCCATCAATAAGGATGAGAGGTTTTTGCCCATCGCGTGTCGTAATAGACTGCCCAATAATATCTACCGAAAGAGATGGGATTTCAGAGAGCGCTCTAAATGGGTCTTTCAACGCTTTACTTTTTTTCGAAAGCTTGAATACCTCTCCAGTTGCAGTTACTTTAGATGGGCTTTTTGCTGCAATGACGACTTCATCCAATTGCGTCACTTTAGGATCCATAGAGATATTCAATGTTGTGTCGGATTTTATGTCTAATGTCTGATCAAATGGAAGATACCCGAGAGCAGAAACCATTATTCGGTATTGTCCTATAGCTGGTAGGGGTACACTCTTCTCTCGTTCATCGAGATATGAGAAGAGTATAGTAGAATCATTTTGCTCTATCAGTAGCTCTGGTCTTGATATCGGCTCGTTATCTTCACTAACAATCAGAAACTTCAAGATGGGCGTTGATTGAGCTTTTAATGTCATAGAAGATATAATTAGGAAACAAAATGTCCCCAATACTGTCTTTGTAAATCTCATACAGTTGTTATTCTCGTTTTGATTATGCTATAGCCCCGCAATATCGTTAAAAAAAAGAGCGCGAGCGTAGTAATATACATCAAAATCAGGCTTTGTATAGGGACAATCCCAATTTGGCTGTAGATACATACGACGACGACATGGTCCCATACAAATTGGAAATATCGCACATGTAGAACAAGCTGTTAGCAAATCTTGACTATTCAAGTACGCTATTTTCCTATCGTCCCAAATAATCTTTCCTGTCTTTGTGTCCAATCTTCCCAATGCGTTTTCACTGTTGAATTTATCAATTGTCGTGCATTTAAAAATGCTGCCGTCATAGTTAATTACAGCTTGATTTTTTCGATCTGCAAAACAGACTCCAGGATCTCCGTATTCATCAACAACAAATCCCAACTCTCTTAATTTATCTGCAACTCTTATAGTAAGCTCATTTGACAGCTCATCAGTTGTTCTTTTTGAAGACTGTCATAGATAATATTTATTTCTTGCTATACTATAGCTAATCGGATTTATCTCTATATTGATGTAATTTGAGATAGTAATAAAATCCTCAAATACAGCAGGGTCCCATATCAAGGTCGTGTAAAAAGGAGATTTGTGATCCTTTCCTTGTATAACGTAGATAACGGAAATATCTCCAAAACAGTCCTTGATAATCATTCTATTTCTTCGTTTTATCACATATACACTCCTCGAAAAAGAGCAAGAAGCCTCCGTATACGAAAGCGTATGAGCTTGAGTATCTACATATGTACACACCCACCGATCATATTCGAAATCAAATTGGTACGCATACTTAGTATCTAACCCGCATCCATTGTTGTTTCTTACGATGATAAAGTCCTGTGAAGCGGCAATAACATCTTTTTGAATTGAACTACATTCTCGCAGAATCGAGGAAATATGCTTTTCCAACGCTTTTGACAATGGTTCTTTTTCAAAGGTTAGCCTTTTCTTTTCAAGACGTAGTACAGAAGGATCTATTTTCAGTATGGGCAATCTATTATGTTCAATGGAATTATTATCTGCCCGATAAACAAAACCTTCAGCAAAATGCAACTTTCGGTGTGTTGCACATGAAGATATAATAGCCATAACGACAAGTAAACATACTTGGATATAATAAATCTTTCTCATAATCCTCCTCTACTACGGACTGAATTTAAATTTTAATAGTTTGAGAATATCTTCTTAGGATCTTGCACAAAGCAACTTCAATCAGGAATTCATGTCTAAACTCACTATCTTGACAATCTATGATTCCAACTGCCTTATTGATCTAGTGTAGAAAAAACATCTTTGCCAGGTGGCCACCGCTTGAGAATGGGTTTTCTATAGAATTGTGGTTCTGTACCTCTCATTTCGCTTTTCTAATTTGCGTCCTTTATTTCATACAGCTTCCCGAATCATTCGGGAGGAATTTGCTGCATTGCAGTAAACTGCAACTTCTAAGCTCTTTAGCTTGTGCTTTTGATCACATTAATGTAATTTATTTCTTTATAGCGCAGTTAGAATTCGCTCTTAATTTTACGACTTCCTTGCGAGAGACTTCGTAAACGCAATACCTTATGCTAAGTAAACAACAGCACTGCTCAAGAGAGAAATTTCTGATTGATGGGTGAAGATGCTCCTTTATGCTTTTTCCCACTTTTTCTAGTTATAGAATCGTGTACCACTAAGGATAGCGGCAGTCGCTCAACCCTTGACAAAGGCGGTCGGCATCTATTATTCCCATATGTAGTAAGAAATCACTTCTCTTGCTCACTGCAAAACTAAAGAAAAATATTGATATGACCAAATTTTTATGAAATTATTCGATCCAATGATTTTCGCCTTTTGTAGCGGCAAGTATCTTTCAATATCTATTTGCTATTCGATGAAGAATTATCCCTTTGTATCATATAGACCTATGAAGTCGAACAATAATGCCAACAACTAAATGCTCCTGAAAGAAGATGGTATATAGTAGAAAATGAAAAATAGATGGAACACTTTTTTATCTAAAGCAGAGGCGAAGTAAACTCAATATCACCGCTGATCACAAGTAGCATCTCTAAGGTCAGTAGCAATGATAGACTTTCGAAGATACCATGCCTTACTTCTCGAGTTAATTTAATTTGTCGACTCGTTTCGTGATGTAAAAACTGTCGTTTGGTAACTAAGAGCAAGTTGTTGATAATCTTTGGATTTTCTTCACGTACTGGGATACAAAAGAAAATCAAAACATATTGAACTGGATGGAAGTATTTTTGCCAATTGCAAAAGCTATAAAAATAGAGAGATCTTATCTCTTGTTATGTATGTATTTTTTTGTAAATGATGTGTGAAATATTAAGGTTGAGAAAATCAAGGTATTATAGAAAAGTATAGAATAAATACAGAGATAGGGTCGTCTGCAATTATAATGCTAGTCAAAGTAAAAGTCACTCCTGTTTGGGGGTGTCTTTTACTTTCTGCTTGTCAATATACTATCGATATTATTTTTTCCTTTTCTATATACTTCCTATCATTGTAGTTTATTTTGATATTAAAGTGATAACTTAATGTTTTTGTCATATTATCTCCATTCCATAAACCTGCGAACAGTTTCTGCATTGTGGTGGTCAAAGAATAAACTAGTACCAGTGTCCATTGTAGAGATCATGGCCATATCCATATCAGAAAGAGCGAAATCAAAGATCTCAATATTTTCTTTCATTCGTTCGATATGGGTCTTTGGTTAAAGACATGTGTTTCCACTTGATTTACAGCAGGAATAATCGCCATATTGTTTGGCGATTGGTTCTTCTAAATTAAGGCGATAGTAACCCTTCTTATCGGTAAACGTAAAGAGAGTTGGATTGGCGCTAATATAGTCGGGGTGAAGTGCTACGAGAGCCATCTCAACAGCCTCTTTTTAATCAATGTATACGAATCCTTCTATGGCTTTTTCTTGCGCGTGCGCAAAAGTTATTGATGAAAATAATAGCACTAGGAAAAAAGTGTTTTTAATTATAATTATTCTATCCAATATGTATTTATTGGTTGGGGGGCGTTAGGACAAAGAGGGTTGGGAAAGAAACAATTTTCTTCACCATAGTCCATGATGATCGTTTGCATAGAACAATTCATTATCATAATGGTCTACTCCTAACCTTTGCAAGGGTAGGAATAAATCTGTAAAAGACAAATTTTTCGAGTTTTTTTTATTATTTTTTTATCCAAAATATTACTATTTCCTTTGGATAATAGGTTTCTCAATGTATTCCCCTTTGTACATTGAGAACAAGAATTCAATGGAGCATTTAGTTTTAGGCATATATCCATTTTTACTACCATATATTTTATATAGTTTATTTGCTCTTATTTTCTATTGATTCTTTTCTCATATTATATATTCAGAAGGTGTTCGATGTAGTTGTTGAATGTCTGGGCAACGTACTCTTCAATTAAGATGGCTTGTTCTTTACTGTTCCTGCTACACCTATACCTCCGATAATCTTTCTGCAAGCAATGAGAGGGTATCTTCCTGTTACAAAGATAATGCGGTCATCATTACAATGCATTCCCAATAAAGCTCCTTCTTCTGTAGCTGTTTTAGCGAGTTCTTCTGTTTTACTTTGTGTGACAGCCGCTGCATATGCTTTTCTAGGAACAAGCGTGATACTCAGGACTAGGGGGTCACCAAACCTTCAATACAGGCGGGGGTGTCCGAGGCGATATGCTATAGCAAAACTGATATCTAAGCCCAACTCATTACTTTTTTCTTGTGCTGCTTTGCAAAGAATGTCACAAAGTGCGTCTGATAGGATTTTTTATTCGTTGATTTCTTTTGCACTTAAATTAAATGTTTAGGAGAGTAGTGTTACCCTCGTAGTTATTCATATCGTTATTTGCGGATGCAAAATACAATATACTATCATCTTTCTTTCATAATATGAGATAAATTATTCACACTATTATTTCTTTTCGATATTTACCATATTCATTACTTATTGCACTAATAAACTCTATCGTTATGTATCAATATAAAAAACTCCGATCGATTTGTCGTGTGTCATTAACTATCACGCAATATTTTTTAGGCGCTAAAAGAAAGCCTTACCTTATCAATTGTATTACTAATGCTATCCAGCGACCGCTAGAATTGCAGCGAACAATAAAAGGATCTTTCAGGAGAGTGCTCTTGAAGCATTTGAGTGAATTGGAGCGAATGGGTGTGGTACGGTATGTTGTCTATAGTAGGCCTCCTAGGAAAACGCCCTATTTCCTGACGCCTTTGGGTAATCTTTAATTCATATCATACATATGATGGATAAATGGGGAAATGATCACAAAGACCTATTCGATGAAATAGAAAAAATTAAAGGAAGTTAACTGTCAACAGTTTTAGTAGAGAATTGCGTTAAAAACGATTTATGGTTGTAGGGGAAAGCCCCAAAAATATGTTTCTTGGGGCTTTATGATGGGACTATAAAAGAATCTACTACTTAAGTTTATTGTACACCCCATCGCTAAGTGGTTCTAACCATTCATTGGATTTGCCTTCTCCTGGTATTTCAAATGCAAGGTGAGCAAACCAGCTATTAGATGTAGCTCCGTGCCAATGTTTCACGTTGGCAGGAATATGAATTACGGTACCTGGTAAGATTTCTACAACAGGCTTTCCTTCCTCTTGATACCAACCCCTACCAGCTACTCCGATAAGTGTCTGACCTCCTCCGCGTTTTGCATGGTGGATATGCCAGTTATTTCGGCAACTTGGCTCGAAGGTGACATTGACTATAGCGACTTTTTCAGAGGAAATAACGGCCAAATAACTATTGCCTGTGAAGTATTGTGCATATGCACTATTAGGTGTACCTATCGGAAAAATCATCTCGCGCTGAAATGCTGCTTTAGCGTCTTCTTCGCTTTCTTTCTCTGCCCATACGTCCTTTGCTAAGCGAAAGGCTGCCCACGCTTTTGGCCATCCAGCATAAAAAGCTATATGTGTAATGATTTCAGCGATTTCTGAACGTGTAATGCCGTTTCTTTTTGCTTCCTGAAGGTGAAAAACTAATGAACTATCGGTCATGCCTTGGCTTATCAACGATGTCATCGTCACAAGACTACGGTCACGGAGATTGAGTAAGTCGTTGCGATTCCATAATTTACGAAAAAAGAACATCGTCGTTGAGCTCTGCAAATTTAGAAGCAAAGTTGCCGAGTTGTTCACGACCAGCTTTTTGAATTATTTTTTTTGTGTCATAAGATGGATTGTTAATGTACTCAACGTGATAATTAAGAAGATTTTTTTCATGATACTCTGAAAAAAAACTCTTTTTCTATTCTCTATTTTTACGAGTTTAAGGTTAATGGCTGTATATTTCTTTTTTACATATTTGGTAAACTCATTTTGTGCTCTCTTGAGCTCTTTTCTCTCTTGCAAAGTTAATCGATTATGATACAAAAAAAAGTGACGGAATGACGGTTTTTTGTATACATATTACAGATCTCTTTTCTTCTGCAGTATTATTATCTACATAAAAAATCTACCTTATGTTCTAGATAGAATGCTTTTTCGCAGTATATGAAAAATATTTTAAAAGTTCGCTCTGTAGGGGATTATGCACGGTATGTGGGGAGCGACAATCCTCATCCCTTGGTATGTTATAGGTTATGCCAAAATATCACCTGTCCCTCATGGTCTCAACAATTACGATATCTATGGTATTTTTTTTCATGAAGAGTCTGCTATCAACTTGAAGTATGGAGCAGGTCAATATACTATAAGCAAGGAACGCTTTTATGTGTCGCACCTGGTCAGATCGGTGGCAAAGAAGACAATGGTGAAAAAGTCCAAATGACGGGTTGGGCCTTACTCTTTCATCCAGATCTTTTGCAGGGACCCCCTTTGGACAATCTAATTAAAACCTATACTTTTTTCGATTATCACGTACAGGAAGCTTTGTATCTCACACAAAAAGAACAAATATTATTTACCTCGCTAATTCAACAAATTCAGTATGAAATAGAAGGCCCCAGTGATGTACATCATGATACCGTCATTGTTGGATGTATTGCCTTGCTGCTTCTTTTCTGTGATCGTTTTTATAAGCGTCTATTCGATGTAAAGCCTGCCAAAAAGGACGATCGGATCATACAATTTGATACCCTATTACGCGATTATTTTGAGCAAAAGAAACAATTTTCCATGGACTTCCTACCGTACAATTTTTCTCCAAACAACTTGCTCTTTCGCCCAACTACTTTGGCGATTTTGTGAAAAAGTCTACAGGCGATACGGCCAGTAATTTTATTCGTCGTTATATTATACAACTAGCAAAAAATGCTTTAGCCTCAGGAAAATCCGTTTCTCAGGTTGCCTACGAGTTGGGTTTTGAATATACACAGTATTTTAGCCGTATATTTAAAAAAGAAACAGGTATTTCACCCTCAAGTTATTGTGCAAAGATCCGAAAAAAAGCGGTAGAGTAGTACGTTATCGTTTACATTTCTTATTTCTTGCCTCCTATTGAGAGCAGGTCGGAAAAAAACTTTATCCCGTTTTTTATATCTAAAAGTTGTTTTTTTTATATATTTGAATGAGTCGTTTGTGAATTAAAGAAACTTTCCATATCTTTGCTACTAGAAATATTGAATACAAAATATAACTATTAATAATAATGAATGCTATGAAAAGATCTCTTTTTCAAACGACGATTCGTTTATTACTTTCCTTGGTATTGATTGCCGCTACTGCATTTTGTTGTTCACACCCCGATCCCCCAAAAAAAGTAGCGGAGACGCCCGAAAAACCAGAAGTTAATTATCTGTCCTTTGAGGATGCTTTTTTAGTTCCTCCCCTTACCGCCTTCGGTAAAACAGCGATTGAAATGCTCGAAGCCTATTACAAAAAAAATGGCTTGGATGAACCTGTTCTTTACGATGAGTCGGAAGAAGTAAAGATATATTATATCAAAACAAACGATCCAACGGTACCTTTTGGGGCGTATGTTTTTGCTGTGAAAGGAGAGAATGCAAATAAACACCATGAAGCCTATATCTTGATTCCAGAGACTGGATCTAAGTATATTGATGGAGATAAAGGAACTCCCGCTCTATACGAACTGCTCGAAAAAAATGGTTTTGAAGTGATGCAAAAGTTGGATTATGATGTCACTCAAAATCTTTTCGCTTATCATCCAGAGAAAAAATTAGACTGATTATAGGACCATTTAATTTTGATCAGATAGATGGTTTTATGCTGATGTTTAACTATTCTTACTCTCCTACAAAGCCCCAACTTTGACGATCACTAATGATCGAATATTGCTTTTTTAATTAACAATAAAAGGAAAGGGAACCAAGTACACGACTGCTACGCTTCCCTTCTTACGATACTAATGCAGGCTTGATTATAAAGCATTACAATGAAAAAACTATTATTCCAATTATTCCATACGATTATCTTCTTGATCCCCTTGTTTAGCATCTCTTCGGTAAAAGCACAAGAAAAACAGCAAATTATTTCTTTTGAAACGGCACTCAATATCGGAGATTCTGTTATACTTAGAACGATTTCCTCGACAGGCGCCCCTATACAAGTAACAGGTGTGGACGCACAATTTATCAATACTGAATGGAAAAAGTATAGATTGGTAGATAAAAAGGTTACAATAAAGGGTCCTGCAAAAATGATCGCCCTATTTGGCAATAAAATTACCAGTCTCACCTTTGAAAATGCAATCTATCTCGATCGAATCGATTGCGAGGAAAATTTACTCACTTCACTGGATGTGAGCAACGTTCCTAATCTCGTATATCTATATGCACATAGAAATGAGATGACATCTATAAATCTATCTAATTGCTATAGACTTAAATGGTTAAACTGTTATAACAATAATTTGCGCGAGATAGATCTACGTCAGCTCGATAAACTGGAAACGTTGCTAGCATCTGACAATCCATTTGATCAGTTGGATCTTAGCGGCAATACGTCACTGAAAAGGCTTGAGTGTGAGGGCTGTAATATTTCAGATCTTGATCTGACAAACTGTTTGAAACTGACATCGCTGTCATGTGGGTATAACAAAATATCTGATCTTAACATAACCTCATGCGTAGCTCTTCAAGCGCTTTCTTGTAATGCAAATCGCTTGACAGAGATTAATCTATCTCCTTTTCTGGATCTTAATCTTCTCAACTGTTCGAGAAATCAAATCGAAAAGATTGATTTTACAGGTCTGAAATCGCTTCGTAACATTTATATTGAATGCAACAAAATGAGTGAGCAGGCCATGACAGAGGCCATAAACACCCTTCCTACTATTGTCAGTGGAAACAGTGGTGAAAATCCGGCAACGATTGCTGTAATCGATCTTTCTCGCAATGAAGAAGAAAACATCTGTACAAAAGAGGCGGTCGCAATAGCCAAAGAGAAAGGGTGGACCCCGCTTGCGTTTGAATCTCGACGCTATCGAGAGTATGAAGGAAGTAATACAAAAGTAGAAAAACAGTCCATTGCTTTTACAACCTCTGCTAAAAAAGTTACGATCAAAGTAGGCTTTACAGATGATATTGTATTAAAAGGGGCAACGGGGAATTTGCTCAATGCAAAGGATTGTGAATTACTCATTACAGGTGATACCGTTGTAATCGAGGGAAATATTCATTCATTTGAAGCATTTGCTCAGCAATTAATGTCAATTGATTTGAGTAAGGCAAGATCTATTGCCGTACTGAAACTAGCTATTAACAATTTACAGGAAATTGATTTATCGCAGTTGAGCAGTCTCTCTGTTCTTGATGTCACATACAACAGACTCAGAATACTAGATCTTTCTAAGAACCCAAAGCTCACACGTCTGTTTTGTTACGCAAATCTGCTTGAGCATTTGGATTTATCGCAACAAAAGGATCTCTACATATTGAGTTGCTTTTCTAATCAGTTAACCTCCTTAGATCTAAGTCCATGTCCGCATCTTGGAAAGATGACTTGTGATGGAAATCCTTTAAAATCGATCGACCTTACACATAATCCTGAACTGACAAGTATATGGATCTCTTCAATAGGTGTCTCTTCTGTTGACCTTAGCAAGAACACCAAACTAAAACAGTTGATCTGTAACAACAATGTGTTGCATGAAATAGATCTTTCTAATAATCCAGATCTGGATCTTCTTTATTGTGGTATTAATAATCTTACAGCATTGGACTTGTCTAATAAAGAAAAGTTGCAAGATCTTTGGATTTTTAATAACAAAATCAATAAAGATGAGATGCAGCATATCGTCGAGGCTCTTCCCAAGCACCTTCATGAAAATCAAGCTACTTTCCTTGTAATCAATACGAAATCGAAACTCGAGCAGAATATCTGCACTGCTTCGCAGGTTACTCTAGCTAAAAACAAGAATTGGAAAGTAATGGATCTTAACAGTGAAAATTTTCAAACGGATGCAGTAGTGGAGTATAGTGGTGAAAGTAGTAATGGAAATATAATAGATCCTAGAATAAGTATCATTCAAGAGAAGAATACTATCAACCTTAAAGGGGCACAACCTGGTGATGACATCAGATTGATAACAATGGAAGGCATATCTCTATTCCATACCATAGCCGATTCTGATGGCAATGCTATATTAAAAACTGATATCCTTGATAGTGGCGTATATCTTCTTTGTGTAAATAGTGTGCTTATCCAGAAACTCATCGTACAATAGGGATAAGTAGTGTTATAACAAAATATTCTGACTAGCTTGTCGAACTGCAATCGGGGTAGGGTGCTTTTCTTTATCACCCTCCTCGATATTTTTATTATCGCAGCGTATAGCACAACACAATGCTTCTGTAAAACATAAGCCAATTTAGCCTACTTAGTACAAGTACTATATTTTTTGTGAATTAGTGAAAAAGTACTCTTTTTATGAAAAGAACGATATGGGATATTTCGTCGACTTGTGCAAATGGGAGCATAAAGAATAGATCCAGACTGATCAAAATTCTTTGATAGCTGTTATATATATATATATGCGAGAGAGCATTTGCTTATAAGATCGTTAGTGCACGTGTTGCTCCATGGTGCAAATGACATAGAAATTTTTTATATCTTTGCTGCTGAAAAATAATGAGAATACTATTAATGATGAATGCTATGAAACGAACTCTCTTATTCATTCCCTTTTTCTCACTATCTTTTGCTTTGCTGCTTGCCTCTCTTCAGAGATGTAGGCCCACAGAGCTAAAAAAGCAAGAGAGTGCGCAGCTGATATCCGATGAGAAATATCTATCATTTGAAGACGCTTTTATGGTTCCTCCTCTTACCGCTTTTGGTAAGACTATCGTTGAAATGCTCGAGGCATACTGCAAAAAATAGACTAGATCAACCAGTCCTTTACAAATAAGCTTCTGATCTAAAGATGTATTAAGTCCAAACGGATAATCGGCAAATTCCCTATTGGGTATATTGTTTTGCAGTAGTTAGGGATAATGCGAATAAACTACAGGAGTCCTATGTTCTATTGACTGAAAAAGGAAAGTTCTACGTTCATGACAATAATGCTACGCCAGCTCTTAATGAATTGCTCGAAAAGAATGGTTTCGTGATTGTACAAAAGTTAGAATCAAAAAATGCTTTCTATATTATTGCCTACTACGCGGAGCAAAAAGTTCGATTGCTTATAGGTCCTTTTTATTTCGACATAATAGATGATTTTACATTGATGTTTAATTATTGCTCCTCCGCGACGAGGCCAGAATTTTGATTCTGGTTTCTCATCTAACTAACCTATTAAAGGAGAAAACTTTGTCTCTTTTTTTCTCGCTCAAAATGCTCGAGTCTCTATTTTCTGCAATCGTATATTTGATAAGGTATTTTATAACAGCCCTTTTTTATAGAATATTGCTCCCTACTTGCCTAGGAAAAAGCTTTCTACTTATGTCAACTAACTCAAAAATACTACGCCTATTGTAATCTGTATGAAGAAGATTTTACTTGTTTTTTTTGTTTGTATCATGGCAAATCTCCCGATCTTTTCACTAGCTCAGGAAGCCAATATATGGAAAGTCGTGAATACTGCTACAACCTCTTCAGGATTGCCCTCTGATGAAGTGATTTCGCTGCTGTTTTCCTCGGATGGCAAGTTGTGGGTAAGTACGAATTTAGCTTTGGCTACTTTTGATGGCCAAAAATGGAAAAAGTATGAGGAGCAAGATAGTTTTCCCTTATCTAATAAGCGCCTGGGCAAACTCTTCGAAGATAGTAAATCGAATATTTGGGTATGTTCGGATGAAAATGGATTAACAAAATTGAACCAACGGGGATAATATCCTTATTTCAAGCTAAAAGTTCTGTTGCTGAAGGCTTGCAAAGTAATACCGTTTTTGATATCGTCGAAGACAATAAGAACGGTTATTATATTTCCAATTGGGAGCAATTTGCCAATGTCCTTTCCTATTATTCCAATGAGGGAGACTGGATTCACTTTGATTATAATACCTTGGGGAATAATCCTTTTGATCGTCTGCTTTGTCTTCTATATGATAAGGAGTATGAAACGCTTTATGGCGGTACGCTCTTTAGCGGTGTGAAATTTTTTGATGGAGAAAGATTTATTGCTCTATCAGAAGATTATCAGACGGGCGTATCATCACTAGCTATGGATAATACCTATATATATGCTGGTACAGGTATCGATTTACTATTGATAAATAGGAAAACGAAGAAGATCGAAAAGTTTTTAACTCAAAACGAAGGTTTAGCAGATAATTTCGTACAGTATGTAGCAGTTGATAAAAATGGTAATTTGTGGATAGGATCTGATGGGAAAGGTGTGACCCTCATCGAAAAAAACAATCATATTCAGCTGTTCGACACGAATAGTGCTCTTTTTTCAAACGATATCCTCTCGATCGCAATCGACAAAAATAATAACCCGTATATAGGCACGCGTAACGGGGGTATTTCCTATCGTAATGAAAGAGGCAGATGGAGTCATATGAGATCTTTGGGCTTAGCGGGTAATACTGTAAACGCGCTATATTTTGGAAAAAATGATTCTCTCTGGTTTGCTACATCCTCTGGTTTGTCTATGCATAATGGAGAGTCTTGGTACAACTATAATCTGTCAAATGCAGATAGTAGCGCACTTGCATCCAACTACGTAGCGAATATTATTGCAGACAATAGACCTAATACTCACAATCTGATCTTTTCGGGAAAAGGGGGAATAGCCCTCTATGATTTGGATAAAAAGACGTGGGATTTTATGCCTTTTTATTATACGAATGAAAATAACGAAAAAGTATATCCTAACTTTAAAATTGCACAAGATAGAACCGGTACCATATGGGGGACGACCTTTGGTAATAACCTAGGGTTTGCTAGAATCGATATGGATAACAAGATCTTTACCTTTTTTAATGATACAACGATACGTGAGCTCCCACAAAAATGCAATTCTTTTTTCAATGTTGTTGAATCGCCTCAAGGAGAGCTGTGGTTTTGTTCGGTAGATGGCGTACTAATTTTAAGCAATGGCACATTTCGAATGGAAAGTTTCGAGACAAAGGAAAGTATTGCCGATCCTAGTAACGGAGAAAGACATGAAGTGACCGACAATAATGTGCGAGATGTCCTTTTCCACAAAGGTAAAGCCTGGATTTCAAAACTCTATGGTATTGTCGTTTATGACCTTGTGACAAAAGAGAAAAATCATGAATTAGGACCCAAGGAGGAGCCTATCACGATTACCACAAAAATAGCTTTTGATAGCAGCGATAATGCTTTTATTGGTACCCTCCTAGATGGGCTATATCTACGTCTAAAAGACGGCTCTTATTACCATATTGCTGAAGAGTTTGGTTTGAGTCCAAAATTACAAATATTCAATATATATTTCCATAAAGGCAGCCTTTATCTCTGTACCGATGAAGGCGTTATGATCGCAGAACATCCAGAAAATATAGTGGCTCATTTCTTGGCTAATGCAGCGGTAATAGATAAAGACCCCCTCTTCCATTTATATCCCAATCCTACGCAACACTATATTATTTTTCCCCAAGGCTCCATGCAGTATAGAATACATGACCTAGCAGGCAACAGCATAAAGGAGGAGACGATTACTCTACAACGGAAAGTGGATGTATCTGGACTAAAAAAAGGATGCTATATAGTCCATTATCTTATCAATGGACAGTGGAATGCAGAAAAACTATCTGTGTATTAGGATGTTATAGCCAAATGTCTTTGTCTGCTTTGGTTTTATAGCTGAAGATTTATCAGACCTTAGCGAATATGAAAAGGGACTACACTGACAAAGTGTAGCCCCTTTTCATATTCGCCCATTATTATTAACGGATACAGGCATAGCAACCTATATCGCTAGCTTTGTTATCCTATTTGACGAATCGAATAGTCTCTCTAGATCCATCGAAGTAAATAATCGAAGCGATATAGTTGCCTTTAGCCAGCGTGCTGAGATCATTCACCTCTGAGGGGCTATTAATAGCAACGATGGTTTCGCCATCCGTACTGTAGATTACAATCTTTTGAGAAGCCTTCGAACAGATAAGATGCATCGAATAGCTGTCATAGAAAGGACTTGGAGAAGAGGCTGGCACTATGTGACTGCTAAGAGCATTGTCTACGATCCATCCTTTTGCCTCTGCCGATTGCGTGTCTACAAGTTCATTATCGATATTTGACCTGATGATCAAATGCTTTGCCCAATCTTTATTATTGTCATGGATCTCCACGGCAGATACATCAGGGATATCTTCGATTAATTTCTTTAGTACCTGAGCAGGTAGTAGATTGTCGTGAAGATAAATACCTTGAATACCTTTTTTACCTTTAAGATCTATATCTGTTAATTTGTTATGATCAGCAATAAGTTTTTGGAGATTTTTTTGTGCTTTCAAATCAAGTTTTACTAGCTGATTATGTTGGCACTCGAGCCATGAAAGGTTTTCGTTTGCCGATACATCGAGCGACGTGAGTTGATTATGCCCACAGGTTAACCAGTATAAGCCCTTTTGTTTGGCAAGATCGACTGAAGCTATTTTATTTTTGCCGATATGCAATGTATTGATGGCTGGGTTGTTAGATAGGTCAATAGCAGTGAGCTCATTCTCCTCGATATTCAATAGCATCAATGAAGTGAGGTTGCTCAAGTCGATCGTGTTCAGGTGGTTGTGCCCAATATTTACCCATCGAAGCGCACTATTCCTGGAAAGATCTAGTGCAAGCAATTCATTTTCTTGCAGGTATAATCCTTCTGTCAAGACGTTGTTGGACAGATCTATATGAGCAATCTTGTTGTTGAACGCGGTAATGGTGCGGAGGCTTTTATTTTTGCTGACATCGAGTGAGGTAATTTGATTATTCGGGCAATACAATTTCTCTAATGCCGTATTCATCGACAAATCAAGCGCAGACAACTTGTTTTCTTCACAAGATAGCTCGACAAGAGAGGGTAACGCCCTTAGATCAAGTGTTGCAATGTTATTTGTCGAGCAGTCGATCTGTTTCAGTTTATCTGTACTTGGCAGCAGAAGGGCGGAAAGTTTGTTGTCGGAGCAATCCACCTTTGTGAGTTGGCTAAGTGAAGAGAGGTCCAGTATCTCCGAAAGTCTATTGCCGGGCACCTCTACGACATTGATTTTTGTGAGACCACTCAAATCCAGTTTCCCCTCAAGGGCATTATTTTTAAGGTATAAACCTTTAAGTGCAGGTAGTTTGGTCAGGTCAATCTTTGTGATTTGACTATTATAGATCATGATCCGAAAGAGTTCTGGATTAACCCCGAAATCAATAGAGGTGAGAGCCTCATCTTCGCAAATGAAGAGAAGTAGTTTATCGCCATATATTTTTACTTTCCCACTAGGCGTAAAAGAGATATTTTTTGCTCCTTCGAACTTGTGCAGTTCTCCATCGCCATAGTCGATAGCAAATTTCGTACCGTTTGAGCCTCCTGTCCCTATTCGTACGTTGCGATCAACAGGGGCAAAAGTGAGCGTGATATTGGGTGTATTATCTCCTCGACTGATCGCTTGAGCAATGGCTCCAGGATTTATTTTGTTGTTGATTATACGAGGTTTGTCGTAAATATCTTTTGTATTATCATAGTTGCTTGTTTTTCCTGTAGCGATCAATGAAGACGTCTGTAAAAGGTGCCAATCACAGCTCTCTAGCGTTGCTTTTTTCTCTTTATCGTTGGTATATCCTTTGAATGAGGATGGGGATGCAAACGTAGTGGCTTCATCGACAGCAGTGTAAACGGAGTTGAGTGGTATGACGCTTGTCGGTAAGCTTACCAAATTACTGGTCTCTGGCTCGAATACGCTTATGCAGTTTACGATCGTATTATATACGAAATCACCGCTATCTTTTAGGAAGACGCCGCCCCCTTTATATCCACTACAATTATAAATCAGGTTTCCAACGAGGTCGCTTTTTCCTTCGCCCCAGATAGCGCCTCCACCTCTGTTGCTGAATGTACCATCTTTATAGATGGGATCATCGGCATAACAATTGTATATGATATTATTGCTCAAATGGCTATCTATAGCAAAAATCCCACCTCCTCGCATGGCTTTGTTGCTATATAACGTATTGTTTTCAAGTTTACAATATTTGGCATATATGGCTCCGCCAGAAGAGGCATAATTATTGCCTAATACACACTTCTTTACCAAAGAGCGTATGGCGTAAATAGCTCCCCCCTGGTCAAGGGCAATGCAATCTTCGAAGATTGCATTTTCGATCTTTCCTTCTTCTATATATACTCCTGCGCCTGCGGCCGTCCCGTTGGGCATGGATACCATACATTTGGTAAACATACAATTGCTTATCGTAGCTTTTCCCTGACCTTTGAGGAGCGTTACTGCGCCGCCATAATATTTCCAGGTATCCATGGACTCTATGCTTGTATAGGCATAGTGTTCAGCCAGTGTACAGTTGAGCAGTTCTATGTGACCACTTGCATAGAGGGCTCCACCTCCACAGTATACGTTGTATACATTGGCGTTCGAGCCTTTCAGTGTGAGTCCCTCAAAAACGGTCTCTTTTTCGAAGTGCTCTTTGCTATATAATATATGATTGGCATTATCTTTATTTCCCTCTATTGTCCACTCTTCTCGAACATTGGAGCCTGCGCCTTTTTCTCTTTTCCATACATCGGGGATCTCATCATCAGCCGATAGGATAGTTTCATGGATATATTGGTTGCCTATTCCCTCTTGTCGTTCGCGCTCTTCACGGCTTTTTTCCGTCCCAGCAAAACCTCCATAGATAGACACTCCTTCTTTGAGAATAAAAGCGTACGACCTTTTTTTGCTAGGCGAAATGAGTTTTTTAGCCTTGTACACGCCTTGTGCAACCCATATTTCGTCTCCTGCTTGTGCGGCATCGATAGCTTCTTGTAAATCATTCGTAGCCTCTTGCCACGAAGAGCCATTGCCTGTGCCATTGGCTGTAACATAGAATATGCGGGGAGATACCGTAGGTTCGGACGATCCATTCTTTACGCAATACACTGTAGCCTTCCATCCTTTAGCTTTTTCCAGATGGGTAAAGCCTACTGTCAGGCAACCATCTGCAGCGGTCGAAGAAACGGAAAAAGCTTGCTTCTCGGGAGTACCCTTAACGGTATATATGGGATTGGTATTGCGGGGCCAATCGTAATAATATTCTCCGCTTTCATCAGGGCCATTCCACAGCGTAATGGCCCCATTGTAGAAGCGCATCTCGTCATTTTTGCCTATCTCCATTTCCTCAAATACGACGGTGATATGGGCATCGGGTGTAGCTGGCCTTAGCTGAACTATGGTCAGCGCAAAATTGGGGTCGATATCTTTGTCGGGTCCTCCCTTGTCGTAGTAGAGGCGGGGACTGCCAGCAGCAATATCATAGTGATACACGGGGCCCTCGGTTCCCGTATGCCATATGGGCGTATCCTTTGCAGCGAAAGCCGTTAAGGATATCCAGAGCAAAAAAAATAAGGGTAAAAATTTTTTCATAATATCAAAATGAATGATGGTAAAATGCTACACAGGCCCGGCTGTATACAAGCGGGCTATCGCTATACGTTTACTTGTGGCTGCTCAAACAGGTTCGACAAAAAGCGAAAATAAGATCGTTATGCTCATAAGTATTGTTTGTATATAAACCTATTTTTCTGTATGTAGGCACTCTTTTGCAAAGATAATAAAAAATTTTTTTTGTGAATCGTTTATTCTTTATAAGTGTATATTCCTGCTCGAGTCCTTATAGGGCCAAAAGGATTGGATATAGGTATAGCTTGACGAGGAACTATTGTTCTGCAGATAGGACAACTACTTGTTTGTAATGCTGGCGACTTTATACCGCTGACGAGCATCGGGATAGGGGAGGGTGCATAAGAAATCGTCATACCCGTGTAAAAAAACTCTTCTCTAAGGGGAAAATCGTTTTGTAGAAGGATAGTCGTGGAAAAATGATGGCAGAAATAATAAAAAAATGGCGAATATAATTCCCTGATTTATAGCTTAATATAAATAATATGCGGAGAAATGTAGAAAAAAGAAGGTGAAAAATTTGGTGATGTCATATTTTTTTTGTTACTTTGCATTCGCTAACGAGAAAGTGACGCTTGCTTGCGGTTGTCGATTTTTTCGGTTTAGTGACCTTTGGGGTGCCATAGCTCAGTTGGTAGAGCAAAGGACTGAAAATCCTTGTGTCCCCGGTTCGATTCCTGGTGGCACCACTTTGAAGAAAAGCAATTAGCAGTAAACTCCTGATTTCTAAACGAAGTCGGGAGTTTTTATTTTTCCCACTTACGCAAAATATAGCAGAATATTACCGGTTTTGGTGGAGCAAAAGGTGGAGCAAAAACAGCAGAATGAAATCTCCACCGAAAAAGTTTCTTTACCACTGATATGCAGTGATTTGCGTGTCGATAACTCGTGAGTGATTTCCGAATTTTGTATCAACTAAAAACGTATCGAAATGAGAAGGATTTCATTCAATGTGCTCTTCTTTATCAAGAAGACGAAACTGCTCAAAAACGGAGAAGCCTCGGTTTGCATGAGAATTACCGTTGATGGACAACGTGTCGAAACTAATATCCGAAAAAGTGTCGATCCGAGTTCTTGGAACCAAGCCAAAGAGTGTGTACGTGGTAAAAGTCGTAAAGCCAACGAACTGAATAGCTACATAGAAGAAGCAAAAATCAAGTTAAACTCTATCTTTACCGAGTTAGAAGAACAAGGGAGCACAATAACCGCTCGTATTCTTCAAGAAAAATTCTTCGGCTTAAATATTCTGAAAGAACAACCCAAAACTCTCCTTGCTACGATACAGGAACACAATGATCAATGTCGAGTTCTTATAGGTAAAGATTATACTTTGATTACTGTTCGGCGTTATGAAACGTGCAAACGTTATTTGGCGGAATTGATCCAAAGGAGATACAATAAAGATGATCTTCTATTGACTGAAATCAATGGAGAGTTTGTTCGTGCCTTTGAATTTTATCTGAAGACAGAGAAGGAATGCCAACAAAACACGGTTATCCGCTACATGAAATGTCTGAAAAAGATAACCAACCTTGCACTTGCCAACGAATGGATTACAAAAGACCCTTTTATCGGAATAAAATTCCATGAGAAAGAGGTTATCCGAGAGTTTCTTACACTGGAAGAGCTGCAAACTATTTACCAAAAAGAATTTACCGTAGAACGAATTGTACTTGTCCGTGACATCTTTATTTTCGCAGCTTTTACCGGACTTGCTTTTATTGATGTACAACAATTATCTCCCGAACATCTTGTGCGAGATGATAACGGAAACCTTTGGATTCGTAAACCTCGACAAAAAACCAAAAATATGTGCAATATTCCCTTGTTGGATATACCACAGGAAATATTGAAGAAGTATGAGAATCATCCATCCCGTCACAAGAAAGGAACACTTCTTCCTGTACCTTGTAATCAGAAGATGAACAGTTATCTGAAAGAAATAGCCGACTTATGTAACATTCAGAAGAAATTAACCACGCATACCGCAAGACATAGCTATGCTACTTCTGTTTGTTTGGCAAACGGTGTTAGCATTGAGAATGTGGCGAAAATGCTTGGTCACTTCAACATCAAGATGACGCAACATTATGCCAAAGTCCTTGATCGAAGCATAATGAAAGATATGAGAAATGTCGCCCTAGCATTGTCTAAGAAATCACTTTCTTGAGACACTTGGAGGAAAAGTGAAACGCAATTTGATGCATTGGAGAAATGGCTGGTGTTGCGATATCCTATCTTTGTTACAATTTCCGAAATAGAAACTCATAGAAAGAGAGGAGAATTAACGTCTCTACTCTGTAAATAAAAGCAGCAAGAGCTTTCGACTAAAAGCTTAGGAGTAATCAAGAAAAAGCTTAGGTGCTTTGGAGAGTAAACTAAAGACAATTCGTTTGAACAAGAAAAAGCAGGCAGCAAGAAGAATCTTACTGCCTGTTCTTGTTACGAGCTTACTGCATCGCCAGCAGCTTGCGGTATATTCCATCTTTTGCTTCGAGTTCGGCGTGCGTGCCTTTCTCCATAAGTTGTCCTTTCTCCATCACGATAATCTGGTGGGCATTGCGGATGGTCTGCAAATGGTGGGCAATGACCAAGACCGTGCGGTTTCGGATAAGGGCAGACATTGCTTGCTGTATTTTGTACTCATTGGCGGGATCAACATTGCTCGTTATCTCATCTAAAAGGAGGATGGGAGCGTCTTTGAGGAAAGCACGTGCGATAGAGAGGCGTTGCTTCTGTCCGCCAGACAGTCCCAAGCCGTTTTCTCCGACTTTCGTTTCGTAACCATCGGGAAGACTTACGATGAAGTCGTGTATCATCGCCCGACGTGCGGCTTCCTTGATTTCCGCCTGTGTGGCATTGCGGTTGCCCACCTTGATGTTGTTGGCAATGGTGTCGGAAAAGAGGATGACGTTCTGCATCACCACACTGATTTTACCGAGCAGGTAATCGTAGTCCATCTCCCGAATGTCTACGTCGCCTATACGGATACAACCTGCCTGCGGTTCCCAAAAGCGGAGCAGCAGATTGGTGATGGTGGTCTTGCCGGAGCCTGACGAGCCGACAAGAGCCGTTACCGTTCCTTCGGGAACATGGAATGTGAGCTCCTTCATCTCAAAGCCTTCTTTTTCGTAATGGAATCCGACACCATCGAACGAGAGGTCGAAATGTTCCGCCGTTTTCGGTTGGTCGGGGTTGACGATAACGGGAGCGTCCAACAGACGGGAAATGCGTTCGTAGCTGTCCTTTACCTTGATGTAGTTCAGCCAATGACTCTCCATATTGACAAAAGGTTTGTAGAATTCTTTCGAGACGATGACGAACATCAGATAAACAAAAAGGGAAAGTTCGCCATGCCGAGTCCACCAAAGACCAAGCGTTGCCATCAGTGCGAAAGCCAATTCTATAAGAAAGGCATATCTGCCCACGCTTACAGCTGCCAACCGTGAGGTCTTCTTGCTGCTCTCCCCGAACTCGCTGACAGAACGGTCGAGCCTGTCACGGAACATTCCTTTTCCTCCGAAGACTTTCAACACAGGTATGCCCTTGACGTATTCAACGAAGAGACTGACCATATCCGCCAGACCGTCTTGTGCCTCCTGTTGCGCTTTCATTCCCGAACGGATGCCCCGATACAAGGAGAAGAGGGCAATAGGAAGGATGGCAATCATCGCTAATCCCATGCGCCAGTCCACACAGAACAGCCCGATGCCGAGTATCAGCGCCACGATGAAGTCGGCGGACATCCGTGTCCAAAGGTGCCCCACAACCATTTCCATATTATCCACGTCTTTGTGAATGACGGTGCTTATCTCGCCCAGCCGTTCATTGGTGTAGAAACTGAGCGAGAACATTTTCAGTTTCAAGATGATTTTCTCACGAATGCGTTCCACGAGATCGAAGCCGGCAAAGTGTTTGCTCATATCGGCTATGGCATTGGATATGGTTTTCAAAACCAGCAGACCACCGAGTATCCACGTTGCTGAAACGAGCGAAACGCTTTCGCCCGATATATAGCGATCGATAAGGAACAAGACGGTAAGCATAATCGCCGTGCCACAAAGGGCATAAACCACGAAAAACAGTGCGGAGATTATCAGATGCCACACTCCGCGGGCGGTCAGTTCGTTCAATATATTGCGTACCATTATTTATACCTCCTCTTCTTTCAGTTGCCATTTACTTACTTGTTCCTGCATTTCCGTCATATTGCGGTATAAGGGACAACTGTCCATCAATTCTTCGTGCGTTCCCGTCGCCACGATACGCCCCTTGTCCATCACGACAATGCGTTCCATATCCTGAATAGTGTTGAGACGGTGGGCGATGGTGATGATGGTCTTGTTACGCTGCAATTCATCCAAAGCCTCTTGAATGAGTTTCTCGTTCTCTCCATCCAAAGCTGCGGTAGCTTCGTCGAGAATGACAATCGGCGAGTCTTTGAGCAACATACGCGCAATGGAAATGCGCTGCTTCTCCCCACCGGAGAATTTTACACCCGCTTCGCCTGCCAAGGTATCGTAACCATTGGGGAGTCCCACAATAAAGTCGTGTATGCGTGCCCTTCGTGCCGCCGTTTCCACCTCTTCTTGCGTAGCGGAGGGTTTGCCGATACGGATATTGTCCCGAATACTCATATTGAAAAGGAACACCTCCTGTTGCACCATAGAAAAGAAATCGGCAATGTTTCGTTCGGAGAGTTCCGCAAGGTTCTCGCTGCCAAGTCGAACGGATCCCGCCTGTGGCTGCCAGAAACCTATCATCAGGCTTGCCAATGTGCTTTTGCCTGACCCTGATTCTCCCACAATAGCCGTATGGCTACCCTTGGGAAATTGCAGACAGACATCACACAAAGCACTGTCCTGCTTGTTCGGATAGGCAAATGTCACGTGCTCGAAACTGACATCGGTCTGCATGGTATCCGTATCCCTGTCTGCCGTATCCTTTGCAGGTACTTCGATAATCGACTGAACCTTCGCCACCGACTGCCCATAGACAATTTTGAAATGCTGGAACGTAGCCAACTTGGCAAAGGAGGACGAGAACAGCCCTCCCAATATCAAGGCAAGAATGAAACGTGCCACGGTCAGTTCGCCCGAACTCATCAGCCATAGGCCGACAAGCGTCATCACCACGATACCGCCCTCCAAGAACATCGTGATGAGTGTCATCGGTACGGTAACGCTGAACATACTCCGCTTCACCCAACGGATATAATCGCGCATACCACCGAGAACTCGCTCTGTTCGGGTCTCTTCGTGGCTGAATGCCTTGACGACCGGTATTGTAGCCACATATTCCAAGAGGTCTTCCGACATCTTCTGCGTACTTTCCATAAAGTGTTGGAAGCTCTTGCCCCAAAGCGTTTTGACAGGCATTTGCAAAAGAAATGCTACAGGCAAAAGAGAAATGAGCGACAGTCCCATCCGCCAGTCCAATACCATAACAATTGTCCAGAGCAAGGTGGGGAAAAGTGTTGCCGAGAGGATTTCGGGCAATCCGTGTGCCAGATAAATCTCGATTTGCTCCACGTCGTGGTTGATGATGTTCACCAAGTCGCCCACCTTCCGCTCCTGAAAGAAGCCGAGCGGCAACCGTTGCAAGTGCCTCACGATACGCATTCTCAATCGTGTGAGAGCATTGTAAGCTGAGCGGTGCGCCCGCCAGATCGACATTCCGTAGAACATGCCGCGAAGCAGGGTGAACAACACCATCGCCGCCCCGACAATCCAAATCATTGTAGAAGTGAGCGTTCCGCTCATCAGCCTGTCCACTGCCCACACCACGAGCAATAGGGGCAGTGTGCCGAAAACAAGATGCAGTATGACCACCGCATTGGAGAGCAGGCTGCGACTCTCCCGTTCCTCATCGAGAGGCTTGATTTTTTGTTTATCCATATATCTGTATCGTTTTGATTTTCTAAGATGCAAAAGTACGGAGACGCACATGGGTAAAATAACCCGAATGAGCATTACACTGCCCGAAAACGATAACTTGACACATATAAAACTCAATAGGGGTATAAGTGTGAATAGTAGGGTTATTTCTTTGTTCGATAGGTGGGTAATTTTGTACGAGTTTTCATAAACAGATAAGATATGTCAATCAACTCAATAGTTCATTTATACAAAAGAGTGCTCATCGTCAGCATCCTATTGCTGTGGGCTTATCCGATGTTTGCACAACAGCATTCCATCGAAATAAAAGTTATTGATGCAGAGAATGGTAACAGTATAGAATTTGCCACGGTGCAATGGAAAGGCCTGAACGAACCTTCATACAAGAACGGTACAACCACAAATAAAAAAGGAGTGGCGAAACTAAATACGCCTGCCCATCAAAAACTTGTACTAAGGGTAAGTTACGTAGGTTACCAGACAATTACCGACACGATTACGGCAAATGAGAAACGTCATACCCTGAAGTTACGTCCGGAATCGACGGAATTGGCAAATGTGGTAGTCTTCGGAAAAACAAAAGCACAGGTTATTAGAGAGTCGCCCGAAGCGGTTTCAGTAATAAACGCTAAGGAATTGCAAGGTCGCTCTGTTTCTTTAGAAACCATCTTGAACAAAACCATTGGTTTGAAGGTCGGGCAGGCAGGTGGATTGGGAAGCAGTTCGAGGATTATTGTTCACGGTTTGGAGGGAAACCGCATTCAAATCCTTTGGGATGGTATTCCGATGAATACTTCGGACGGAGCCTTTTCGCTTGATGAAATTCCGATAGACATTATCGAACGGATAGAGGTCTATAAAAGCATTATCCCTGCACGTTTCGGTTGCGATGGCTTGGGTGGTGCCGTCAATATCGTCACGAAGGAGTTCAGTACGGACTATTTGGATGCTTCGTACGAACTCGGTTCTTATCAGACGCACAAGGGAAGTGTCTTCTCTCGCAAGAACTTTCCCAAGAGCGGTATTTTGCTCGGTGCGGGAGGGTATTATACTTCTGCAAAGAATGATTACTCATTTAGAGTCCCCGAAAGAGAGAACCTGTTGGTAAAGCGTGACCACGACCGTTTTCGTTCGTATATGTTGAAAGGGAAAGTCGCTTTTACAAAACTTTGGTTCGATGAGATTAGTACCGAGTTCGGGTATTACAACCGTTTCAATGAGATACAAGGAGTATTGAAGAATATCCAGCACGCTGAAAACAAATCCGGGATGTTTATGCTCGAAAACAAACTGATAAAAAGCGGAATACTGAACAATCAACTTAACTTCGAGTCGCATTTCTCCCTCTCGCATACGACGAACAATTTTGTGGATACGGCACGAGTTAATCACGATTTTGAGGGAAATATATATCCGAGCCCGAACGGACAGGGAGAAACGGGGGACGTTCCTCACAACTCAAACGACAAAGGTTTGGAAATCAACGAACGTATCAACCTTGATTACAGATTGTCTGTCAATCACAGTTTGAACCTGAACACGCTTATTAACTATGCCCGCAGACAGCCGAATGATGACATTGCAAGTCAGCACGCAGGGTTTATTATCGGAGGATTTCCCAGCAAAAAGACCAGCGTCGTCTCGGGCTTGACTTGGGAAGCGAAACTTTTCGGCAGGAAACTGACGAATATGTTATCTGTAAAATATTTCCATCTCCATTCCGAGATAGAGGATTTGACCTCTTATGAGATAATCGAAGCACCAAAGAAAAAGAGCAATACGACATCGCAAATCGGCTGGATAGAGGCAATGAAATACGAACCGTTCAGAGGCTTTCATCTGAAGACATCTTATCAACGGGCAATACGACTCCCCAATTCGCAAGAGTTGTTCGGTGACGGTATCATTACCTTTCCTGCTGCCGGGCTACGACCAGAGAAAAGCCACAACTTCAATCTGGGTTTCTTGATAGATAAAAACGATGTATTCGGACTGTCGCGATTGCAATTTGAGGTGAATGGCTTTTATATGCAGGTGAGCGATATGATAAAACTGATGAAACAGCATATGGCAGCCGGATATGTGAATGCAGAAAAGGTGCATATCAAAGGTATAGAGACCGAGTTGAAATTGGATATATCGCCGACAGTCTATGCCTATGGGAACCTGACTTATCAGGACGTACGCGATGTTTTGGACTATTTGCCGAGCACCCAAGCCCCTAATCCGACAAAAGGATTGCGACTGCCGAATATTCCCTATCTGTTTGCCAACTTCGGAGCGGAATATCACAGCGACCGATTGTTCAAGAATTGGTATGTCAAGGCATTTTGGGACGGGAAGTTCACGGAAGAGTTCTTCTACTTTTGGGAACTTACCGAATTGCAGAAACGACGTATTCCTCGCAGTTTCGTCAATGATATTGGTCTGCTATTGACCTACAAGAACAAATATTCCATCGCTTTGGAATGCCACAATCTGATGAATAAAGAAGTGTGGGACCAGTTCCGCCAACCGTTGGCAGGACGGACATTCCACCTCAAATTCAGATACGTCTTCTCGAAAGGTATTTTATAACTCTAAACATAAATGATAATGAGAACAACAACATTGAAGAACATAGCCCTTTCTGCTATGCTGGTCGGCTCCATAGGGCTGACGTCCTGCGACAAGAACGATGACCCGAAACCAACGCCCAATGAGGTGCAACAGCATTTTGCCTTTGTGCATTATGTGGACAAAAGTGCTTACGTCGGCACGTTCGGTGATTTGACACCTCAAGCAACCGACAACAAGAAAGCCTTTGAATTTGGCTTTGGGTGTTATCTCTTCGCAAAAGGAAACACGGTACTTGTGCCCGAAGGGAAATTCGGAGATAAGGTACACAAGTTTACAAGAGGGGCGCACGGCGAACTTCTAAAAGCAGGTACGATGACCTTTGAACAGATGGCGCAACCCGGAGAAATCAATTTCATCGACGAACAGCGGGCATACGTTGCTTTGCACGGAAGGGAAAAGATTGCGCTAATCAATACCGCTACGTTGCAAAAAGAGGATGAAATCGACCTCTCGCCTTATGCTGTTCAGGACAATAATCCCGACCCTGGCTGCAACGTCATTCGAGACGGAAAGATGTATGTAGCTCTTAACCAGCTCAATTCGCCCCACACCTCCGTTCCGGGGACGGGTGCAGAGGTGGCTGTTATTGACCTTAAAACGAAAAAGACCGAAGTCATCAAGGATAGTCGCACAAGTGTTGTCGGATTGTTTCGCCATTCCGATGCCTTTATGGACGAGCGAGGCGACATCTACTTTTACAGTGCGGGCAACAACTTCAACGTTGCCAATAAGGAAGGTTTCCTGCGTATCCGCAAAGGAAGCGACCAATGGGACGCCGACTACCTGTTCAACTTGTCGAAGACAACCATAAAAGGGATTGGCAAAACGGGGCAGTATATGATTAAGTCTTACTATGCGGGCAATGGCATTGTATATAGTTGCTTGAAAGTAACGGATACGGAATTCGGAATACTCAAGAAAGACTTCCAACCCGTGAAAATCGACATTTGGAACAAAACCATCGAAAAACTCGATTTGCCCGTTTGGGCATATTGGATGTTTACCAGATTATTCACTGCCATTTTTCTTCTTCCCTTTCTGTTTAATTCATCTGAAAATTCTTCGTAGAGAGCCACAGGACCAAAGTGCCAGAATTTTGTAGTCTCTTCTGCCAGTTTTTTGTAGGTATCTGAGCAATAAAACCGATAGAGAGCCGTTTGAAGCGATACTTTTTGGTCGTCGGCATACATTTGTGCTACCCGACTGACTTTGCCCGGCAATAGCAAGTATAGGTTCTTATTCGTTATTTCCAAATTCATACACGAACCTCCTTTGCTTCTTTAAATGATATGCTTCCAAGAGAACGTTCCGTATGGAACAGCCATTGGTCAACCAGCACGTATGTCTTCAACTCATTGATTAGTTCTGCCTTGTTCAACAATCCACCTTCATACAAGGCAAAAGCCGCATATACGCGGTCGTTGGCCACAGGGCCTATTTACGATGTCGTGATGATGCTCAAAGTCCTTATCCATGCGGTTGGCCATCACAAAGTCCAACCACTGTTCTGTGGGTGAGGTAAAATGAAGAACGTCTAACCGAACACAATATGTTTCGTTCAGTTCATAGACATTGACATAACCGATGCCGCCCGTCTTTCCCAATTTACGTTTCACCCAAAGTGTAGCCTGCTCTTCGGAAGTTGTCGTATAAAAACCGCTTCCGTGATCCAACGCTCTATTGGCCTTTCTGATTTCAGGCTTCCTTACTTGCTCTATGCTTCCATGATACAATATCATATCTTTGTTTCGTTTTTCCGGTTATTTATCCATTCATCTATCTCATCCATCAGCCACCGATGGCCTTGCGTATGAAGTACCTCAAAGTTGTCTTCCAAATAGGGCAGCACGCTGTATTGTTCAAACAAGGTGGCGACTTCTTCACTGCTCATCTGATGCTTGTTCCTGTACTGTTCCATGCAGAACGACAAGAAATAGGCTATGTCGAATTCTTTATCTTTTATATCCATTTTTATTATTTAAAGTGCAATCTGAACAGGTTGTTGTTCGTGAACCATTACTTACATTTCTGTATATTCAGCTGGTCGTACTCGATTTGCTTATTTGGGTGCATTCTTATAAGTTTTCAAAAATTACCTTTGATACAATTTTCTTTTTTAATTAATAAATGCACAAGCTGTAACCAAAACGAATATGGCCTCATCTTTTGCAGGCTCCTCATTTTGAGACATCCAAGCATGTCTTATACCTGTATTAGGTTGATTCGTGTATTGATACAAAGAATTCATGGAATTTTTAATTAAAGGATGTAGTTTGTTGAATTTCTTGAAGGCATTATCAAGAGTGTTCGTGTTAGTCACTCGCCTTGCAATAAGTTCGACAGCACTTATTGCTTCTTTTATCGCATTACGGGTACTTAACTGTGGATTACTTGGCGACATAAGTTTTAAACATTCTGACAAATGGGTGACTATATCGCATTCCGAAGAATCCATAGCTTCATTTATAGTGGATAATTCACAATTAGATGTCGTTTCTACAAAAATATCGTTGATTATTCTGTAAGCATAATTAAGTCTTTCAAATTCTCTATTTAAATCCGCAATGAATGTATTTAATGCAGTTTCATTTTGTTTATTAAATTGAGATGTTTTTTTAGACTCATTTATTTGTTTTCTGTGGTAAGCGATAATCCACTCTATGGCATCAAGACGTTCATACCATATTGTATTGGGATTATCTATGAAATCTATATAATAATAGCGGAATTTCCTCATCTCTTCAAATCGTAAGTTCAAATAATAGCGAGCAAAACTATTATTCATATCTTTGAAAAAATCAAGAGAAAAGCCGTATTTATTATATAGCTCTGATAAAGAATTTATGACTGTATTTAGAACCGCTCCTGATAAATACTCACGAATGAGTACATTGTTAGGTTTAACATAACAATATCTTTGAGAAAATGGGACATTATTATTCATTTTTTTGTCATTTTAATATACAACTTAAACAAACATTCTAAGCGTTCTTCATCCGAGGTGAAAGACTCAGGACGATAGCAACGCTCCACGGCAAGGTCGAGGCGGTGGTGAGCTTCTTTCAAGTCTTCGGGCATCGTTTCGGGATTATACATTTCGCCAAGTGTCATGTCGAAATGTTCTTCCCGCAAGTCAAGTATATCTTGTGCCAGACTTGCCAATTCTGCTTTTTGTGCTTCGTTAATTGTTGGGAAAGGAAATGTATTATAACAAAGTTGAGCAGAATAACGGTAATCTGTTTTCAATCTTCCTCCCACCGTCTTTACCCATGCCATGTGCATTTTACTGGTGAGGATGGCGAAAAGCCACTTTGGGGCATCGTAAACGGCAAAGGCGGAATTTGAAACAACAGTTCCTGCTGGTAAATATCCGATTGGGATATATTCGCGACGTTCAGAAGACACAGCTGGAATTATGATGCACTCACTTTCTTTATAGCGAATTTCACCGAACTTGTAAGGAGTGGAAGCTAGTAGAGTCGTGCTATTTCTTGCACTTTCTTTTCTTTTCTTCTGACAGTTCTCAATCCTCTTTCTTACGCTGTTTATGGAAAGAGCTAATGGCAATAAATCGTCAGTAATCCAAAGGCAAAATCTTTTTTCGCCTCGGATGAATTCTTGCGATCCTAATATTTGATGAATTAGCTGAGTACTCCGTTTGTCCTCACTAATGAGATTGACCTTTTCCTGTTCATTGAGCAACAACATTCCACCGTCGTTAGGCATGCTTCCAAACGCTATGGGGGGGGAAGTCTGAAATAGGGACATTCTGTTTCGTTACGAATGTATTGGTACCATTCGCCAAATAGGGGTTAATGTTGTCAACTAGTTTCTTTTCTTCGTAGTTAAACAGGTATTTCGGTTCATCTTTGTAAGCGGAAAAGTTTCGCAAACCAATGATTGTGCAGGTCACTCCAGCATTATTCTTTGCATTGTTCGACCATTTGAAAGATGAATAAGCAAAATAAATTTCAGTGCCAAGCGATAGTATGTATGACCAAAGAAGTCCGACCTGTTCCCCTTGACAGATAGAATTTGTCGTTACGAAAGCGAGCTTAGACTTGCTATCTTTTATGTATTCGCTACCGATGTAGAACCAAATCGCTATATAGTCTAAATTATTAAATGCTATTTTATCCTGCATAGCAAATTGCATGTCTTCTTTTTGACTCTCATCTTGAAGTCTCGCACCTAAATACGGTGGATTCCCCATCACATAAACCTCCTCGTCCGCCGTATGCGGACAAACCGTATTCCAATCCAATCGACACGCATTGCCACAAACAATATGCCCACTCGGTCGTAAAGGCAAGGCATTCGGACGAATACCAAAAGCCTCCTCAAACTTATTGTTCATCTGATGTTCGGCCAACCAAAGTGAAAGCGTGGCGGTATCACAGACGAAGTCATCAATCTCAATACCGTAGAACTGTTGCAGACTGATGTTTGAAAGCGGCAGTTCCGGTACACTCAGCTTTCGTAATTCTTCCCAAATAAGGATTTCAAGTTCACGAATGCACTTGTAGCTTACAATCAGGAAATTGCCACTGCCGCAGGCAGGGTCGAAAAACTTGATGGTACCCAAGCGTGCCAAGAGACGGCGCAGCCGTTTTTTATCCTGTGTGTCTTTTGCTACGCCAAATTCTTCATACAGCCCATCCAAGAACAAAGGACGGATGAGTTTCATGATATTGGGCACAGACGTATAATGCATTCCCAGTCCGGCACGCATTTCGGGAGTAACTACCGCTTGAATCATCGAACCGAAAATGTCGGGATTGATGTCTTTCCAATCGAAATCCCCACACTTAATCATCAATATGCGGACACGGCGGCTAAGTACGGGTATCGGCACCCGTTTCTCAAACAATCCGCCGTTGACGTATGGAAAAATGGAAAACTGTTTGGGTAAAGTGTCGAGTATAGCCGGGTCATCAGTTGACATGGCGAGGAAAGCGCAGTCAATAAACTCGGCAAGGTCGTGTCCGTCTTCAGCCGTGTGTTGCTTGATGGAATTGGTGAACAGTTGCGGTTCGGGAAACAGGTTGGTATCTTCGGCAAAGTAGCAGAAAAGCAGACGAGACATGAAGATGTTCAGGTTGTGCATCTCCGTCTTGTCCTTGATGTCGTTATGGCGGCGTATCTCATCGAAAATCTTTGCCATCAGCTCCGCAGACTTCACATCGGCTTCCGCTTCTTCCACATGGCGTATCTTTTCAATACCTGCAAGCGGATAAAAGAAATCAAAGTCCTTCCACATCAATGCCACTTCATTCTCATAAATATCCTGCTCCTTGGGGTCGAAGGCTACAATTGTCCTACCGTCGCTCACCACATAAAGCCGTGGCGAATGCTTGGCCACATTCGGATCTGTCTGCATTGTTTTTATTTCATCATGAAAGTCGGGTTCACCTTTCGACCTGTACGCAATGAGGTTGGGGATAAGTACAGTGCGTCCGTCCTTTGCTTTGTTGCCCACACCGTCCCGTATGCGGCGGATGTTTCCGTCACCAAAACCACAGAATATCCGTAGGAGGTCGTACACCAGTCCTTCGCCTGTCGGCTTCGTTTCGTTTAGCTGTTCCAGAGCCTCCTGCGCCTTTATATGTGAGAATGGTTTTGTTTTTTCAGCCATTTTAATCGTTTTGCCGGTTAGTTCTTCCTTTTGCTATAGCCTTCGTATTCATGCAATTGCTCCATCCTTTGAGGATGGCGCTTACTTTCCGATGCAGAAGTGTGCGAAGATATGGTGCAAGACCTCGCTACTGGAGATCGCCTCACCTGTTATTTCGCCTAGGCAGGCAATCGCCGAGCGCAAGTCGATCGTCACCAAATCGATGGGGAGTTCCACGCTCAAGCCCTCTCTCACGCTGCGTAAATGATGCTGCACCTGCAGTAGAAGTGTGTGATGCCGAGCATTGGTGATGATCGCTTGAGGCGGCAAGGTGCCTATACCTATGAAGTCGCTCAGCAGGTGGAGGAGTGCCTCTAATCCCTCCTTTGTTTTAGTGCTGAAGAGTAGCGACTGCTCCTTGCACTGCTTTTGCAGTTGCTCTTTGAGACGCTCTTTTTCCTCTTCTGTAAGGAGGTCTATCTTATTGAGCACTACGATGCGCTGCTGTTGCTCCGATTGCGGTAGCGTTTGGAGGAGATCGAGCTGCTCCTTTAATGCAGCCTCTTCACCTTTTGTAGCATCAATGAGGAGGATTTGGATATCCGCTTCTTGCGCCGAATGGCGAGCTCTTTTTACGCCTTCTTGTTCGATAGGGTCTACGGCCTCGCGAATACCTGCGGTATCGATAAATCTAAAAAGCGCTCCGCCGATGTAGGCTGTTTCGCTGATGGTATCGCGAGTGGTACCCGCTATGTTGCTGACGATGGCTCGTTCGCTACCTGTCAAAAGATTGAGTAAGGAACTTTTGCCCGCGTTCGGTATCCCCGCTATAGCGGTAGCGATACCATTTTTTATTTTACGGCCCACTTCATAGCTTGCTACGAGGGCGTCTATCGCCTTACTTATCGCATCACAAAGGGTGAGCAATTGCGTGCGGTTGGCAAACTCGACCTCTTCTTCGCTAAAGTCGAGTTCCAATTCGAGGAGTGCGGTGAAGTGGAGTAGTTGCTCTCGCAAGCTATTGAGTTCCTGGCTGAAAGCCCCCTTCATCTGGGTCATAGCGAGTCGGTGCTGCTCTTTGGTCTCGGCACGCAATAGATCCGCCACTGCCTCTGCCTCTGCCATATCTTTTTTCCCGTTGAGGAAAGTCCGCAAGGTGAATTCCCCTGGTTGTGCCATGCGAGCCCCTTTTTCTAGGCATATCCTCACTATGTTTTCTACGATATAAGGGGAGGCATGGCAGGTAATCTCCAGCATATCTTCTCCGGTATAGCTGAAGGGTGCTTGGAAATAGGTGAGTACCACTTCATCGATGGTGTCGTTGCCATCATGGATATCTCCGAGGTAGAGGCGGCGGGGAGCTATATCGCCCAGATTTTTTTTTCTGGGCTTGAAAATAGCCGCAAGCAAGGGTAGTATCCCCTCGCCCGAAAGACGTATCACCACCATAGCCCCTCCTAGGGGCGTCGCTGGGGCAACGATCAGTTCTTTTGTCGTAGCTACTTGCATAGTTCGCGATAGAGTTGCAGAATGCTTTTCTTGAGAAGGGGATGCATGCTATGAGGGGCTATGGAGGCTAAGGGAGCAAGTACAAAGTCCCTGTTTTGCATATCGCTATGAGGGATTACCAACTCATCGGTCTCTATGACGAGTTCGTCGTAGAGGAGGATGTCTATGTCGCAGCAACGATCGGTATAGCTTTCTCCCTTGCGGTGCTTGTGACGCCGACCCAAGGCTTTCTCGATCGCTTGTGTCGTAAGGAGGAGCGCTTCGGGCGTCAGGCTGGTACGCACCGTGAGCGCAGCATTGACATAGCTGTTGCTGCTCTCATAGCCGTAGGGATCACTGGCAATAAAGGCCGAGCAGCTCTCTATTGCCCCCACTTTTTCATTGATAAGTGCTATGGCCTTGCGCAGCAAAGAGGCTTTCTCGCCAAGATTACTGCCGAGCGCAAGGGCTACCCGATGCATATCAGTCAATGATGAGCATGGCATCGCCATAGCATCCAAATCTGTATTTTTCTTTGATCGCTACTTCGTAGGCGTTCATGGTTTCGTCAAAGCCCGCCATTCCTGCAGTCATTAGTAGCAGCAGAGAACCCGATAAATGGAAGCCTGTAAGGAGCGCATCTGTAAACTGTGGCTGGTAGGGTGGATAGATATATTTATTGGTCCATCCATCAAATTCCTTGATATATCCATCGGTACTTACTACGGTCTCTAATCCTCGAAAAACCGAGGTGCCTACAGCTACAATCCTTTTTCCAGCGTCTTTGGATTTACGTGTGATCTCACAGCAGCTAAGCGGTACGATGAGCCGCTCGTTGTGGCGTTTATGTTTGGAGGGATCTTCTATATCCTGCGGCTCGAAAGCGCCCAAGCCATTGTGTAGTGTGAGGAAGCCCATGCGGATATCCTTTAGTTCCATCCTTTTGAGCAAGTTTTTGCTAAAGTGGAACCCCGCCGATGGGGCTACTACCGCTCCTTCGTGGCTGGCGTAAATCGTCTGATAGCGTTCGAAATCTTCAGGTACGACCTCCCTTTCTATATAGTCGGGTAGGGGCGGCGTGCCTAGCGCATACAAGTATTGCTTAAATTCTTCGTGCGATCCGTCGTATAGGAAGCGTATCGCCCTACCACCATTGATCGTATTCTCTACGACCTCAGCCATCAGGCTATTGTCTAGCCCGAAGCAGATCTTATTGCTTATACGTATCTTCCTTGCAGGCCATACCAGTACGTCCCACAACTTATTATTTTGATTGAGCTCTCTAAGGAGGAATACCCCTATACGAGCATCGCTCTTTTCTTTTACCCCATAAAGTTTGGCGGGTATCACCTTCGTGTCGTTGAATACAAAGCAGTCATCAGCATCGAAATACTCGATGATATCTTTAAACATGCGATGCTCGATGGAGCCATCTTTCTTATGTAAGACCAAAAGCCTGCTGTCGTCTCTAAAATCCAAGGGATGCTGAGCGATTAATTCCTTGGGCAGGGAGAATTTGAAATCGGATACTTTAATGACGTTGAGATTGTTTTTCATTTATATAGCTGCTAACCTACAATCAATCTGTAATACCTATTATATTATAACAAAATATATTCTTTATATATAACAGCAAAACGTAGAAAAGGTTCATTTCTTCTACTGTCTTACATAATTAATTGTTTATCAAATGCTTGCTATTTCAAAAACTTTTTTGTAACTTTGCGCTGCTATGCAATTTCGCAGATTTCTAGCACCTGAAACCTGAAAAAGAAATCTGCCGCCATAGCATATGCGCAGAGAGGAGCTTCTACTGGAGTGATGAGTGATAGTAGAAGGTCTCCTTTTGCCTACGGTCGAATATAGCGTATTCGACACGTTTTAGTTGTGTATTGTATTTAGTTTTTTTATTTACTATTACTCGATTTGTTTATGAAATATAAACTCTTAAACGAAAAGATTAGCAACGCCATCGATAGCTATAGCAATAAAAAAGGATGGGTTGCCATGGACGATGAATTATTTGTAAGAGAGGTCTTTTCGGGAGATTATAGTCAGAAAAACTTGGATGCTCTCAAAGAAATGATTAAGCGAGAGAGCAACTGTTTTATTGTCCGTAACGAAGACGGTAAGATGTGGGTGGCCAATCGCTCCACTGTATCGAACCGAAATAAAAAAAACGAGCACCCTCAGGGATCGGTTATTGCTTTTTTAGAGCAGATGTATGCCGCAATAGTCGAATGGCTGAGAAGTATCTTTGCGCCGTCAGATGAAGATCCTTCGCAAGCCCCTCACACCTTTGTTACACCCCCATCTCCTCAGAAAAAAAGTAATAAAAAGCCCTCTTCTACGACGACTTCTTCGCCCACTCGGCATGAAAAAAAACAGGCGTCGCAGCGCGAGAAAAAACAGCCTAAAACTCACGAAGCGCCCCACGGCAGTGCGCATAGCACGCTCAGCGATACCAAGCGAGAGCCTATCGCTAAGGAGGTAAAAAACACTAACAAGGAGACGCTAAAGAAAGAGCCAGAAGACAATAGTAACACCCAACGTGCGGCGACAGCTCCGACGAAAGTTGCAAAAGATGCGACGGAAAAGAGTCACGCTCCCAAAAGCAACCGAAAAGAGACCGCAGAAAAGGAGGTTGAGGTTGCTTCTGCCCATCTTCCTAAAGAGACCGCTAAGAATACTCCGGCATGCACTCCTAAGGAGAGACCTTCTGCCACTAATGACAAGAAGAAAAAATCGGGCCTGAAGCGTATTAATTTGGGGAACTTCTCGGATTTTCGTCCTACGGATGTGCACCAAGAGACGTGCAGACACCTAGTGGCGACTATTTCGCAGCAGATTTTCTCTACCGATTGGGCTAGCAATTTGGATCGCGTACAGATCTATCTTCCTAGTTATCTGACCCGTATATTCCAGCAACGCTATCGTTCGGGACAAATAGTGGAGAGCAATGGATATGCGCTCTTTCATACGGCGCTCTACGACCATCGAGACCGCTCGATTTATATGCTTTTTGGACCAAAGGATGAAGACGCTAAGAAGTCGCCATGCTGGTACAAATTTATTGACTTTGTGACGGAGAAAGATACTCCGCACCAGGCCATATTGGATGCCAATTTCCCTGTTCTTCCTAAGGATGAAATCACCTATAGCTTGGACAATGTCTCTTTGCGTCAGCTCTTCTTTGATCGCAGTCATCCGATCATCAATCAGGAGAAACTGCACGATCTGCTGCTATCGCATCTCTTCTTTTTGCCTTCGGCGGTACTTACTAAAATACCTGTTTTGCACGATTATCACCAGCAACTCGATGCTACTTCAGCATGGAAAGATAAGGTACGACTGATGCGCGATCTTTCTATCCGTGCCCATGAGGAAAATAAAGAAGAGTTCGATGCTTTGGAGCAAGTCGTAAAGGAAGCTATCGACGCAGCTATCACAGAGTTGCGTCACTTTCCCCTCTTGGCAAAGCCTGCTTTGGATATCGAGAAGGAGACCATCTACCTCTCTATCCCTTTGGATCTGGATAAGGATGGCTATGCCGATACCTATTTGGAAGTATACAACACGAGCGAAGGCTATGAGATGCGTTCTTTTGCCGCGAAAAGCGAGGCTATACTCAATCAGCGCCTTCTCTCCTCTCTGCCCAACGACTGGATGCTACGAATCTAAGTATAACGAGAAATAATTTAGTTTAATAACGAGTTTGTTTTTGCATTATGATGAACGAAGAAAAAAACATTTCAAATGAAGTGTCACTGACCGAAAGTGAAACTCAAGACCAGCCCGTAGTGGAAAAAACTTTTTCTTCACCCCAAGAATATGTCGATTTTATTCGAGAGTTGATTCGTACAAATACGACTCCTCAAGCGTGGCTATCGTACGATATGCTCTCCGCCTTACTCGAGAGCAATGCCGTATCAGACTACTACAAGGAGATGGGATACGAATCATTGGAAGAGTTTCTTTCAGATCCGCAATATCGTATGCTATGGCGTGTCGACCGACAGGAGAATGCCCCCTTTCTTATTCGCCACAGCTATGCCAAAGAGATCCAAGAGTATGTAGATGCTATAGCCGAAGCGATCAGGAAATTATATATAGAAAACAGCCGTACTCCCATCGCGCTATCGCTTCTCTCTAACCATATCAAGAACTTAAATCTTCCTATCAGTGCTCTGCAGATGGGCTTTCCTTCTTTTGAAGTCTTCCTGCTTGACAAGCGTTTTGCTCACCTGTGGAGTGCCACAAAGACCCCTGATTTTAGCATTGTGCTAGAGCCTGTCGACAATACCGACGAACGTCAGCTCTTCCTCGAGCGTACCTTTCAAGTGGTAGCCAAATATTTTGCCCATCATACCCATCGGCCTACGCAGCAGCAGCTCGTGAATTTCTTCCAGAAAGGGGTGGCCAGTAAATTATATTCTCGTTATGGCTATGCGTCTTTAGAAGAGCTTGCTTCAGAGCCTATATTTGCACCGCTGCTTGCAGGGAATGGCGAGACGAAGTTCTCCTATGCCGATAAAATAGGTGCGACAAAAAAGGCGAAAGGCAAATATGATCTTGAAGCAGAAGAGGAACTCATTAATGCCATCCGCAAAGGATATGCTCATCTGCTCGATGAGCCTAAATGGATTTCTCTTACAGAGATTGCGGCTCGTATTCCCGACATAAAGGGTTTAATAAGACGCACACCCTACAAATCGCTATCGAGGTTTATCCAAGCGAATGCCGAAAAGTTCCCTTTGCAATACTCCTATACCGAAGCTCCCTGCCCAGCATTTCAGATTCGTTTCGACGAAATGCCCGATGTACCCAAATCTGCGGCAATGGATCCAAGCCAAGATAGCGAAGAAATATTTGTCCACGAGCTTGAAGAGGTGGTCAAAAAACTCCATCAGCATGAAGAATGGGTTCTTCTGGCTGTCTTAGGTCAGCATATTCACCTGATGAAGGAGCGTCTTCATACTTTTGGCTATTCTTCGATAGGCCATTTTGTCAAGCAAAATGCTACAAAATATGGTTGGCAGTATCGTTGTTTGGATAGTCTCCCATCTAAGTTTGCTATTAAGATCGCTGATGTTTCCTCTGCCAGTGGTTCTCCTTCATCTGTAGAGAAGGCTAGAAGAGCATCGTCTAATAGCGATGAAATGCAAGATAGTGCTCACACGAAAAAAGATGTTCGGCGTCCGTTGCTTGAGCCTATTTATTGTTACTCTGTAACGATTTCAGCGGAAATTCTTTCGCAGATCGCACAAATGGCAGAGCCTGAGCCATGGCAGAAAGGCGATCAAAAGCCATACACCATACTAGACTATTACCTGCGCACTACTCTGGCGCGTTCGATCATGGATGCTACATTGGTGAAACTGTCCGATGGTTTCCTATTCAATACTGCTCTTGTGACGCCAGAAGGCGAAGAAATTTTGGCTATCCTCAAGGAACTCAAAAATGATACAGGGGCTTTGCGTTTGACTATCACAGAGATAAAGTTGCTAGACGATGCAATATGTGAAGAAGTAGGCTTTCGTCCTCGCATACCACGATACTTCAATTTCTCAGGTAGAGTGCCCTTGGAGGTATACATCTGCAAGCCTTCAAAGTTGCTCCCTTCCTACCAATACGAAACGCTGAAAGGCGATGCTAAAGATCTCTTCGACGAGAAAGACTTGCTATACGCTGTAGAGCATAGTTGGCTGCGCCTGAATAGACAAATACGCATGGCTATCAATATCTATACGGTAGAGAGCAACGAAATGCATTTGCTACTTCCTTTGTACAAAGAAGTCGATAGCGAGCATCCCGTAGCATCTCTTGAACTGGTATGGCGATCTGGCTATTACGAAGCATTGGCGGTACATTCGCTGCCCACTTCATATATGCTGGCACGCCCTATAGCTAAGCCTGTCGCCAGTATTATACGGACCGATATATAAATAATATATGCCGTAGTGACCTTGCTTAGCTTAGCTACGCTGGCAGCGAAAAGAAAAGATGATATGAGGCTTCCGCTTTCTTGGCAGAAGCCTCTTTTTTTGTCGATCATCAACAAACTTTGTACTGCGCGAGGCTTATCTTGAAAGCAATTCGGATCTGTATTTTATCGACTTCGGATCCGCTATTCATTCCATCCGAATCCATTTTTTATTGTATCCGAATAGGATTTTTATTGCATCTGGATCGACGATTATCGGGATCATTTAGCGTTTACGTTATATATCCATAGGAGGTGATTGCTCTTTTTCTCACTCTTGTTTTAGCTATGTCAATGCCATGATGAACTATCGCGTGTGATCTATCCGCTTATCTACAGAAGCTAGTAGGGGAGTGTGTACGCACCTTTTTCGATGCTTGCATAGAAGAAATCGAAGAAAAGCTACCGAGCGATTGCGAGATTGCTCGGTAGCTTTTTCTTGCAGTGTCGTATGGACAGTTTTCGCCATATCAAAGCCACAAGTACGCACTTAGATAAAGGAGGGTGGAATGGTCGGTTTACGCTCGTACATTTGCCTGCGATTTCTTGCTGTTTCCCTTGATTTCATCTAGGCTTGGGACGAGGATTTCGCTTGCGTACATTTGCATCAAACGAAGTAGAAATAACAATTAAAACGATATTGATATGAGATTTACAGCCATTGACACCTCCGCTTGGGAGGAACTGAAAAAGAGCATCGAAGAGTTGGCTCTTTGCATGAGAGAACAATTCGGAACGAAGCCCGAAGTCCCCAACCTATTGCACAACGGGGACGTGTGCCGAATACTGAACATCAGCAAACGAACGCTCCAGCACTATCGGGACACTTCCGTGCTGCCCTTTATCCAAATAGGGCATAAGTGCTATTACAAACGTGAGGATGTGGAAGCACTCCTCGAAAAGTCAAACCGCCAATAACCACGACTATGGAGTACGAAACTATCAACAAAGAAACACCCGAGATGAAACAGCTCATCTCGGGCATTCAGGAAGTAAGCAGACGTATTCGGGAGATTGCCCAAACGCACCGTCCGCTGTTTGGAGGAGAAATTTACCTCACAGGGCGAGAAGTCTGCGAACGCCTTTTCGTTAGCCCTCGCACCTTGCAGGACTATCGGGACAAAGGCATTATTCCTTACACCCAAATCGCAGGGAAAATACTCTATCGCCTATCCGATATCGACCGACTACTGCAAGAGAACTATCATTCTATCAATTCAAAAAGTTAAGGTTATAAACGAATGTCAATAGACCACAATAACTAATTCATGAAATTATTAGATGGGAAGAGATGCCGTACTCTTCCTATCATTCTTTCACTAAGAATTTCTCTATTATATCTGTGAGAGAGTTTATCAAAAGTTCTCTTCCTTTTTTAGAATCCCATTCTATTCCACAGAATGTAGATCGATTACCCCTCAGTATAAGATAGTATAGTCCTCCGACCAAAACAGCCAATAAGGCTCGTGGATCCACTCCCATATCCAAACGTATTTTGGAAGAGATATTGGGCATTATTTCTTGTAGTGTATTTTCTCTACTTTTTGCACTTTTACGGGTTAGCTTGTTATTAACCCGAAGTTCCCAAAGCATTATTTCTTGCATCTCTTTGTTTTGATGCAGGTTAGTAACAAGGTTCGTTGCCATCCTATGAAAATACTCAATAACACTGCATGAACTCATATCAACACTACAAAGAACATCATTGATAAAGTAATCAAATTTGCTCGTATATGCCTTTATCAATCCATTATCATCAGTAAAGCGTCTTGTTAAAACGGAAATGTCAGTTCTAGACTCCTTTGCCACTTGTTTGATAGACACAGCCGACAATCCATCCCTCAGAACAATATTGGATACAACTTTGAATATATCATTTTCAATTTCTTTTGCCGTTCTTCTTTTTGCCATATTTATTGTTTTAATTACATATCCTAAAGAGAGAAGGCGAGGAAAGCCCCACCTTCTTCATTTCTATAGGACGTATTACACGAATAAAGTTACACTCCTCAACTCAAATATCATAAGTTGCGAGAAGTAAAGGATTAAGACTCTCTTACTTAGGTGTTTTTTGATAAGAAGTTGCAGATTCATATTTCTCTGCAATCATATCTTCTTTTGATCCCCAAATGACCAGTTTGTCTTTAACAATCTTGTAGTAACGTTCATAGGTCCAATTGGATAGTTTTAGTCCTGTTCCGTGTACGAAGATAAACAAATGGCTATTATCCTCTGTGTAGAACATCCGTTTTCCGCCAGGATAGTGGAATCCTAAGCATGTTCCATCAGGGTTGAATACAATTGTCTTATCTTTTGGATGAATTTCCGTATCATCCTGCTCTATGATAGACCAAGTTCCTAGAAGACGAGTATCTATCTCTTTCTTTGTCATATCTGGAGCGCGTTGTTCGCAGGAAGATAACCCATATCCCATAACTACAAAAAGTATAATTAGTTTGGATAGAAATAGCAACGTTTTCATAATACATTCTCTCTTACATAAGTTTCATCATCAGTTAATAACCCACTTGGGGTTACTAGTGGCGAGTACCACCCAGAGACATTTATACCATATGCTTTTTTCGCACACCACCAAACAAGTGTCGTACAAGTGAATCGTTTAGGTGCTGCCCATTTTGCAGTAAAAAATTCATGTGCATACACATATCGCCTTCCTACGTATTTATTTGCCCAATCAGCGAGAGCTCCAGGGTTTGAAACGGGTTTTGTTTCTTTATACAGCCCGCTCTTAAACCATTTCCACTTCCATACCCATTTTACTTTTTGCACACCCATTACATAGTGAGGGGTATCCCACTCAGAGATAGTTAGTCTACGCACTCCTTCTTTTTTATATGCTTCAATTGTAACAGATTCTTCGTCTTTTATGTTAGAGTCTATTTTTGAATTTATAATACCAGCATGCCCGATGCTGAACTTGACATTTTTACCAGCATTTAGATAAATCCATGGGGCAAAATGATCAGGAATTGCCACAACAAAATCACCCCTTCTTGAAGAACGACGCCAAGCTTCTTTAACCCTATCTACAGGGACTTTGGGGTAGTTGAATGAAATTCCTAGTGATCTTGTTTGAGGAACATCTCCAGATAATTCTTTTTCGATTTCTTCGGATAGCATCTTAAAGAACTTCCCCTTTTCATTGACGGGTACAATTTCCTCGGCACTTCTAAGCCCAGAAGAGATTGTGCCAACTTGGAGCTTTGACAAACCTTCTCGTTCGATTACTCTTGAAGTCGCAAGATTTTCTTTGAGTAAAAATTCTTTAAGGACAGGAGCTGCTTCTATTTTCGCTGTCATAGATTTCGCTTCTTCCAGCAAAAGAAGATCTGTAAAAAACTCCTTTTGCTCTTGGGGCAAATCGAAGAAGTTGATACTACGCTTTGTTGTCTCGTCTTCTATTTCCAATGAGTTAAACTTCAAACTCATTGGATTTTCCTTTAGTTCTGAGGAATTGTCAAGTAGGTTTTCATACGAGACATTTTTAGAAGGTCTTTCAAATGCAGATGTTGCATACATTATTGTCTTCGCATTATCACAATACTCTAATGCTATTTCACTAACGGCAACTCTTGCGGCATCAAAGCTCCTAAGGGAGGAATTTGTAGAACCCTCTTCTTGCTTAACAACCTCATTCGTGTCAGAGGCTGGGGTGTACATAGGCGTTTCCTTTGCACAAGAAAAAACACCCAATACAACAAGTCCGACGAAAATGAATGTCAGACTTTTCGTAATCTTCAAATTGTTCTTCATTACAATAACTTAATCATTTAGTTTATTCTATTCTGAGAGTCATGACTCACGCCACAAAGGTAACACAAACTTTCAGTATAGCAATATTTCTCAGATAAAAAAATATAACTCTTCTATTATTCAGCATAATACAATGGGAATAAAATGAAATATGCTATATTATTGACGCTCTCTCCATATCCCTTGAAATCTTGCTATCTGTGATTTGGGCGTAGATTTGCGTGCTGGCAATGGACGAATGTCCCATCATCTTGGCGATGCTCTCCATCGGAATACCTGCCTCCAAAGTCAGCGTGCCGAAACTGTGGCGACCGACGTGGTAGCCCAGCGGAGTACGAATGCCACACGCCAAGCCCACGGCTTTGAGATGGGTTAGTAGTTTGCCCTTGCT
>JAEWDZ010000006.1 GCA_023389855.1 Bacteroidota bacterium
CGGTACCCTCAGGGAAAGCATCGGTCGTACCACCATTGATACGGATGAAGATCCCTGCTTTGTCATCGCATATCACCATATTTTTGTTCCCGGAGAAATTACGGTTCCCGGAGATCACGACGCCACGAATTTTCTGTTGACCACTGATTACCTGATCAACGGGTAATTGCTTGATCGCTGAAATACCTCCATCGAAAAGAGAGGGAACTGTTTTGCCAGCTTTTTGTATTAAGATTATTTCTAATGTTTTTTGTTTCTCTTCCCTCTGTGTGGAGCCTTGTGCATTACTTTTTGTTGCTGTGACAATGATTTTTGCTTTGCGTTCGCTGTCTGTCTTATTTTCTTTGGCTTTGTAGGAGATCCTTTTATTGGTATTGTCTAGTGCAATTTCTAGCCAATCATCTCCGCTAGCCAGCGAGGCGGCAAGAGCATCTGCATTGCTTTCAAGGAGTATCTCTCCATTATGAGCAGAGGGCTCAAGTGGAGCTAATTCCCCTTTTACTGTAAGGGTGATATCGCCAGCTGAATCGTTCCCCTCTGGATCGAGTTCATAGACTCCGCCATTTACGTCATTCCAATCCTCAATCTGCCCATTAATATTTACTGATACGGAACCGTCTTTTTTTAATGTTAGTTCATAGATGATACGTTCACCGGCCTGTATTTGATTGCTAGGAAGAAACCAAATGTAATTCTTACCATTGTAAGTGATAGCTAAATTAATGCTGTTGTTTTTCCATTGCTGTGGTAGCATGGCGGCTTGATATCCATCTCCTACAGCGGGAATATTATAGCTTGCAGTCTTTTCCTCTTTGGTAATAGAACCATCTTTCAGAGCCATTTTAGCGATGGTCTGGAGTTGGTTGATTTTTACTGAAGCTGCTTCAATCCTTTGTTGGTTTTCATTGAGGAGCGTAATCTTTATCGCAGATAGGATATGATGAAAATTAAGGAGCAAACTTCCTCTCTCTGTGGCTTTGTCCTTAGCTGTAATGTTATTGCTATATAGAAGATCTACATTATTCGTTGCCAAATCCAAATCTACTGTAAAAGCTTCACTTATTGCGAGCCCTTTCGGGTAGTAGGCAATGAGATCAATCTTGCTTCCATCTTGAGGGAAAGTCATTTTGTTTGCTTCGTCGACAGCTTCGAACTGCACTTTTTTTCCAGCTGCTGTGGCTACATATGTTACATCTTTATATATAATATTGCTAGCAGCAGCGGCTTCCAGTATCGCTCCATGATGGAGCATGAACAAACCTATTTTATCTTTGCTCTCCCATTCATTGCCGATTACTCGTAGTGGAGAAGAGAGAATATTGCTGCTCAGCGTTATAGGCTTGTTGCCAAAACGATTGGTCTCGGGACAGTTATGATCCTTTACGCAGCCCGAGAAGAGTACTCCCATCGATAGGCAGAGCAACAACCATCTAAAAACAAGGTGCTTTTTCATGATTAACACAGAATCTAATGTCATTAATGATGGGCAAACTATTATTATTTATTGCTCAAAAAAGTAGAGTGTAGCAGAATGCAATTAAAGAAATAGCTCTACAAACTCTGCAATTTGTCCCATGTCATTCACTTTTGCAGGAACTTCCTTCCATTCTTCGATTTTGAATGTTTGTGTCCCATTCTTGATCTCCTTATTACGGATGAAGAGACGGTCTTCGTAGTCGGCTTTTGTTGGAGCTATGTCATTGTTGCCAGTAGGAGTAGGTAAGAAGCAGTCCACCACTTTTTCTTCTCCCATGGTTATGGTAATGGGGTCGTCACCATTAAAATTGGCAATGGTGTTGTCCTGAATATTTCTTACTACATTTTTACGGAGTTCCTGCTGGCTTGCCTGGGTATTCATAATGGCAATGGCTTTTCCTGGTTCTAGAGTACCTGTTAGTGCGAGGGTTTTCGTGGCTCCCAGTTTTCCTTTACTCGAAAAGGGATATAGATTGACAGCATAGTGTCCGCCGTCTAAATCTATCGTCTCATTACTTCTATTCTCTATGATTAGGTATTTTTCAAAAGATTTGCCTTCGGCTATGGCTCCAATTAGCAATGATCCTTCGGAAGTTGGATCTTCTTTGCCACTGGCAGCTACTTGAGTAATGGTGATTTCGAGTGTCTTTTCCTCACCTGTGCGGAATAAGGCCGAGGTTGTAGCTGTGGCGGAAACTAATAATTTTCCAGTTCTTGCTTCTTTTGCGGTGTTTTCTGTCACAGAAAACAATATTTTTTTTGATGATGCCTCCGCTTTTGCAGAAAGCCATGCAGCGCCTTCTGTTACTTGCACAGAAAAGGTTTGTGCATTGGTGTTGAGGAGTATTTCGATATTGTTTTGTGCTTTTGCTTCAACTGGAGCAATGGGACCGTTTTGCAACTCCAATGTAATAGTTTCAGGTGTGAGATCGACACCCTCTGTATTGTCGCCATCTTCACGATCATCGATGCTGCCGCTACCGTTGTCGATAGGGGTCACGCCTTCTTCGAGGACTTTTGCGGAAAAGCGATATTTCTTTCCTTCTTCTATGTTTTTCTTTCCAATTTTCCATGTATAGGATTTGCTAGCATACGTAAAAGATACTTCCATATTAGCTATTTCTTGAGGAGCTACGATCGCTTGTCCGCTAGCGTGAACTGCGATGTCGCTGGCGTTACCTTTTGTAGAAAGAGTACCATTCGAGAGGTTCATTTCTACCTCTGTAAGGATCTTTTTTATGCTAAGATTGGAGATCGATTCTGCCGGTATGGCGGTTCCATCTTTGTCCTTAAATTCGAAAATGAGGATAGGTAGCTTGTGCTTAAAATGTAGTGCGAGAGGCTGCTCGCTCTTTTTTTGTTGCTTTAGATTATTTGAATAGAGAAGATCTATAGCTGCCAGGTTACTCTGATTGGCCGTGTTGATAGTAACCTTACCGTCAGAGGGGGTCGTGTATGGATAATAGGCAATAAAATCAGCTTGGCTGATTTGGCTATTGTATTTGAGCGTGTTAGCAGCATCAGCGGGCTTAAAGTGAGCTATGTTTCCTTCTGCTTGCACGATGTATTTGGCATTTAGGGGCTGCAAAGCACGCTCGAAAGCTTCGCCACTCTTTAGCATATATATGCCGATAGCATCATTAGTTTCGAATTGGTTGTTTTGTACACGAAGGCTAGCAATTTCGATATTAGAGGAAAAGTGTACTTCCTGATCAGCATTTCCCTTTTTGGGCGATTGTTCCTTTGCGCATGCAACGAGTAGTATTGACGCAATAAGGCTCCATAAAAGTGTAATAATAGGAAATTTTTTCATGACGATAGGTAACATATTATTTTGTGAGTAAAGGGTTCTATGCAATGTGGGCACGGAATTGTCTTCAACTGTTCTTTTTGATACGGAGTACCGTATGTTTTTTGTATATTCTTCTAATTTTATTGTTGACTAACTCACTACAAAGGTAATAAATAAAAAGTACCTAAGGGTGATATAGTATCGCTTTTGGAAAAATGTTCGTTTTATTTTTCTTATCCCAAGGGAGTTATTGGCATAAGAGATGCGTTTGGGGAGTAGGTTAGCAATTTGAATGCTACTTACTTACGCCTTCTTAGTTTTTTTACTTTCAAAATGTACGCTATTTTTCCTGAGGTCGCAATGAGCGTTACGGAAAATACGATCAATACGATGCCTATATAGGCAGACGGAGTAAGTTCCTCGTCGAAAACAATGCTTCCTACAACGAGAGCTGTGAGAGGCTCTAGAGCTCCAAGGACCGCATTTAGCGTTGCTCCGATCTTTTTCACCGCATCGACAAGGAATATATTCGCTAGAACTGTCGACACTAGACTTAGCAATAGTACGTTATATGCACTCCTCCAGGAGTGTATGAACTGAAAGCCCGCGTTGTCGTTTTGTTGTAATTCGGAACTCAAGGGGGATAGTAGTGCAAATATCCCAAACCCTATTCCTGCAAATAGTAAAACATAAAAACTGAGTTTTAGTGGGCCAAGAGCCCCAATACCACTCTTAGCTACCACTATCATATAGAGGGCATATGCCAAGCCCGTAGAAGCTACGATAAGAATTCCTTGCCAAGCAAACGTAGAGGCCCCCTCAAATATGCCTGCTTGTGCCATGACCCCTACAATTGCCAAAAATATAGCAATAAGGTTGATGCCATGTGGGCGCTCTTTGTAAATAATTAGCATGAGTATTACCACCCATACAGGGTACGTAAAATGAATGACAGTGGTAACAGAGGTCGGCATAAATCGGTAGCCTAGCTGTACCCCTACAGAGCTCCATATGTATAGTATGGCGAGTAGAGCTATCACCGATAACTCTTTCTTTTTTACGGCAAGTTTTTTTCCTTTGGCAAGTAAAATGAAAAAAAGTATAAGGGCTGCTAAGAGAAATCTATACGCCAGTATGGATGCCGTATTCATACCTTCATGTATCAAAGGCATTGTAAATAATGGCATGAAACCGAAAGCCGTGGGAGCTAATATACCCGTGATATATCCCAGCGCATCTTTTTTCGGTTCAAGAGGAGTACTGGTCATAGTCTTTATGGTATTAATTCAATGTAGGTTTCGATTGGATAGTGGTCTGAGGCGGAGATAGTATTGTCTATACGACATTGATATGGTTTTATCTTTTCCGATAGTAGAATATGGTCAATCCTCAGCCCAATTTTCTTAAATATATAACTATAGCCGGCTCCTTGCCCCGTTTTTACGAAGGCATCCTGCATATTATTATGAGACAAACGATAGCGTGCATAGCTGATAGGAGTATCGTTAAAGTCGCCTACAATGGCTAGATAAGGGGTTGTAGTTTTGTCAATTTCTACGGTTAGCCGATCTACTTGTTTGGCTCTCATCTTAAAAGACTTTTGTAGCTTAAAATCCACTTTCTTTGCAAGTTCGGAAGCCTTCCCGTCTTTAGCAAGAGCGACATACTCAATCCCATCTCGAGCTGTAATCCCACTACTTTCAAGATGTACATTGATAAGTCTTAGTAGTTTGTTTTTTATTTTCAATGTGTAGGAAATCGCACCGTTGAAGCGGCTATCCAGAGGAAGTGAAGCTACTTCCAATATGGGAAATTTACTTAAGATGATCATGTAGCTACCCCCTTTTTGGACGGCATGATGATTGACAAAAGGATACTGAGGTAGGTATGCCTTTATTTTCTCTAGGGTTATTCTGTCTTCCTTATTTCGTAGGAGTGCTTCTTGCAAGCATACGATATCTGCATTGCTTTCGCGGATGTATTTGAGGATGGGGTGCGGCTTCTGGTCAGTATGGTTTCCGTAGGCAAAAGCCATGACATTGTATGATAGAATCTTAATGGCATCCTTAGAAGGTGCCTCTGAATGGATATGAATAGGGTAGTAAACGTAAATTTGGGGTATCAGTATTAGAAGGAAAAGAACTTCGATAAGCACTTTGAAGTAAGCCTTGAATAGCAGAAAAAGAAAAAGTAGTAGGATGATGAAAAATAGTACAAATGGAAATCCTAAGCCCAGATAGGCGGGTGCCATTAACTTGTCGGGAGCTATATATAATCCTATCTTTACACCTATGGTTAATGCACATGTTACAAAAACAAGTAGCCAACCAGCTATCTGAAGTATCGATTTAAGGGTTTTATGCTGAGGCCTATTTCTATTAATTTTCATTGCATTTTTCCTCTTTTCTGCATAGATTCATTAGGAAGATCCGTTCCTCCTTAGTCAAGGATGAAAACCCCGACTGCTTGATTTTCTCTATTAGTATAGCTGACTTTTCTTCATCGGCAATACGAAGAGATCTTTTTTTTAATTGATAGCGGTAATAAATGCCTATACATATTCCCACTACAATACCTCCGATATGTACCGAAACTCCGCCAAGATTATACGTACCTACGAAAAGGAAACTAAGGAGGGCAACCCCAATGGAAAAAAAGATTAAAGGAACTTTCTTTTTCCATAGATAAATAGGATGCTGAGGGGAGATCATACCAGTCGCAACCACGATAGCCACTATGCCTCCAGAAGCACCTGCCAGCGGCAAGTGCAGTATAGGACGTGTAAAAAAAAATTCATATAGGCTAAAAAGCAACGGATAAAACAATCCAGCTATTGCTCCTGCTATGAGATAGCTAACGAACAAATTCTTTTTGCCTAATCTTTTTTCAAAAAGGGGCGTGAACAAATAGATCAAAAGTAAATTCAATAGTAGGTGGTAAAACGAATTGTGCAGAAAAAGATAACTAATCGGCTGCCATGGATGTTGTAGAATATTATACCACTCTCCCGAAAGTAGAAAATAAGTATCGGGTCGTCGGATCGGAGCCCAAGAATAGACGGATAGTAGATCCAATAGGAGTGTACACAAAAAGCCAATTATGGTGAGAATCATAATCCAGAAAGTACAACTTCGTTTATTCAATGGGGTCATCATCTTAGATCTTTTATATCATTCAGATTAAATAAACGGATGTTTGGATATTTTTCCTTGTTTGCGCCACAAAAGAATCAATATAAGACCTCCTATCATACCACCGATATGAGCAAAGTGTGCAACATTGCTTCCGGTATTCTGCGGAGCAATACCCGCAAATAGTTCGATAAGACCGTAGAAAATAACAAAATATTTGGCCTTTACAGGAATAGGAATAAACCAAATATATATTGGAATGTTGGGGAAAATCATGCCGAAAGCTAGTAGCAATCCAAATACTGCACCTGATGCCCCTACCGTGACAAACAAATTGAGAAATTCTTTTTTAGGAATAATATGACCAGCAATGTTTACAAGTTGGGCACCACTTTGTGAGAGATCGAGAAGACTAAAGCTCCAAACTACCTGTTGAGTTATGGCCGCAGTAAGCGCACATATACCGTAAAATAGTAAATAGCGTTTTCCTCCCCACGCCATTTCTATGCTTCGTCCAAACATGAACAGTGAAAACATGTTGAAAAAAAGATGCCAAAGGCTATGGTCGTCGTGTAGGAAGGCGTAGGTAATAAGTTGCCATAAACCAAAATTTTCTGCTTGAAAGTAGTGCATCCCGAGATATTGAGATAGATCGATACCAAGTCGATTGAAGACAATCTGAGCTAACCAAATGATGGCGTTAATGATGATAAGGTTCAGCGTAATAGGAGGAATAGGTCCGAGTATTGTGTTTCTTTGCATTATATTATGGGTGATGAGTTTTTGTGCATTAAGTTGATCAATACCAGCCACCGCTACTACTATTGTTGAGGCTAGATTGATTGTATTTCATATCTTTAAGGATACTTGCATTCACACCGATAGTGATGCTATAGCTTTTATAAGGTCCGAATGGTATGATATTTGCGGAAAGATCCCAACAGTGAAGTTTTCGATTCGCTCGAAGAGAAAAGTTGGTAATCCGTTTTTCCTTAAAATTGTAGTTAGCATCGAAATCGAAACTCCAGTTTTGGGTGGGCTGAAAGCTACCACGAACACTGAGATTATGACGTAGATCGTATTCGTATTCGCGTTTTTCGATATTAAAGTTCTGATAATCGTAGCCGATATTCATTGAGTAATTAAAAGAAAGTGACCACGGGAAGTTCCAGCTTACATAGCCGTCATTATCAAGCACACCCATATCATCGGGCCGCGAATAATCCCCACGACTGGGCAAGGGACTGTTTTGTTTTGGAACATCATTATTTGGCATATTCCCAAATGGCGATATGGGATTGTCGTTTGTCGGGGATGAATCTCCCTCCGCTCTTTCTTTTTCTTTGTTTTTGCCAAATTTCTTGTCTATCCAGTTGATGAGTTTGTCGAAAGAGCGATTATTGAATGTGTAGCTAAATCCCGTTCCTGTAGATATCAACCTTCCGAACCCTTTTCCATTGAGGATGCGAAGTTTGTTTATACGTTTAGGTATAGGTCTTCCATCTTCTGAAAGGGTGTAGTCGTACAGATAAGTGTCGAAATCTCCTGATAGTCGCAGTGTGAAGCGAGGAGAAAATCGTATAGCTATCGACGCATTGATATTACTCCATTTGAAGGAGTCCGCAGCCATATTATAGCTAGCACGCCAGTCGAATTGGTCAATCAAGCTAATCTTTCGAGTGCCGCCATTAATGCTATCTCGCGAATCGCGAATTTTCATTTCTAGGTTGTTGTTTACACTGAAATTGATCGATCCATTTTTCCCTCTTCCTGGAGCCGAGAAGGCTCCTCCTTGAAAGGGACTATATTCAAACTCTCGCTCGATACCATTGGCATCGGTATAATATATTTTTTTATAGTATCCCCAGAAGGGAGATCCAAAATCGGGCGCATAAGAAAAAGAAATATTGGGCATAATGCGATGCCGTATCATTTGAATTTTATTGCCAAAGATAGCACGCCAAGGGCGATAAAATCCATACAGAGTAGTACTTGCTGATATACTAGCATTAAATTGCTGTAAATGATAGAACCCAAAAACTGTATCTGTAGGCATTATCCTCTGTTCTTGTTCGTTCCATCCTTGCTCTACTTTCTTTGTAACCCAATTGGCACTGTATGAAAAGGAGGGCGTAATCTTTATGTTATCAAACAGATCGAAGCTAGCGGATATCGGTATTTGATGGCTCATCCCGTTTTGCCAATCGCGCAATAGATTGCTTTTCAGCAGTAGGTGTTCTTTGGTTGTGATACTATTTCTCAGATTGCCGCTATAGGAAATGGATATTTTTTCATACCATCTAGTTTTGCCCATTGCCTTTTTTCTTTTGAACGGGTAGATGGTCGATAAAGAAATCGACATATTAGGCAATGACATGGAGATGGTAGAGTCTTTACTTCGCTGGTCGATTGTGGTTGCTAATGTGATATTCAACGGAACCTTGGTGAAACGTCGAGAGTAGCTTACACTACTACTTTTACTATTCTGTGCACGCTTGTCAAAGTCATACATTGCTTCCTGAGAATTGTGGTTGTAGCTACTTGTAGAGAAATTGACACTGGCCGAGAAGGTGCGTAGTGGGTCTACTTTGGCATCTTGTCGATGGCTCCAGTTAAAGCTAAAATCACGTGTTCTGCGATAATCTCCTCGAATACTTTTATCTCCGTATTTCGTATTGACTAATCCAAAAGACATACTACCGCTATACTTATAGCGTTTCGAGTAGTTTACATCAGCATAAGCAGACCAGGAACCTAAGGTATATATATCGCCCCGAAAAGTAACATCTACATAGTCGTTTATAGCCCAGTAATAACCAAAGTTTTTGAGATAAAACCCGCGTTGTATGTCTTCCCCGTAGCTGGGAAAAATAATGCCAGTCGTTTGATGCTCGTTTAGAGGGAAAAAACCAAAAGGAAGACCTATGGGATAGAGCGGAACTCCTGCCATAACGATATAAAAAGGCCCCGACACGATATTTTTATTCGGTGTAACTTTCGCACGAGTCATATGGATACAAAAGTGGGGATTGTGGACGTGGTTGCAGGTCGTGTAATTACCACCTTCCATAAACATCACATTATCGGGCATACGCTTAGATTTACTACCCGTGATGTACCCCTCGCCCTGCTGCGTAAGAATACCTGTGATGAAGCCTTTTTCTGTATTGTAGTTGTAACGAATCGTCTCGCTTTCTACTGTCTGCCCTTCATCTGTGAAGATAGGGTAGGCTATAGGTCTTCCCAAGCTATCAAGGACATATCTAGCATAGACCTGAGAGCTATCTACACGCATTTTCATGAAGTTTGAACGGAGGTTAGAGCTTTTGTATTTTACGTTACTAGGTCCCCAAAAAAAGACTTCATTACTGCCCCGAACGACCATGGAGTCTTGTGCAGAGAAATACATAACATCGTCCAATACAATAGGCTCTTCGTCACCCTCCTCATTATTTTCGGAAGAAGTCGTAAGAACTGTATCGTTGTTGTTTAAGTCCTTCGCTGCCGAATCCTTGGCTGATACTGTATCGCTTTCCGAAAGCCTATCGTTATCTATGAGACTGGTAATGTCAATAGATACGCTATCTATCGAATCTAATGGACCTGCAACAACTGTCTTGTTATTGATGTTTTGAGCTGATGTATGAGGGTAGAGTACCGACAGAAAAATGCACGAGAAAAGTAAGCTTATCAGGATATGAAGCTTATGCCGGATGTTTCTCGTTTTTTTCATACGATACTACTTGTAAAGCAAATTATCGGTGAAAAGATTTGAAGGCTTCAGGTAGGAGTTCTGCTATATCTGAAGCAAGCATCGAGTATTCATCCCATTTTCCGCTGTAGATATTGCCAGCCATTCCGTGAAAATAACAAGCTAGAATAGCAGCAGAAAGAGGAGGGTATTTTTGCGCTAAGAAAGAGGTTATCATACCCGTTAGTACATCTCCACTTCCAGGGGTAGCTAAGGCAGGGTTGGCGACAGGATTAAAAATTATTTGTCCACTAGGAGAGCATATCGCTGTATATGCGCCTTTTAAAATGATGATTACATTAAAACGCATAGCATATGTGCGCGCCTCTTCGAGGCGCTGTTCGCTACTGGTACAGACCCCAACTAAACGCTCTAACTCTTTCGCGTGGGGGGTAAGGATTGTTTTTTCGGGAAGCTCTGACGACAAGCCCGCTTCTGCAATGATATTAATAGCATCAGCATCAAGTACAATAGGGCATTCCGCGCGAAGCAGTAAGTGGTGAAGCATTTTTGCTGTAGCTTCATTGGTACCTAAGCCAGGGCCGACGCCTACTGCATGGAACGGATGTAGAGGAGGGTCGATCGAGAGATACTCGCTATGAGGATCGACTATTTGCATAGCCTCAGGCAGAGCTGTGCACAGAGGTAACTCCGCGCATTCAGGAACGAAGCATGTTAACTTCCCAACGCCACTACGCAGAGCACCCTTAGCGGCTAGTATCGCGGCACCTATTTTGCCTTTTGATCCACCTACGAGAAGCGCATGACCGAAGAACCCTTTATGTGCAAATAAAGGGCGTTGCTTAAGTAGATCGGCAATATCGAAATCTGTCGTTTCGTAATAATCTGTAGGGAGAAGTTTTTTCCCTTCTTCGTTGAGGGAGAGGGACAAGGTTTCTACTCTTCCTGTATATTTGGCATTCTCTTCAAAAAAAAAGGCCAACTTAGGAAATTCAAAAGTAAAAGTTCGTGTAGCTTCAATGATCGCTCCTTGTGGTATATTCGCATTTTTATCACAATAGAGACCGCTGGGGATGTCAATGGAAATGACATCGCAACCTGAAGTGAGATGGCTATGATTGATGAACTGGATAAGAGAGGCAAAAGCTCCTTCGACAGGTCTGTTTAACCCTGTCCCAAATATACCGTCAATGATAATATCAGTCGATCGAATCTTTGGTGGGTTGAAACTACTACCTCTTCCTATCTCTTGCAGGGGAATGTTGTCATTGGTACGTAGTTCATTTAGTTTGAATTCAGCTTCTTCGGAAATACTATTTCCCGCGTTGAAGAAGAAAACTTCTACACTATAATGGAGCTGGTTTAGAAGAATTGCTACAGCCAATGAGTCTGCGCCATTTTTGCCACTTCCAGAAAATATTTTTATTGCTCTCTTTGTATCGTAATATAGCCGAAAACGAGTAGTGAAAGCGATGGCCGCACGTTCGATCAATTCGATAGAAGTAATATTATCATAGTCTATTGTATATTTATCGAGGCGTGCGATATACTCTCCGGTAAAAATTTTTCTCATCATAGCTCGTAGTCATTCACCCTACAAAATTACAAAATCTATGTGAGATATCAAATATAAAACCCGCTTGCTAACTGTACTTGTAGTACGATATTTGCGGCATCTCTTCCTTATTCGTATAAATGCTTATTGTAGCGCAGTGAAACACTTATATATTGGCTTTTTTTGTTACATTGAATAAATTTCTTATCTTTGCGAGGTAAAATAACCGTAACTATTCATTGCAACCATATGAGGGAGACTTGAGCAATAGTGTTTTTACGAACCCTACCTCTCATTGTTTGATCGCCAAAGAAAAAACTATTTTTAATACGCTTACAAAAAAAACTTAGGTGAAAAGATCGTCTTCTAAGGACATAATTAAATATGATATGATATAATATAATATGAAAAAGTTTTTAGTTACCCTTTTTTTTGGGCTTGTTTTATTCCTTTTGTGTGGTAGCTGTCTCGCAGATAATAACAGTAGCAGACTCGTCACTAAACCAGTGTCCGTAACCTCTTTTACTGAGCTTTCAATACAGGGAGATATCGAAGTAGAGTTGATTCAAGGCTCTACGCATGAAGTTGTGATTTATGCTCCGAAAGAGGTGCTTCCTGATGTGAAAATCACGCAGACGGGAAACAAATTAAACATCGTAAGAGCAAAGCATTTTATCAAGAATAAAAGGTACGATGTCACCGTGAGTGTTACGATGAATACGCTGGCAAAACTGGATATGAAAAATGGAGCCGAATTAAAAGCAAAAGGCGTTTTTTCTGGGAGTAATATTGCCATTAATTTAAACGGAGCAAGTGATGTGGATCGCCTTCATATAAAGGCTAATAACACCCAAATTTCTTTAAGAGGGGCATCGGATTTCAATGCATCTATTGACGGATCTGTATCGATCAGACTAGAGGGCGCGAGTGAAGCAGATCTTTATATGGAAAATGCTTTGTCAGATCTTAAAGCTACTTTGGATACCGCTTCTTCCTTATCAATCGACGGTACTGTTCGTCTCTTGGATATTACCGCTAGTGCCGCTAGCGGAATTGATGCTGATGAAGCGAAAATCAAAAAGGCAAATATAACACTAGGTGCGGCTAGCCGAGCAGAACTTTTCGTTTTAGAAGAACTCTCATATAGAATATCTGCAGCTAGTCGTTTGACTGTTTCTGGCAATCCGCGTATTTTGAGTGCGGTGAGTAAAGGTGCTAGCACTTTCAGAATGAGATGATGCTGTACAATCGAGAGTGGCATGCATAGTGTCGCTCTCGATGTCATGTATATAGCTTGTGGGATCGATTTCCGTAGTCGTATATTTCTCTGATAGTATGAAAAAACTATTGATATTGATTGTTTTATTCTCACTGTTAGGTGTCAAAATTTCTATTGCTCAGCATTTGACACAGGGAACGAAAGTCGATTCTATCGGTAGAGTAAGTGCGCTTCAAGGCGTCGATACTACCTATGTGTTTGCTTTACCTCAGGTGACGATAATCCATAAGTGGCGACCAAAGTATGCTCCTCTTTCCTCAAGTGAGAAGGAAACAAATTGGAAACGTATCCGAGATGTAAAGCGAGTGATGCCCTATGTAGACGTCGTTAGTGATCTTCTGATCGAAACATATGAATATATGGAGACTCTCCCCAATGACGCCGCCCGCAGAAAGCATCTCAAACGCTTTGAAAAAGAATTGAAGGAGCAGTATATGCCTGAGATGAAAAAGCTAACACTCAGTCAGGGACGTCTTTTGATGAAACTTATCGACCGTAGGATAGGATATACTCCATACGAAATAATAAAAGCATTCTACGGGACTTTCAAAGCGGCTTCCTATACCCTTTTTGCCGAGTTTTATGGAGGTAAACTGGATAGCCACTACGATCCGCAGTACAATTACGACGATGCTTTGACGGAGAGAATCATATATCTGTACGAACACCAAATGCTCTGACTATTTTACAATGAAGATAGCTCACTTAGATTTGGGCGAAAAGCCTCTCTTACTGGCTCCCATGGAGGATGTAAGTGATGCGGCATTTCGTGCTATGTGTAGGTCATTTGGAGCTAGTATGGTCTATACAGAATTTATCAGTGCTGATGCACTGATCCGTTCGGTGCCCAATGCTCGTAGGAAAATGAAAATATTGGGAGAAGAGCGGCCTGCAGTTATACAAATATATGGAAAAGACCCCGATGCCATGGCGGATGCGGCGCTAATAGCTGCTGACGTTAACCCTGATATTATAGATCTCAATTTTGGCTGTCCTGTAAAACGAATCGCTTGTAAAGGAGCCGGAAGTGGGCTTCTTAGGGATATCCCTCTCATGCTGAAAATCACGGAGCAAGTAGTAAAAAAATCTCCTGTGCCAGTATCTGTCAAAACACGTTTGGGCTGGGATCACTCCTCGATTGTTATCGAAGAACTTGCCGAACAATTACAGGATTTGGGCATAGTTGCGCTTACTATTCATGGTCGTACTAGAAGTGACCTTTACAAAGGATCAGCCAACTGGGATCCTATTGCTAAGGTTAAGTCTAATCCTCGGATACATATCCCTATCATAGGAAACGGGGATGTCGTAACTCCTGAAGGAGCTGCCTATGCCTTTGACCATTATGGAGTTGATGCCGTGATGGTGGGACGAGCATCCATAGGTCAGCCATGGGTCTTTAGAGACATGCGATTTTTTTTAGATCATGGTTTCTTGCCTGAGCCTTTAACTGAGGACGAGTGTCTTGATGTTTTGAAGGCAATGGTGCATAACAATATTGAGAAGTTGGATGAGCGTAGGGGCATACTTCATTCACGAAGGCATTTAGCTGCAACTCCTCTTTTCAAAGGAATAAGGGACTTTAGACCTCTACGGATAGCAATGTTGCAGGCAAGAACCTTACAGGAGTTGGAAGGTGTTTTGGAAAATATCCGTCCTCTATTGAAGAATAAAGTATAAGCGGCTTTTTCTTATGTGGCAAAAAATCGTATTACTGGGTGCTGGGGGGGTAGCAGAGTCTTTTCTAGACAATCTAGTTAAAGCGGGTAACCCTCCTATAGCGGTATATAATCGAACGCCTGAGAAAGCAGAGCGTTTAGTAGCTCGATATAGTCCATCGACTGAAGTCGTATACGCTCTTGCTTCATTGCCTACGGATGCTGATCTGTATATCTTTGCATTGAGTGATCGAGCTATAGAAGATGTTGCCCATAATATGCCTCATACCGATGGAGTCTGGTTGCACACAGCGGCCGTAGTACCGTTGGCTAAACTCTCCCTCTATCATCCTTCGTCTGGAGTATTTTATTTATTCAATACATTTTCACCCGGTATTGTTATCCCTTTTTCGCATACGCCTCTGTTTGTCGAAGCATCAAACAAAATGGCCAATAACGCAATCAATCAACTCTCTTCTACATTGCGAATCTCCCCCGTAGAGAGTACGATAGAACTGCGTCGGAGACTCCATCTTTCAGGCGTTTTAGTCTGTAATTTTGTGAACCATCTTTTTACTCTTACTCAGCGTTATCTGCAGGAGATAGGAGTCTCTTTTTCCGTAGTTCAACCCATAATTAGAACAACCTGTATGAAAGCAATGTCCGCTAATCCTGAAGATGCGCAGACAGGTCCAGCCAAGCGAGGCGATATGGAAACAATCGAACAACATCGTATTCTCTTGCAGGAAACAGCTCCCTCACTTCTACCTATCTATGACTTACTTAGCGAAAGTATCGCATCTACACATAGACGAAGATAATCATTGTATGAGACTGATAATAAACTTATGAGCAGTATACCCTACGACTTAAAAAAAATAAAAGCTTTTCTTTTCGATGTTGATGGGGTCCTCAGCACTCTGATAACAACTATCGGACCAGATGGAACCCCCCTTCGTACAGCTAATGCTCGCGATGGATATGCTATAAAGTTGGCGGTAGAGCGAGGCTTTCACTTAGGAGTCATCACGGGAGGGGATAATACCTTGACAAAGATGAGAATGAATTATTTGGGAGTACATGATTTTTATAATCTAAGCAGAAATAAGTTGAGAGACTATACTGAATTTAAGGATAAGTATGCCCTACGTGACGAAGAAATTGTCTATATAGGAGACGATATCCCAGATATTCCAGTGCTTACGCATTGTGGCTTGTCGGTAGCGCCGATGGATGCAGCACCAGAGGTAATGCATGTCTCTACCTATATTTCTCCTAAAAGAGGCGGAGAAGGTGTTGTTCGTGAAGTCATAGAGCAGACGTTACTGGCACAAAATCTGTGGCACACTCGTGATATTTTATTGGACTGGTAATCTGTCTTTGTCGCCTGCTTACAAAAAGTATGTTGCCACTGAAATACAAACTTGTATTAGGTTCTCAGTCTCCGCGCAGATATGAATTGCTTTCGGGGCTTGATGTCGATTTTGTTGTCCGAACTCCCCTGCATTCAGACGAGAACTATCCGTTGACGCTTGCTGCATCTGAGGTCCCCTTGTTTTTGGCTAAGCAAAAATCACTGGCATTGATGAATACCCTCACAACTGATGAACTGTTGCTTACTGCAGATACGGTTGTTGTATTGGAAAATGGTGAAATACTCGGTAAACCATCGGATAGAAGCGAAGCAATGCAGATGTTGCAGCGTCTGTCTGGAGGTCGTCATACGGTTATATCAGGTGTTGCGTTTTCGCTATATGATGGAATTCACTTTGCTGATGCTATCAGCAGTGAGGTTTATTTTGCTACCTTAAGCAATGACGAGATCGCTTATTACTTGGATCATTACCACCCCTACGACAAGGCTGGAGCCTATGGTATACAAGAGTGGATCGGTTATATCGGTATTACTAAAATAGAAGGTTCTTTCTACAATGTTATGGGGTTGCCGATACAATTGATTTATAAAACCTTGCGAGATTGGCATTTATATGAAAAAAATATTGTACCTTTGTAACCCGGTAGCAAAATCTTTTTTTCGGGTTCAATGCCTGGGCTCAATGCCATGGTCGTTTTCCTTCGTAAAAAAGTTATTGCAACGTGGGCGTAAAGAGCATTAAGTATACTAAAAAATAAAATAATATGAAAAGAACTTTTCAACCATCAAGACGTAAACGTAGAAATAAGCACGGCTTCCGTTCTCGCATGGCTACACACAATGGACGTAGAGTTCTCTCTGCGCGCCGTGCCAAAGGTCGTGCAAAATTGACAGTATCAGACGAAAAATAAATCTTTCGGCTACTAAACTTTAATGGCGGAGTTTCGCATGGGAGATCTCTAGGCGATGGCTTCTCTCCTTTAAGTTGTAGTTTCACTGTGACCTTTTTTCGTAGACTCCTCAAGTACGTGCTATTAGAGGAGTTTTCTTTTTTATATACACTTTATCTTCCTCATAAAAGTAAATCCCCAAGTGAAAGCTCTCCTATTTGTTACGATAAGTACACCGAAAGATCCTTCCGAAGAGTCTGTACGAATATTTTTATCAAATTATCTTACAGACCCTTATGTAATATCGATACCGCAGCCTTTTAGAAGTAATCTTGTCGATGGTAAGATTATTCCTAAGCGTCTTTCAGCCTCGCGGCAGAGGTATCAAAAAATGTGGGATTTGTACAACGGTGAGATGCCATTGCGAAAATATACGCAAGACTTGCTTGAAAAGATGACGGTAAAATACCCAGAATATGCTACATATGTTATGGGGTTTCATGCCGGTGAAGAGGAAGAGGTAAGTGTCCTTGAACGTATGCATGATGAAGGGCCTTTTGAGAGTATCACCCTCTTACCTCTTTATCCTCAGCAGACTTTTAGTAGCTATGTCTCACTTGTAAATCACTCCAAACGTTTATTAAAAGACCGTTTTCCCTCTACGCCTATCTCTGTTGTTAAACCTTTCTATGAACATGCGGCATATATCCGCTTGCTCGCCGATAGGGTTATATCAAAAGATCCGTCTAAATACGATATCTTAGTAGCTAGTTTTCATAGTATTCCTTATGTGCATCAGCTTGCAGGCTCATTCTTAGGCTTCAATTACAAACAACAATGCGAAAAAACCACCCGCTTATTGGCTACACGGCTTAATATGCAAGATAGAGTCGTGTGTTGTTTTCAATCGGCAATGGGCAAGAAATGGATAAAACCCTTCATAGAAAATGAGGCTCTTACTTTTCCCCAAAAAGGCGCCTCTCGCTTACTCTTAATTTGTCCAGGTTTTCTTTCGGATTGCTTGGAGACCGTATATGACTTAGAACATGTACTACGAGAGGATTTTATAGCTGCAGGAGGCGAAGACCTAACGCTTGTTCCCTCTTTCAATGGCGATGATGATGCAGTAGATTTTTACTATCAACTGACAGTGGAAGCGGCGAATTGAAAAGGTGTGAGGATGCTATCTTCTTTAGTAGGTTTCATTGCTTGGCGTAGATAAAGAAATAAAACTAATGTAATTCTCTTGTCATAGCATTCTTTGAATCAATGAAATGTGGCAGTAAAAGTAGACTTTTACTACAAAGAATTATCAAAAAAGTCCTTGCTTTTAGTCCGTAGTCCTATTTTTGCTTGTGGACTCACTCAGGCGAAAAAGCTCATTCCTGAAAATATCGCCGCACAAATGAGATCCTTAAAACAACAAATAAATACGAATCAATATTATATGTCAAATAACCTAACAATATTGTTTTGCTGATTTAAATAGGGGTTATAATACAAGCAGATTATAAATTATGGAGGAGTACGACAGAACCACCATGATTTTTTTATGACGTTTTTCGAGATCCTTTATACTAAAACTAAAAGGGGAAGTGTTTCTTTTCCATGTTATCGATGATACTCCTTTCGAAATTATCGTTGTGCTCAGAAAATCGTCGATACAACAAAGAAAAATCATGGATATCATTTGTCTGTTGAGAAAAAATCCCTATCTTTGGTTGGAAAGTCTCTATTTAGGGCAACTTTCTCTAATAAAGTATTGTTTTATGTAACCATGGATTCTGTATCAGTACAACTAAAAGATCTTAACAAAGAAATACAGGTTAAAATAGGAACCACTCTTGCAGCTTTATCAGAGGAATATGCCTCTGAGCTCCATTTCCGTCCGATATCAGCTACGCTCAATCATTTGACCGTGCCTCTATCCAAGGGTATTTACGAACCGTGCGAAATAAAATTCGTGAGTATTGCCGAAGAAAGTGGTATGCGTACTTACTATCGGACTCTGTGTTTCATTATGGCAAAGGCTTTGCATGATATCGCTCCTGAAAGACGTTTTTATGTGCAACACTCTATTTCCAATGGTTACTATTTTACCGTCAGTGATAGGACGACTTTTGGAGAGGATCTTTTTACGGCATTCAGAGAGCGTGTCGATCAGATCATAGAGGAGGATATCCCTATAGAAAATAAAACAATCAAGACTAGTGATGCTATTGCCATTTTCAAAGAAAAAGGCTACAAATATGTTGTCGACTTACTTGAGACAACAGGTCGTATGTACACTACACTGCAATACTTAGGAGACTATGTAGATTCATACCAAGGAAGTTTAGCCCCTAGTACTGGTTATATCTATTTATACGATATTATTTCATATTCCGAGGGTTTTTTATTGAGAGTCCCTAATCGATCTTCTCTAGACGAACTGGCTCCCATGGTACACCAGCCGATGATGCATCAGGTCGTTCGATTGCAAGACGAACTCATTGCTATGCTTGACCTCCCTTTTGTCGGTAACATCAATAAAGCTATTGAAGCCAATAATACCGCTGAGATGATCCTTGTTAGTGAAGCGGTGCAGGAAAAGCAGATCGCCGCCATCGCTGAACGCATCGCTAGAGGCTATCAAAAAGGAGTGAGGCTTGTTCTCGTTTCGGGTCCTTCTTCTTCGGGAAAGACTACTTTTACAAATAGGCTTTGTACCCAATTGCTAACCTGTTTTGTCCGGCCCAAGATGATCTCTCTCGACAATTATTTTGTAGATCGCGAAAAGACCCCTTTGGCCTCTGATGGTACTTACGACTTCGAGAGCCTTTATGCTTTGGATCTTCAAAAATTTAATGCTGATCTGAAAGCAATCTTAGACGGAGAAGAGGTGCAAATGCCTATTTTTGATTTCTATACGGGTCATCGAACATATAAGGAAGGCAATAATATGCGCCTAGAAGATGGGGAGGTGCTGATGCTGGAAGGTATTCATGCTCTTAATCCAGAACTTCTATCGCAGATACCTTCAGAGTCTACTCACAAGATATATGTCAGTGCTCTAACGGCATTAGGACTGGATGAGCATAATGCGATATCTACCACTACGAATAGGCTTCTTCGACGTATTGTGAGAGACTATTCCTTCCGTGGCTATAGTGCCCTGGATACATTACGCAGATGGTCTGGAGTAAGGAGAGGCGAAGACAAATGGGTTTTCCCTTATCAGGAGTATGCCGACGATATGTTTAATAGCTCGATGGTATACGAGTTATCGGCGTTGCGTCCCTTTGCGGAGCCATTACTTTTAGATGTGCCCGAAAGTGAACCTGAATATGCAGAAGCTCAACGCTTACTGCGATTTATAAGCTTTGTAAAGAGTCTGCCATTGTCTCAGGTGCCAGCAACCTCTCTTCTACGTGAGTTTTTGGGGGGGAGTGTATATTACTCGTGATGAGTTTTAGACTTCATAGAGATCACAGGAAAACGGAGTACTTAAAGGGAGATTATTTCCTCTCAAATAGCTTCCAAAAAAGATTGGATATCTCAAAACTTATGTGTAACTTTGTACTACAAAAAAACTATCAAATCAGCCTTATTCAAGGCTAAATACGGATAATGCAATGGATGTATTCACGCTCTAAATTTTGTTTTTTATGCAGTATGGTGTAGTGGATTTTCTCACACTATTGGGATCGTTGGGTTTATTCCTCTATGGGATGAAGATAATGAGCGAAGGTCTCCAAAAAGTGGCAGGAGAAAAAATGCGATCGATTCTTTCCGCAATGACGGGAAATCGGTTTTTAGGCGTACTCACAGGCCTTGTCGTCACGGCCTTGGTCCAGAGCTCTTCGGCGACAACACTGATGACAGTCAGTTTCGTCAATGCGGGACTTCTCAATTTAGCACAGTCGATCAGTGTAGTGATGGGGGCTAATATAGGGACTACGGTTACTGCATGGATTATCTCTATTTTAGGATTTAAGGTAGACATTGCCGCTTTTGCAATACCATTGATCACGGCAACGCTACCTTTACTTTTTTCTAAGAAGCCTAAATTCAACGCTTGGGGAGAATTTATTATGGGTTTTGCCCTCTTGTTTTTAGGCCTCCAGTTTTTAAAGAATTCTGTACCAGATCTGCAAAATTCTCCAGAGGCTTTGGCTTTTTTGCAAACATACTCTGATATGGGATTCTTCTCAGTTCTGATCTTTTTATTCGTTGGTACTATTCTGACCATTATATTGCAGAGTTCTTCGGCTACGGTTGCTATCACGTTGATCATGAGTTCCAAAGGATGGATCCCCTTTGAGTTGGCTATTGCCATGGTCTTAGGTGAAAATATAGGCACAACCATTACGGCCAATATAGGAGCTTTAGGAGCTAATATCAATGCTAAGCGTACAGCCTTTTCACACTTCCTCTTCAATGTTTTTGGAGTTGTATGGTCGCTATGCCTATTCTATCCTTTGGTGAATATGGCTACTCATTTTACGGAGACTATAGCAGGTGATCCGCGTGCTTTGTATGAGCAGTTACATCAATATGCTCAGACACTTTCTCCTTCGGAGATGTCTATTATCACAGGAGAAGCACCAACTACAGATCCTGCTCTTATGAGTATCCAAAGTGCTGTCATAGGGATGATGGCCACCGTCTCGTTGGGGATTGCTCTTTTTCACACGAGTTTCAACGTTATTAATACGTCAGTGATGATTTGGTTTATACCACTATATGTCTATCTGTGTGAAAAGGTGATTAAACCTCGTAAGAAAGTGTCTAAAGAAGAGTATGGAGATAGCAATCTACAGTTCATATCTTATCGTATGATCAGTATGGGAGAATTATCTCTCTTGCAAGCGCATAAAGAAATGTGTGTATATGGACAGCGTACGAAAGAAATGCTTTTTATGGCAGATAAAATGATCGACACTACCGACGAACATCAGTTTATGGAGCTATTCAATCGGGCCGAAAAATTTGAAAATATATGTGATAGAATAGAGGTGGAGATAGTATCGTTTCTTACACAGCTCTCCGATGGGCATCTTGGGGCCGACACCAAAGAAGAGGTACGCTCTCTCATACGTTGTGCCACTGAAATAGAAAGCATTGGCGACTCCTCCTTCAGCATTGCACGTGCGCAGAGGAGAGCGCGTAGTGCAAGGGTTGATTTTACTCCTGAGCAAAAGGCTAATATCCATCAGATGATAGCTCTCAACGATCGAGCTATAACTCGTATGATTCAGATACTAGAGATGAATAACCCTAAGGCTAGCGATATCCATCAGAGTTATAATATAGAAAATGAAATAGACAATCTGCGCAATCAACTTCGAGATAAAAATATGTCCGACCTTGAAGACAAAAAATATACGTATACTTCGGCAGTTCATTATATCGATATTATTGAAGAGTCTGAAAAACTTGGTGACTATGTCCTCAATGTCGTACAGGCAGTGACAGATAAAAAAGCAAAATAACCCATTAAAGAAAATATTGCAACTATGGCCGTAGAGATAAGAACTGTCCAGGATAAAAAAGAATTGAAGAAATTTGTAGAGTTTGCTAATGAACTATACAAAGATAATCCCTATTATGTGCCCGTCATTGTAAAGGATGATATGGCTACTCTCGACAAAGATCTGAATCCTGCCTACGATTTTTGTGAGTCACAGTGTTTTCTGGCATATAAAAATGGGAAAATTGTAGGCCGTATAGCGGGGATTATCAATCATAGGGCTAATGAAACATGGAATCAACTAAGTGCACGTTTCGGGTTTGTCGATTTCATCAACGATAACGATGTTGTGGATGCACTTTTCCATGCTGTGGAAGACTGGGCTAGAAGTAAGGGTATGGAAATGATACAAGGGCCTCTGGGTTTCACCGACATGGATAAAGAGGGGATGCTTGTAGAAGGTTTCGACCAGGTCAGTACTATGATCACTATATATAATTACGCTTATTATCCGAAGCAACTCGAAAGGTTAGGTTATCTCAAAGCGACTGATTGGAAAGAATACAAAGTATATATCCCTAAAGAGATTCCAGAAAAACACCTGCGTATAGGGGAGATCGTAACACAAAAATACGGTCTAAAGGTACTAACCTTCAAGAGTACCAGAGAGTTATTGCCCTATGGTAGAGCCATCTTTGAGAGTATAAATAAATGCTATGCCAATTTATATGGATATAGCGAACTTTCGCCCAAGCAGATTGATTATTATACAAAGTTATATGTGCCATTGCTGAGACCTGACTTTATTGTACTGATACAGCGGGAAATAGATGAGAAGATAATAGGCTTTGCCATTGCTCTTCCTAATCTTAGTCGTGCGCTCCGTAAAGCGAATGGCTCTCTTTTTCCTTTTGGTTTTGTGCATCTATTGAGTGCGTTGAAAGGAAGACCTAAAGTTGTGGATCTCTATCTCATGGGCGTTTTACCAGAATATCAAAACAGGGGTGTAAATACTCTTTTTTTCAATGAACTTATACCAGTATTTAATAAGTTGGGTGTTCAGTATGCTGAAAGTAATCCAGAATTGGAAACTAACATAGCGGTACAAATGCAATGGAACTATTTCGAAAGGCAACATCATAAGCGCCGTCGTTGCTATATGAAAAATCTAGACTAGAAAGAAAGGAAGCCCAAGGCTTCCTTTCTTTCTAGTCTTTTATTGTCTTGGTGATAGATTTATTGCTTGAAGGTTGCTCATTTTACCTTTACAGAGATCGAGCTTAATTAAGGTTTGTACAGCATGCCAGCCGTGTAAGCCTGCAGCCCCTGGATTGATGTGGAGAAGAGCTAAATTCTCGTCGTACATTACTTTCAATATATGACTGTGTCCACAGATAAATAGTTTAGCGGGAGTGCCCTGTTGAGCTAAATCTTCCAATATTTTTTTTGCCTTCTGCTGATATTTACCAGGGTACCCCCCAATATGTGTCATAAAGATACGAATCTTTTCGATCTCCAAAAGAATGTTTTCGGAAAAGGCATGACGTATCTCAGGGGGATCTATATTCCCATAAACGGCTCGTACGGGAGCTATTTTTTGTAGCTTTTGGATAATCTCTATACTTCCTATGTCTCCTGCATGTAAAATAAGCTGGCAGTCTGAGAAGTACGTGTAAAAACGGTCGTCCCAATGGTGATGAGTGTCGCTAATAATACCTAGTCGGGTCATAGTACAGATCAGGATACCAAACGGATTAGGGCTGCTGTAAGACGCGATAGCTCCTCGCTGCTGATGATGTAAGGGGGCATAATATAACAGAGCCGTCCGAATGGACGTATCCATACACCCATCTCAATGCAGAACTCTTGCACGTGCTTCATATCGACTATTTGCTTTGTTTCTATGACACCTATAGCTCCAAGTGTACGTACATCTGCAACTCTGCGTTTCTTTTTCGCTGGGGACAATTCATGGTATAACTGATCATGGATTTGCTTTATTTTTTCTTGCCAATTACTTTCAAGAAGTAATTTTGTGCTCTCAAGGGCGACAGCACAGGCAAGAGGATTACCCATATAGGTAGGACCATGCATAAAGCAGCTGGCTTCTCCCGAGCATATGGTTGTAGCTATGTCAGTAGTTGTAGCTACAGCAGAAAGAGTGAGATACCCTCCGGTAAGTGCTTTCCCAACACAGATGATATCTGGAATGACATGGCTTTGCTCCAGAGCAAATAAGGTTCCAGTGCGACCGAAACCAGTAGCAATCTCGTCAAAGATAAGCAAAATGCCAGTGTCATTACAGAGTTTGCGGGCTACTTTTAAATATTCTGGATGGTAAAAGTACATCCCCCCAGCCCCTTGCACAATTGGCTCTACTATGATGGCGGCTATCTGATCTTTTTTATTTTCGATTAAATCAATTAGAGGATCAGCGTCTTTTGGGTCCCATTCTCCATCATAACGGCTACTTGGTTGAGGCAAAAAATATTGTTGTGGAAGGCTTCCTGAAAAGATGTTGTGCATACCTGTTTTGGGATCGCAAACGCTCATGGCATGCCATGTATCTCCGTGGTAGCCCGATTGTATAGTCGCAAAGTGCGTTCTGTTATTCTTCCCAAGTGATTGCTGATATTGAATGGCCATTTTGAGGGCAACTTCTACAGCTACAGAACCACTATCTGCAAAAAAAAGTTTATCAAACGAAGCTGGTAAAATATCTAATAACAATTTTCCCAATTCGATAGCTGATTCATGAGTCAATCCACCAAACATGATATGACTCATTTTTTCAATTTGTTTTCGTGCTGCGTGGTTTAGTCGGGGGTGATTGTATCCATGAATTGCGGCCCACCAGCTGCTCATGCCATCGATAAGTTGGTGACCATCCTTAAGATAGATTGTGCATCCCTCTGCTCTTTCTACAAGATGTACTGGTAGAGGATTGATTGTAGAGGTATAGGGGTGCCATAGATGTTCCTTGTCAAACAAGAGAAGTTCTTGACTATTCATGCGGATATTTATTCGGGTATTTCCCAGTAGCTGGGCAGTTCATGAAGATACTCCATCTCTTTAATCAGTGCCATATCTTCTTTGCTTCGAGCACCAGGCGTGGTCAGAAGATCTCCAGTGATAGCTGCATTGATTCCTATATACATAGCTTTTTTTACTGTAGGTATAGGGATGAGAGCACGCCCTCCACTGAAGCGAAGAAATGCGCGTGGGCATACGTATCGGAATACTGCAACGCTTGTGAGATACTCCTCTTCTGTAAGAGGTGGAGTGCTTTCTAATGGAGTCCCAGCGATGGGCTGGAGTACATTAATAGGGATAGAATAGATCTCTAATTGCCGTAATAAAAGTGCTAAATCTATTCGGTCTTCCATATCTTCTCCCATACCTATTATTCCTCCCGAGCAAACGCGCATGCCAACTCTACGAGCGTTCTGTATGGTACGTATTTTTTGTTCTTGGCTATGGGTCGATACCAATTTTCCAAAATATCGGGGAGCCGTCTCGAGATTGCAGTGGTAAGTCGTTACCCCAGATTGAAATAGACGGGATAATTGTTTTTCTGTAAGTAATCCCAGAGATGCGCAGCACTTGATATCGGTGTTCTTTCTTATTCCCTCATATATCTGAGCAATCTTTTCAATCTCAGAATTACTTTGTCCTCTTCCGCTAGCCACAAGAGAAAATCTCTTAATTCCCTGTTGCCGATTATAAACGGCTTGGTCGCAACAAGTGGACACATCGAGTAGAGGATAGGAGTCTGTCCCCGTGGAAAAATGGCTGCTCTGTGCACACCATTTGCAATCCTCAGGGCAGGCACCACATTTTACATTGATTATTGAGCAAGTATCGAAAGCATTACCGAGAAATGATCGAGTTAAAAAATGGGCTCCATCGTATAATGCCTTTTTATCTTTTACAAAAGACAACTCAATTGCCTCTTCTTTTGATAAGGCTAGGTTGTCGACCGCTTTTTCAATTGCTCTTTTAATGATTGCAGGCCAGTTTTCATTGAACTGTTTCATAAAAGCAAAGTTACTGTTTTTTGCTTTAATGGCAATGCACTATTACTAGTTAGTAAGGAGATCTGTACCTTCTTTCTTTCTAATCTCAGTAGAAGTTTATATCAAATTTGTTTGATCTATTTTTCGACATGTCGTCTTAGAATGAACTAAGCTCTGTTCTTTTATTTCATAGCTTTTTCTCATGCCCTTTATTTGAGATCACGATCTATAATTAATGGTTAGATGTAAATTACTTGAGAATACAAACTGAGTTATCAAACAAGAACTTCTTCTCATAGATTCTCTTAGAGAAGTATACGAATGCTAGATTGGAGGGGAGTTGGATGATCCCTTTTTGATAGAAAGAAGCAATTAATTCAGAGTAGATACAACTTTTTTTTGATCGATTCTCTATATTCTCATTTATTTTCGGGAATATTTTCGCATTTACTTCTTTGGTTTTCAGGCAATTGACATACTTTAACTAAGATTTATGCTAAAAATATTTGGTCATGAAATAAAAAGTATCTACCTTTGCACTCGCAACCCCGAAAAAATGGGATTGCTTACCAAGAGGGTAAGCGTTACGACTCAACTGAATTGCCTGTGTTGA
>JAEWDZ010000001.1 GCA_023389855.1 Bacteroidota bacterium
TGAATAGAAAGTCCCCCAAATCCTTTTTCCCGTACAATATCCTCTGTTGCCTTATCAATTAACTGAGCAATTTCGGCTGAAGAACGTCTCTTCCTTGGCATATTATATTTGTAATTTTTTTTTGACACTAGTAACAGTTTTGAGATTAGAAGATCTATATCTCTATATGAATGCAAGCTGGAAAGCGCAAGGCGCAATCTCGGGTAGCGTTTCGAGACAGCAGGATAGCCGATAGGAACGATATAAACATCGTGTTGGAGTAAACGCTCTGCCCACAAAATAGCTTCATCATAACTCGGGGTCAGTATTCCTATGATAGGAGTTGTAGAATCTGTCGTAGAGAAACCAGCTTCTTGTAATTTTTCTCTCGCATATTGAGCTTTTGCCAACAACTCTTTTCGTTCCGAGGTCGCCTTCTGAATCAACTCTAAAGATTTCAAAACAGCAGCCAAACAAGGAGGAGGAAGAGAAACTGAAAAGCAGCAACTGCCGGCATAGTAACGGATGTAATCAATTAAATCCTTGCGACCGGAAACATACCCTCCTATACTTCCAAATGCTTTACTCAGTGCACCCGTAACAAGAGGAACTTTTCCCAATAGGTTTAATTCTTCCAAGAGACCTGCTCCATTTTCACCCAACACACCTATGCCATGAGCATCATCTACAACGAGTAAAGCTCCGTGCTTTTGAGAAATCTCTAGATACTCCCGGACCAAACCTCGGTCTCCGTCTTGGGAATAAACCCCATCCATCACAACATACAAATTGCTCCCTTCATCTTTGTAACGTTGTAAGGCTGAGTCTAAAGCTTCAGGATCGTTATGAGGAAGTATCTTACAAGTACAATGTCTCACTCCTTCAAATACACTCCGGTGAACCCCTTTATCAAGGAACACAATATCATTAGGCTTTGCAAGAGCGGAAAACACGCCAATATTTGTTGAGAATCCAGAATTGAAGACCAACGTATCTTCTGTATGCAAAAGAGCAGAAAGACCATCTTCCAATCTCTTCTGCAATGAAGAGTAGCCTCCGATACTAGGAGCGGCACAGACTCCTGTTCCAAACTGATTAATAGCTCTGATGGCATCACTTTGTACAAGTGGATGCTGGGAAAGCCCCAAATAATCATTGGAAACAAAACTCACCATGCGAGAATTGGTGCGATTTCTCAAAGACATTTTGGTAGATACCGCAGAGTCTGACTCTTTCCAATAGACTTGTCTGGCTTCATTCCCATAATTGTCTTTGTATTGAGAGAACTCTTTCGCAAGTTCCTCAATAGATTGGGATGACTGTGCTATGTTGTATTTATCTAGCTTCATAGATAGAGTGTTATCTTAACATGGCGCAAATATAAGCAAATAAATTTGTTCACGCAAAAAAAGCAGTTTTTTTTTGTCTATAAAGAAATCGAGAACAAGAATTGCATGTCATAATCAGAAGAACAATCAAGACACGCAACACCCTGCAAAGACCTTATAGGAAGCCACTTCTATCCATATCGACGCCACAAGTACGCAGTTATCTCAAACCCCTAACATACACTGTTTCTTTGGTTTACTTTTGTCCGTGCACCGCTGTTGGTGTTATTAAATACATTGTAATATGGACGAAAAAATCAAAGACCAAGGAGTCCTTTTGGTCAAGGATCAAAAGGGCGAAAACCTCAAAGCCGTTACAGGAACGGACGAGAAAGGCGGACTGAAAACCGTTCCGCCCACCGCCGAACATGAACAGAGCTTACTGAAGTTCGACAAGCACAGCAATGCGCTGGAGAACTTCCTTTCCAACTTCATGCGGCAGTTCAAGCACCCCACACCGCTGACTTTCTTCAAAGTTCCCTTTGAGAGTGCCGTTGCCAGCGCCCGCGTACTTTCGGAGATGCTCAAAGCACCGGATGTCCCCTCCAATAAGGAGATGCTGGACTCTGCCCGTATCAATCCTGCGGACTATGCAGGGGAGTGTACGAATAGTGTGCATTACTGCTTATTTAATTGTATTATAAGTTATTGCGCTTGGGCTCGTTTCTTTATTAGTCCTTCTTCCCCGTTATTAGTCCCTAATTTTTGGGGCTAATTTGGGGAACTAAAAAAGATTGTCTAGTTTGTGCATTTCTTCTTTTTTGGTTTTATCCAATATGCTAATAAATGGGAGCATTGAATCATAATCACTGTGTCCTCTCCATCGCATCACTACATTAGGGGGTATTCCCTTTGACAACATAAAACAACAAATGTTCGTCTACCAACGTGAGATGTGAGGCGGGCGTATTTAGGTCGTATTCTCTCTACCTCTTTTGTACCTGATAAGTAGACCTCCCTTATGGGTGTATCGATACCGAGTTCCGCTCCGATTTTTTTTTAGCTGCCCATTGTAGTTGCTGGTCGTGCAGAATCCTTTTAAAATAGGGTCATTCTTGAATCGTGCGATAATCCTTTTTGCACTGCTGTTAAGGTCGATAGTAAGGCGAGTTCGTGTTTTTTGTGCCACTATTTCAATTGTATTTTCTGTAGGAATGTATAGTGGAGAAATCAAAAATCTGTTTGCTTATGGTCGTTTACTTCTTCTTAGCGTCTTTTTTTCTTTCTCTAGTACGCCCTTCATGATAATAATTCACTTTTCTGTTTTGCAGAGACTCTACCGTTTGATTGGCTCTTTTCCTGAGCAAGGTTTTTCGTTCTTTTATTTTTCAATGATTCAGTCTTTCATTGTTTATTCTATATCAATTATCTATCTTTTTTATTCTTCTGATTCGAATGGTTCTCATTATACTCTTGTTTCCATCCAATTTGTAGACGATGCTTGTGGATGTCACGAAAATATTGTAATTTTGTTTTGACCTATTGCTGATAGTAAAATTAGTCTTATTATCTATAGCGCAAAGTTTTTTTGATTAGCGGTCTATTCCCTTTGATTTGTTTCAGTATATACATATGAAAAAAATAGCGCTACTCACATCCGGTGGAGATGCTCCTGGTATGAATGCAGCCGTAAGAGCTATAACTAGAGCCGCGATATACCGAGGCCTTGAGGTTGTAGCTTTTTATCGCGGATTTAGGGGGCTCGTAGAAGGCGATTGTATTAATTTACGTACAGAGCATGTAAGCAATATTATTCAGCGCGGTGGTACGATCCTACTGACTGCTCGCTGTGAAGAATTTTTCCATAAGGCGGGGCGTGCGGCTGCTTATGCAAATCTTACAAAGGAAGGTATCGATGGTCTTATCGTGGTGGGAGGCAATGGAACTTTACAAGGTGCTTTATTATTAAGCGAAGAGTTTAATTTTCCAGTTGTTGGAGTTCCTGCTACAATAGATAATGATCTTTTTGGCACTTCGCTTTCTTTGGGTTATACAACAGCTTTAAATACTATTGTGGATGCGGTGGACAAGATTCGTGATACGGCATCTAGTCATGAACGAATATTTTTTGTTGAAGTCATGGGAAGACATTCAGGTTTTTTAGCTCTTAATGCTGCCATAGCCTCTGGCTGTGAAGCGGCTTTGGTGCCAGAAGTTTTAGATGACGTATCCGCTTTAGAGGCTATGTATGAGAAAGGGATTCGTAAGACAAAGACCAGCAGTATTGTCCTTGTTGCAGAAGGTGAAGAAGAAGGAGGAGCAATAGAAATATCCCGTCGTTTTCGAGCGAAATTTCCACACTTTGAAGTCCGCTATACTATTTTAGGGCATATACAGAGAGGGGGTATTCCTTGTGCTACAGACCGTATTTTAGGAGGCCGATTTGGTTTGGCTGCTGTAGAAGCTTTGTTAGCAGGACATTCGCAAGTGATGGTGGCGGATAATAATGGCGACATCACATTGGTTCCGTTTCAAGAAGCCATTTCTACAAAATCTACATTATCTTCTGATTTATTTAATTTACTTAGAATCTTGTCTATTTAGCTATGCCATTTCCCGCAGCAGCGATTGTTAGAAAACTTTCGAAATGGTATGCTACAGCTGCACGTGATCTTCCATGGCGCAGGACGAAGGATCCATACAAGATTTGGATCAGCGAGGTTATCTTACAGCAGACCCGAGTAGATCAAGGTCTTGATTATTATCTCCGTTTTACAGATTCTTTTCCTTCGATTCTAGATTTGGCTGCGAGTGATGAAGACCGTGTATTGCATCTCTGGCAGGGTTTGGGCTATTATTCGCGCGCCCGAAATTTGCATGCAGCGGCCAAAATCGTTGCAACGCAATATGGTGGTGTTTTTCCCACTAACCATGACGATATTCGAGCGTTACCAGGAATTGGAGACTACACAGCTGCAGCGATAAGTGCGTTTGCGTATGGGGAGTCCTATCCTGCTGTTGATGGAAATCTTTTGCGCGTACTTAGTCGTTTGACCGCTTCCGATCTTCCTATTGATACACTTCAAGGCAAGCGTTTTTTGTCGGAGTATGCCCAACAATTAGTTGATGCCGGTGCTCCCTCTACTGTCAACCAGTCGTTGATGGAACTTGGGGCTCTTGTATGTGTCCCACGTCAGCCCAAATGTGAAATTTGTCCTATTAATAAGGAGTGTCAGGTTGCTTTCTTACCCTTAGCTGAGCAGCTCCCTGTAAAAAGCAAAAAGAATAAGATTCGTCACCGTTATCTTTATTATCTCTTATTGATAGATGCTAATAATAGGATGGCGATACATAAACGTCAGGAAAAGGATATATGGCAGGGCTTGAACGAATTGTTGCTAGTCGAAAGAGAGAAACCTGTAGACATAGGGGATATAAACCATCTGTTTGATTTTTCTTTTAGTGGAGAACATCCTTTAGAACTTTCTTTTTGTTCCCATCATGAGCATCAGCTCAGTCATCAAAAACTGCATATCACTTTTTTTGCTGCTTCCTATGCCTCCTCTATAGAAGCATCTTTTTCACGAAAAGATATAAAGATAATTCCCACAGAGACGCATAATCAGTATGCATTCCCTATTGTTATACGTAAATTTCTAGATCGCTATTTTTCTACGCCCAATATATAAATAGATTGAAGCTTTTTATCTTTTATTTCAACTTCAAATTTGATCATTATTATATAGCGAATTCGATTCGGATTAAAATTTCAGTCCATTCGGATCCATTTTTTCGCCGATCATGATCCGGCATGCTGTATATACAGATATAATCAAAAACACTTTTCTTGGTTTTATTTCCTTACAATAAAAGAACTTTTCATTGCCATTTACCTGAGATAATGCTTTATCGCCAATGGTGCGTATGGCATTAAGATGAATGGAAAAGATTTTGCCAATACGATTTTTTGTTGTACATTTGTACTCGTAATTATGCGGCAATAGCTCAGTTGGTAGAGCATCAGCTTCCCAAGCTGAGGGTCGCGAGTTCGAGCCTCGTTTGCCGCTCTTTGTTGTCGACAGCCATTGGCTGTCGATTTATTTTTTTCTCTATCAAACGTTCCAAGTAGTAAGAAAACCATAATAATCAAATAAAAAGCATATTATTTCTCTTTTCTTTATTCAAAATGCTTTTTTATTCTACTGAAAATGTTTATATTTGCATCAGCTAGGAAAAATGTGTGACGTTTTGAAAAATTCGTTCCCACTGTTCTGACATTGTGCACTATAAACATCATATATTTAAAAGGTTTTGATTGATATGAAAAGAAAACACTACTCCTTCTTCATAGCCACTCTGGCTATGCTATGCTTCGTGCCGTTAGGCCTTTCTGCTCACTCCTCTGCGATGCTTACGCGATCTCTTCAAGAGGATGACTATAAAACGATTACCATGTCCGAAGCGGGCCGACTAAATGAACAGCTACCACGAGAGATGCGTTCAGGGATTGTGAAACTTCGTATTGTGGGTCCTATGGCTCATCAGGATTTTTGGGTACTCAATACGTGTAGCAATTTGGAAAGTCTGGATTTGGCAATGGCCAATATCACGAACAATGGAAAAGGCGTCAGCAATTACCTTCCAGATAAAGCCTTTGATGGCCATAAAAAATTACGTGAGATTATCCTTCCTTTGAACCTTCAGGGCATCGGGAATTATGCCTTTCGATCGGTTAAGACTTTGAAGGATATCAAACTGCCGGAGACCGTAGAATCGCTGGGGAGTTATGCTTTTCATTTTTGTGAAGGTCTTGATCATTTAGAACTTCCTCGTTCATTGCGTAAGTTTGGAAGTGGTACATTTACAGGTTGTATTGCATTGACCAGTATGCAGCTACCAGATGGAATAGAAGAGATAACCAGCGGATTATTTCAGAACTGCACAAAACTTACTCAGGTTCACTTACCCAAAAGCGTAGTTTCTATAGGCTATGGTGCTTTTTCAGGCTCCTCCATCACTGAAATCTACTTAGGCCCAGCTTTAAAGAAAATAGAGAAGAAGGCTTTTCATGTCTTGGGAAAGATGAGTAAGATAAAGTCGGAAGCATTAGAAGCTCCCGAAGCTCATATAGAGGCTTTTGCTCCGGATGTGTATGAAGAAGCGGTTCTATATGTTACAGATTTGGCCCGAGATAGTTACCAAGATCATGCTGTATGGAGCAAATTCAAGCATGTAGAGAAGCTAATCCCTGACGAAACTCCATCGACTTCTGATCTTGTAGAAATTGACCTCACGGAGGCTGGTACATTGAAAAATAAGATTCCCTCCGATAAGGTTTTAAAAATCAACAGGCTGAAAATAAAAGGATTGCTTAATAAGGAGGACTTCGACTACTTGCGTACTTTCGTTGCTCTCGAATATTTAGATCAAAGTGAGGCGCGTATTGTGGATGATGGAAAAGGCGTTGCTAATCGTCTGCCTGATGCCGCACTTCGTGGACTAAGCAAGTTGAGAGAATATAAATTCCCTGCAGCGATATCTGTAATATCATCCTTTGCATTGCAAGCGACCGCGATAAAAAGCATTCTTTTACCATCAAGTATTACTCTTTTGGAGCCGAGTGCTTTTGCTCAGCTTACCTTATTAGAAAAGATGGTCATAAACAACGGCATTACCACTATACCAGTCTCTTGTTTTGATGGAAATGTGCTATTGTCTCAAGTAGTATTACCAGATAGTTTACTTCAAATAGAAGCAAATGCTTTTAAGGGCTGCAGCGCCTTGTCGCTACTTGCATTACCATCCACTCTTTCCTCAATAGGGGAAAATGCTTTTGATGGAACCTCTATTTCGCAACTTGTCTTAGGTAGCGATATCAAACACATTGGTAATGAAGCTTTCAAGTCTGTCCCTTTGAAAGATATTGTATTAAAATCGTCTGTACCTCCTGCTATTGAGCTTTCTTCATTTGACGAAAATGTATATACGACAGCTACTTTACAAATTCTTAAAATAGCGAAAAAGGCTATTCAGGCGCATGATGTATGGAGTAAATTCAAGAATATAGTGATTGACGAAAGTCCTGTAATTGATGAGAATGGTTTTGTACAGATAGTCCTGGACAAGGAGGGCACATTTGCAGAGATGCTCAATTACTCTGTAGTGAAGAACGCTACAAAAATGAGCATCTCGGGGGTCATGAATTACTATGATTTTGTAGGATTGAAGAAAGTATATAACATTGTAGAGCTCGACCTACGCAATGTGAAAATTGTGGCAGTAGAAGGAAATGCAGATCAGGATGGCAACCTGCCCTATCCTGCGGACGAGTTACCTTCCAATGCCTTTGTCGGTAATGCAAGACTAAAGCATATTATACTGCCTACGTCTATTCATAGTATCGGTATGCTTGCCTTTGGAGAGTGCTCAGCTCTAGAAGAGATCGTCATTCCCGAGAATGTAACATCGATCAAATACCAGGCCTTCTTTGGTTGTACAAGTCTGAAAAAAGCCACCATTCTACATACGCTTGAACAGAGTGGAGCATCTATATTTTCTTCTTGTACCTCGCTGCAAGACGTTCTTCTTCCTAGCGACTTACGGGAAATACCTCGTACCATGTTTTATGGCTGCAGCGCTTTGCAGCAACTCACGATACCGGAAAAAGTAATTTCCATAGCCAACGGTGCTTTTGAGAAAACAGGAATACAGAAACTTACTCTACCCGCATCACTACAAAAAATCGAAGAGGAGGTTTTCAAAGATTGTCAGATAGAGGAATTAACGATGATGGGAGAAGCACCAGCTGTAGCTATGAACAGTTTCAATGATTGGCACTATAAAAATACTGTACTAAAGATCAAGAAATCATATGTAGATTCTTATTTCGATGATGTTGTTTGGAGTAAATTTCTGTCAATAATAGACGGTGAAACAGGCGAGCAACTGGCTGTTGATGCTGTAGCTCCTATTCGACTGTATTCCACGGATGAGTCAGGAAATATTACTCTTTTGTCTTCTGTAGGCTATATTGAGATATATGATATGGCTGGATCTTGCATCTACAGTGTAAGTCGTCCATCTATAGGCACACGTTTCATACTTCCGAAGAGAGGTACCTATCTCCTTAGAATAGATAACGTAGCTAGAAAAATAATGATACCGTAATCCCTTTTTACCTTATGAAAAAATATTTATTTACTTCGTTTTTCTCCATTGTTTCGATTGTCTCTTTGTTTGCACAAAACTATTCGTTCAAGGACAATTTCTCTTCTTCTGCTACGGAGGGCCGCTTTTATTATGGTCATTGTAGCAACGAAGAGCCTGACTTAAGGTTAGGCACTACCTATAATGAAGATGCTACACTACAACTCTTCGCTCGCATGCCTCGCTCTAAGATGCGCAAATATTCAGGAGCCAAAATAACGGGTGTAAGGGTTGCAATCTGTTCGGACGTCGCGGTCAAAGTATTTCTAAAAGAAAAAATAGAAGGACCTTTTGTAAGAGAAAAAAATGTCAACCTGAAAACGGGATGGAATGAAGTGATCTTTGACGAACCGTATGCGATTGGTGATGCTGAGATCTGCTTTGGTTACCAGCATAAAAGCAAGCGAAGCAATGATATTTTCAATCCAGGGAAACCCATATACGCTATGGAAAAAAAATCTGAAGTTACTCCTCCGGATGCTTACTACTGGATTTACCAAGATCGTGCTCCCGCCTCTTTAGTAGAGCAAACAGGCTTGCTCCTTATGGTACAACTTATAATCGAGCCAGCACCCGAGAGCTCCTGTGATAAGGCTGAACTGCGTGCTATATACATGCCTCAAGTAAAGGAGTCTGACCAAAGCTCCGTAGTTTCGTTTTCCTATCAGAATACGGGATCGAATGCGATTGCTGTTACTGCTTTCGAGTACGCTGTAGAGGGTAAGGATAAACAGATACTTACAATCAATGAAAAATTGGCGGTACAGGCTACCCGTACTGTGACACTCAAAGGTATCCATGCTGAAAAAGGGGATAAATTTATCATTAAAATCAAGAGCGTCAACAATAAATCGCTACAAGAAGAGCAAATCCTGGAGGCAACCTTTGATATGATGGAGAGATCCTTTGAGCGCAAACTCCTCCTGGAGCATTTCACCACAGAGGAGTGTGCCAACTGTCCAAGAGTAGATAGTGCTCTGCATGCAACAATAGAAAAGAACTATAAAGGGCGTGTAGCATGGGTGGCCCACCATGTAGGATATTTGACCGATTTTCTCACCTATGACGAGAGCAAAAAATTGCTTTTCATGTATGGAGCGGGAGGAACTTATTGCCCTGCAATATCGATCGATAGGGTTCCTTCTGAAGCCCTCAAAAATAGTCAGTACGGTATGGCACCTGTGCATCCTGTATCAGTGGCATCCGAGGAGTCCGTTGCCATCTATTTTGAGGAAGCGATCAAAAGACCTGCACCCCTATCAATAGAAGTAATTCCTACAATCAATGAGTCGCATACCGAAGTACTAGCAAATGTAAAGGGAGAAATAGAATTGACAGGAGCTAGGCCGAGTGATCTCTTTTTATCGGTATGGTTGGTCGAAGACTATATCGAAGCTCAAAAGCAAAATGGTACGAAAGGCAAGCCTTTTACGCACATGAACGCATTGCGCCTAATGGCAACGCCGCTGGAAGGCTTGCCCTTGCAAGTAAATGGTAATACATACGACATGACCGTAAAAATACCCATTGACACAAAAGCAGATTGGGATCTTTCGCACCTACGAGTGGTTGCGTTTGTAAGTAAAGCCCTGAAAAAATCTTCAGATATTCAAGTCTATAATGCCGATGACAAGCCTGTCCCCGGCTACAGTGCCATATCACTTGTTGAGCCATCTTCAAAACAGAAGATCTTCGTTGAGGATGGAAAAATCATTGTACCAGGATTTGAGGAGTCACAAGTAGCTGTATTTACGATGCAAGGTCAAGCTATTGTAAACGATCATTTACAGAAAGGTGTATATGTTGTGCTCTGCAATAATGGCTATAAGAAGCTCTCTCAAAAAGTGCTCGTACCATAGCACGCAATGAGCTTTTGCTAAGGGTGTACGAGCGTGTACTCTTTTTCAGAAATATACTCAATAAGAGAGGGGTGTACTCCATGGAGTACACCCCTTTGTTAATTAAGATAGAGACGATGGTCTCAAAAATAGCAGACTATTATAGCGAATGGACGAAAGGCGATTAACTTATCAAGAATAGAAATGCAATGCGGTTTCTTTTCGTAATTGTAAGCATCTGCTCAGCATGCGCACCTCTTATATATTCTCTTCGATATTCCATACAAAGGCTCTTAGCCCTTGTTCTGGCGTTTTTTCGTCTAAGGTGCGAAGATCTCTGAGTAGAACTTTTATTTTTTCTTCGGGAACGATCGCTAGGATACTTCCATTGAGAGTTGGCCACGTATGGCTACCCATATGGGGAACCCCTGTATTGCTTCCTGCTCCTCTCACTTCGTCCCAGTAGGTATACCCTTTTACTAGGTGTCTATTGAGTATCCTAACGACAAATTCATGGTATGCTTGATTGAATGCTATAAATAAAGCTTTCATAGGTAGTAGCGTATTATTTAATACTTTCTGTTTGATGCTTAAGGTATTTCTTGTGGATTCTCTTTTTTCTTCGTTTAAAACTGACTCCACTGAAAGATACATATACTACAGGTATGAGTACTAGCGTAACAAGAGTCGATACACTGAGACCAAACGCTACAGTAATACCCATGGAACGCCACATTTCGCCTCCTTCGCCAATGCCGAGCGCTAAGGGTACCATACCGAGTACAGTCGTTGCAGTGGTCATTAGCACTGGACGAAGCCTACTTTTTCCAGCGGTCACGACGCTCGCGATGACACCCATGCCGCGTTCGCGAAGTAAGCGAATATAGTCGATGAGGACAATACCGTTTTTCACTACAATACCAACCAGCATAATAGCTCCTATCAATGCCATTGCTCCCAGTGGTGTATTAGTCACCGCTAGACCTAAGATAACTCCCGTAAAACCAAATGGAACAGAGAGTATAATCACAAATGGATCAGAAAGGCTTTCAAACTGGGCAGCCATAACGATATACACCAATATGATAATCAGAATCATCAAAATACCTAGATCGTGGAAACTTTTTTGCTGGTTCTCAAAAGACCCTGCAATTTGACAGTCTATGCTTTCGGGCTTGTCTATTTCGTTTATTATTTTTGTAGATGCTGCGACTACTTCACTCATCGCATAGCCAGGAGCTGGTGTACATGAAATTTTTACATAGCGTTCGCGGTCTTTACGTTCAATCTCGGAAGGCATGGATACCTCTTCGATCTTGGCAAGAGCACCCATGGTGACACTATTCCCTTGTGGGGTAGGAATGAGTATGTTTTCTATGGCAGCTAACTCTTCTCGCTGTTCTGGAGCATAGCGCACACGTATCTTATACTCACTGCCATTTTCGCGGAAATAAGAAGCTATAGTACCATTTACGGCACTGTTTAGTGCTGCCGCTGCAGTAGTCTTATTTAATCCATAGAGGGCTAGCTTTTCTTCATCGAAATGGATACGATATTCAGGAGACTCTGCTTTGCGAGAAATGGAGGCTTCCGAGGCGACTCCCGATTGCATCATCTTTGCAGCAAATTCTTTGGCGATAGCAGTAGTCGCTGGGATATCGTATCCGTATACTTCCATATCTACATTGGCGTTTCCGCCTCCCTGGCCTCCACTGTGTATGGTGGATATCTCTACTTGAGGATATTTACTCAATAACTGTCGAATTTGATGTGTTAACTCCTTTGAGTTCATTGAGCGTTGCTTGTAGGGGACCATACAGATATGTACATTCATGATATTGCTGCCTGATTGGAAGACGGCCGATCGACTATCATCGCCATCAGGTACACCTACCGTGAAGTTGGTCAATTGAATGTCTTGTGGAAATTTCTCTTTGAGTTCCTGCATGAACTTATTCCCAAAATCACGTACTATTTCCATGCGCGTTCCGGGAGCGAACTCAATTGTCCCCGAGATATAGCCGTTGTCGTTTTCTGGTAGAAACTCCGTTTTGATAATACTGCCCAATGCAATGGAGCCTCCGAAAAGTGCGATAGCCACCAAAACAGTCATTGTACGGTGGCGGACAACGGTATTAAGACTTTGGGCATACCATAGCGAGAGTTTATCCAGGAATTTATTGATGGGATTAAAGATTATTCTTTCGAGTTTGCTTTCTCGAGCTTTCCTTCGCAGCAACTGGGAACTGAGCATAGGCGTCAGTGATAGAGCTGCAATAGTACTAATGGTAATGACGATACTTACGATAAAACCTAATTGACGAAAGAGGATTCCCGTAAGACCGCCTACCAATGTCAGCGGTAGGAATACGGCTAGCATTGTCAATGTAGAAGCCACAACCGATATAGCCACTTCGTTTGTGGCAAATATGGATGCCTGTTTGGGGAAGCTACCTTTCTCTATGTGTGTAGTAATATTTTCAAGTACTACAATAGCGTCGTCCACGACCATCCCGATAGCGATTGAGAGAGAACTCATTGAAATGATGTTCAGAGTATTGCCCGTAAAATAGAGGTATACAAAGGCGACAATCAGCGATACGGGGATAGTGAGTACAATAATAAATGTCGCTCTCCAGCGTCCTAAGAAGAATAAAACCACCAAGATTACGACCAACAAGGTAATGAAAATAGTACTTATCAAAGAGTTTATGGACCCCTTGATAAAATCGGAAGTGTCCATTGCGATTCCTAAATGGACATCGCTAGGAAGTTCTTTTTGTATTTTGGGAAGTTCTTCTTTTACTTTATTAGCTACTTGAACGGCGTTGGCATCGCTTTGTTTTAGTATCGATATGATGGCTCCTCTTTCACCGTTAACATAACTTTCTTGTATGCGCTCACCTGTAGTGTCTTCCACTCTGGCAACATCCTCAATGTAGACATTTTTTCCCTGATAGCTGCCCACGACAATTTTCTTGATTTCGTCAGAAGAGGTAAGCTCTCCTTGCACACGGATAGGATTGCTTTTACTTCCAAGATCGAGGGTCCCCACGGGAATGTTTTTGTTGCTAGCACTTATGGCTTGCGCTACAGATTGCGTAGTCAGGTTATAGGCTTCTAATTTGTATCTATCGCAGTATACTTGGATCTCTCTGGAGGCAACACCTGATATATTTACCGATCCGACGCCCGGTATACGAGCCAGACGATTCTCCACGTGGTCTTCCATAAGTTTGTCCAGACCTAGTGCACTTTGCTTAGCCTCTACACTAAGAAGCATAATAGGAATATCTGAAGAACTAAACTTCATGATCACTGGTTTGGAGGCTTCCTTGGGAAGTATATAAGAGACCATATCTAGCTTGTCGCGGACATCGTTTGTGGCTACATCAAGGTCGGTATCTTCATCAAATTGGATAGTAATAACGGAGAATCCTTCCTTGGAAGAAGAGGTGATGTGGCGTACGTTGGAAAGACTGTTAAGGCTATTTTCCAAGGGACGAGAAATATTGTTTTCAATATCTTCGGTACCTGCACCACTGTACGAGGTGACTACCATGATGTTTTTAAATTCGATATCTGGATAGAGATCAGTGGCCAAGTTAGCAGCGGAGAAAATACCCACTATAGCCAGCGCTACGAAGATTAAGATGGTGGTAACCGGTTTTTTTACGGCATTACTATATAATGACATAGAGCTAAATACAAATTATTTATTCTTGCGTACTTACTTGATCCCCATCTTTGAGGTTAAGAAGTCCTGCGACAACAATTTTATCACCTTCATTGAGCCCTGAAAGGACCTCATATTTATCTCCATAGAGGCTGCCTACTTCGATATTTTGCTGATGAGCAATACCGTCGGCAACAACAAAAACATAATGGTTATTGGTCCCTGCTAAAGTCCTTACTGCGATATCAGGAACAAGGAGTACACGCTGCATACCCATATCAATAGACGCTTTAGCATACATGCCAGGGCGTAAGCGTTTGTCGATGTTGGGGAGTTCTATTTCTGTTTCGAAAGTGTGGGTTCGGCTATCAATCGTCGGATATGTAAGGGCTACCTTGGCTTCGAATACTTCTTGCGGGAAGAGGTCTACAGACACTTTTACTGGAAGTTCTTTTTTGATGCTATTGAAATACTGAGCACTGATGTTAGTATGCATTTTCAACGGCGTAATTTGCTCTACAACAAGGATCGGATTTGCTAAAGAAACCATATCTCCGGGATCATAATTGCGTGCTGTAACGACACCGTTTGTTGGTGCTGTGAGCATTGTATTTTGTAGAAGATTGGCGTATGCAGTCTTGCTTACATCGAGGGCCGTTTTTCGGCTTTCCCATTGACTCTTGGATATGCCTCCTATAGCGTACAAATCGTCTATGCGCTTAAACTCTGCTTCTAAATTCTGCAATTGTAGTTTGTTTTGTGTGAGGTTAGCTTCATCGAGCGTGACCAGGAGTTGTCCTTTTCTTACATAATCACCTACATTTACTAAGATGCGAGATATACGGTTTGGCGTTTGGGGTACGATATTGTTTGTAACATAGGCTTCGATATTGGCAGAAAATTCGCGGCTTACCTGTACAGAGTCATAGGAGGCAGTTGCTATTGCCACTTTTTTAGTTTTTTGCTCTACTTGTTGCTGATCTCCTTTTTTCCCTTTGCTACAGCTAGAGGAGAAAAGGATGAGCATGGAAAGAAATAAAAAATAAGATACAGACTTAAACATATTCGAGGCGTATTATCGTATTATATTAAGTATATTAATAGTGGAAATCCTGTTTTTCGGAAGGTAACTTATAACTTTTACCATTAAGTTTGTCGATATCGGCTTTTATCGTAAAATAGTCGTAGTATGCTTGTTTGAGGTTTAGGCGGCTTTGCAATAAAGCTAAGTCGGCATCATTGAGTTCAACAAGTGTAGAGGCTCCAGTATCGTATCGTTTGTTGGCGATTTCATATCCCGTAGTGGCCATGCTAACTGCTTTTTCAGCAGAACTTATTTTTTCTTCTTCTGCTGCCAGACGCTCTGCAAGTGATTGGGCTTGGGCATCGAGTTGTTTTTTTTGGATATCTCTTTGTAGCATTGCCTGATGGGTTGTAAGCTTTGCTTTCCGTAGGTTTGCAGAGCGCTCAAAACCACTGAACAAAGGAATGCTTAGTGTAAGCTGTACCGCTGAAAATGGTGTCCAACGATAATCAGTAAATTTGAAAGTATCGTCCATTGCATTAACTCGGAAGAAGCCCGACAGAGAAAGCGTAGGTATAAAAGCACTTTTTTCCACACATTCTCGCGTCTTGAGCATAGCGATTTGTTGGTCGGCCTTTATGAGTTCCAAATAGGGTTGTTCGCTATTGTTACTATTGATCAGTAAAGAGGAGTATAGCTCCTTATTCCCTTGATGAGGATCGACTGTTAGCTCTGTACCGATAGGCTTTATAGGAGTATCTATAGCTATTCCTAAAAGTATATTGAGGGTACGGCGTGCATCTTCTACGGCATTTTTAGCTTGGATATAATTGGGTTCTAAATTATGGACCTGTACTTCTGCTCTAAGCTTATCGTAGTAGGGGACTAATCCCGCATCGTATTTTTTGCTAATGTCCTCAAAATTGAGTTGCGCATTTTGTAGGCTTTGCTGCATAACATATACGGTTTCCCAGGCTAGCTGCAAACCATAGAAAGCCTTTGTTACATTGTTTGTAAGATTCACTCTTGAGATTTCTGATTCTATGGCCATACTCTCCATTTGTTGCTTCGATAGTTTGACCATATTCCAAAGTTGCGGTGCGATAACGGGAAGCGCTGCCGATATACCGGCTGTTATGTTGTTGGATCGGCCTACTTCGATCCCTTTGCTCAGATCTCCCATACCTGGCATGGCAGGCATTTTACCTCCTCCTAGGTACATTACTTGTTTTTTTATCGTGTAGCTGTAGTCTGCAGAGGCATTTATTTGGGGCCACAGTTTCGCTATTGTGGCTCTTCTGCTTTCTTTTACTTTGGCCACCTCCATGGAGTCAATGCGGAGAGTTTCACCTTGAGAAAAAGCAATGTACAAAGCATCGTCTAGTGATAGCTGAAGAGTATCTGTTTTTTGAGCTACTGCATTAAGGTGTATACACCATGTGCAAAGTAGCCAAGCAAGCGATCGTATAAGGAGTCGTCTTTTCATGTTCATATACTTAAAGTTATGCGGCTTGTATCTATAGTTAATTATAGGATATTTCACACCTATCTCTATAAGACACAAGCACAATTATAAAGTTTACAGTCTGCAATAAGTTTTTCCGTTTTTGCCCTAAAGATAAGGTTTGTTTATTACAGAGCTCTTATATCAAGAGAAGAGAGAGCGTCGAGCCCCTTTGCCTACAACATCATTTTGATGCAAAACGGATCGCATACCGTAAAAAAGCGGTATGCGATCCGTAGAGTCTGTGATAATTTTTCTATAGGATAAAAATTATCTCCCAACAGTCTTTTAATCTCTATCCTAAGAAACCTTTTAACTGTTGGCAACGATTTCCTTGCTTGAGTTTGCGTACCGCTTTTTCTTTTATTTGTCTGACGCGCTCTCTGGTGAGGTCAAATTTGTCTGCAATTTCTTCGAGGGTCATTTCGGGATAGTCTCCTAAACCAAAAAACATGCGCAGTATCTCGGCTTCTCTATCTGTAAGGGTAGATAATACACGGTTTATTTCAGTATTTAAAGAGGTGTTCATGAGATCGCGATCAGCACTAGGCGCATCCTCATTAACCAACACGTCTAGAAGGCTGTTGTCTTCTCCTTCGACGAAGGGTGCATCGATAGAGATGTGTTTCCCACCTGATTTGAGTGTTACTGCTATGCGCTCTTCTTGAACATCTAAGAGCATGGCCAACTCTTGGATAGATGGCTTACGCTCAAATTCTTGCTCGAAACGTTCGGCTTCTTTTTTTATCTTGGCCTGATTGCCGACTTGATTCAGGGGAATACGTACGATGCGCGATTGCTCTGCCAGAGCTTGCAAAATCGACTGCCGAATCCACCATACAGCATAGGAGATAAACTTGAATCCCTTCTTCTCATCGAACTTGCGAGCAGCTTTGATGAGGCCCAGATTGCCCTCGTCTATAAGGTCTGGCAGGCTAAGCCCTTGGTTTTGATATTGCTTGGCAACGGATACTACAAAGCGAAGATTGGCCGTAACCATCTTGTTGAGAGCGGCTTGATTTCCCTTTCTTATAGCGGCTGCTAGCTCAACTTCTTCTTCAGGAGATATCAGTTCACTGCGGCCTATTTCTTGTAGGTATTTATCTAAACTTGCACTCTCGCGATTGGTTATTGACTTTGTTATCTTTAGCTGTCTCATTTACCTTACTTATTGCTAATTCTTAATTTTAGGGTAGTCTATAGCCTAACTTCGTTAAGCCCCTCCACAAACATAACAAGAGGAAGCGCTAAAATGTTCATTATCTTTTTATTTTCGGTGAAAAAAGAGGACAACGGGCTCTCTTTTTCTCTATATATATCGTATGTTTGTATCAAAGTTTCTTCATAGAGAGATAGATAGGAATAAAAAAGAGGTCAAGGAGAAACCTCAACCTCTTTTGAAAGGCGAAAACTCAAATCGCTATTGTACAAGCTTTGCGTAGCAGATTTCATCGATTATATGTTGCTCGATGATCTGCATAGCCGTAGCTTTTACTTTTTCTCTATTTGTATTTTCTTTTTCTTCATGGAAATCATAGATCTGCAAGAGCATTCTTCCCATGAACCAGTACATTTGAGCCATCTCGGTCCTTTCTTTGTTGTAGGCGTAGAAGAAACCGTTGTCATCGTACATAGACTCCGTATCGAAGCCGTTCAGTGTAAACCACTCCTTGAGTTCAGGCTTTCCAAGGTGTCGCTGAGTGATACCTCTTACTTCACAGTTGATGAAGATAGGTCCATAAGTGGGGGTGCCGATATAGTTTGCCCAAGCGATGTTTGTCTCGATTGCTTCTAATTTTTTAGGCTTCGCATCAAACATAATGTTGACATTCTGTCGGTCGTAAAAGTCTTCTCCTTCGGCATTCTTATGAGGCTCACGGAATCCCAGTTCAGCTTCATATTTTTCTATTTTTTCGACGTCTTTGGTCAAAAGAAGAGAAAGGCTCGGAAAATCTTTAGCATCTTTGTTGATCGTCATTTCTGGAGCCTTGATGAAAAGAATCTGTATTTTCGTGTTAAACTGATTTTCTTCTCTAGGGATCACCTCTACTCTCAATTCATTTTTGTGCTTACCGATATAGACGGTCATCTCATTTCCTCTGCTGTCTTTGATGCGGGTTTTTTCTACTTCAAAACCAGCTTTTTTAAGCATGTCGAGTACTAAAACGGGATTTTCGATATCTTCTTTTCCAAGCCCTAAGATCGCGTGTGAACCCTCATTCATTTTCAAGTTATAGGCAACTGCAGGAATCGCTTTGAAATCGGGATTGGCATATCCTTTGAAAGTGGAGGTGCGATGGGTTACACTCTCTGGTTTACGTCCTAGTTCCTCTTCATACTTAAGGATCTCCTCGTCATTTGAGGTAAAGGTGAGCAGGGGTAATTCGGACTTTTGTTTTTCCGGTTCTGGATTCGGTTCTGGATCTGGTTTAGGGTCTGGTTTTTCTGTCCCTCCACCGGGAGCTGGCTTTGGCTGAGGAGTCTGATTCTTGTCGCAGCCTACGAAGAGCAACGACATCATCAAGATTGTGATGAGAGAATAAACCTTTTTCATAATATCAATTATTTCTGGTTATGTTATTCTTTAACGTGTGCTTACTGGCAAGATCCTTCTTGTATATACACTTTTTGCAAGGAGGCTTAGTAGCTGTATCTCTTTATTTCTTTCACAAAGATAAATAAAAAAATCAATAAAAGGACGAGTGCGATAACTTCTCTTTTATTATCCAACTCTTTTCTTATATCGATCTCTTATCTGATACCCTGAAACGACTCTTTCTATCAGAAGTGTAGGCGTCTGGAGTCGGAAATGAAAACTCCATGAAAAAGCATTAATATGAGATGGAAAAAGTAGCAAAAAACTATGCAAAAATATGCCGTACGGCTGTAGCTCTACAATATTTCTAAGAAGAAGAGAATATATAAAAAAGATTGAGTGCTTTGCACTCAATCTTTTGCGAATTATGATGGATAATAAATGCTTGCTACTTCTTGAACAGAACTGGTGTGATGACTTTAGATCTGTTTGCCTTGCTCGGGCTAACTACAGATTTTCTTACCTTGGCTGGTGATCTTTTCCCTTCTATAGGATTGAAGATCTGAAGATACATACTCCCACGTTGCCAGAAGAGATAACAATGAACTTTTTGAATGGTGTTGTATGCCGAGAGGACAGCATTTTGAGGATCATATCTTATTTCGCTATCGAATCCGTTGAGTGCGAGCCATTCTTTTACTTCGTCCGATTGGAGATGGGCACCTGTAATACCTTTTACAATGATTTCAATGAATGATGGCCCTTTCGAAGGGGTATTTACATAGTATGTCAAAGAAATATTCGTTTCTTTTGCTTCGATTTTTCCAGGTATTGTTTTAAATAGTAAGTTCAACTTAGTTTCATCCCAGAAATCTCCTCCACTTTCTTTGAGGGCTCTACGAAGTCCCAGATCAGTCTCAAACTTTATAATCGTCTCGAGGTTTTTGCTCATAAGTGCTTCGTAGCTAGGGAAGTCTTTCGCATTTTTGTTGAACTTCATCTCGGGTGTTTGGGAGAAAATGATTTGGATATTGGTTTCAAATTGAGTTTCTTCTAGCGCTGTGATTTGCACCTTCACACCTTCTTTGTTTTCACCCGAATAGCCTATCATTTTATTTCCAGCATTATCTGTTCCGTCCTTTTTTTCAACGTCGAATCCGGCCTCTTTGAGCATAGCTAAAGTTTTACTTGGATTATCTATTTTTTCCATGCCGAGAGCTAAGATAGCCGTAGATCCATCGGGCGTTTGTAGTCCGTAAATGACAGCGGGAATCACCTTGAAATCGTCATTGGCGTAGCCATCAAAGTGTGAGCCTCTGTAATTGATCGCTTCGCCCTTTCGGCCCAGCTCTGTTTCGTATCGCATGATCTCTTCTTTATCTTTGCTAAAAGCGAGTAGAGGAAGTTCGGACTTTTGCTCTTCTGGTTCTGGTGTAGGATCTGGATCTGGGTTTGGTTCGGGATCTGGATTGGGTGTTGGATTTTCCTTACCACCAGGGGTGGGCTTCGGAGGCTCTGGTTTCTTATCACAGCCAACAAAAACCAGTGACATCACGAGAATGATGAGTAGAGAATTGATTCTTTTCATAATGGCGATTACTTTTGGTTATTTTCTTTTGCTTATTCTTTTTTTTTCTACGAATATGCGTTTTTTAATTGCTTTTTTGTCGCTTTCTCTTCTTTTCTATTACGAAAGCGAAAGATTCTTGTCTCTTTTTTTAGCTTTTATATCTTCTGCAAAGATATAACAAAAATAATACTTACAGTATAAGGACCTAAAGTTTTTTGTTTTTTTATTATCCTTTTATTTTGAGTAGGAAATCATCTCTATTTGAACTCTAATAGAGGTCGCCATTGTGGCAAAAATAATCTTCTGTTTTACTCGTATAGGAGCTATTTCCACTTCTTATCTAAAACTAATAGTGATAATATAGGTTACGACTCCTTTGTATTGTCCAAAAACAACATAATATCTATAAAAAAAAAGAGGTTGAAGCAATGGCCGCCTCAACCTCTTTTTTTTGTTTTATGGAAAAGAAATTAGTGCTTCTGGTATAGCTTTAGAGTGATACCATTATTGTTTTTCTCTGCCATCATCTTGATTATGGTACTTCTTACTTTAGCCGGAGAGGTCCTTGTATCATTCGGATTGAAGATCTGAAGAAGTACATTGCCTTGAACTGATGTAATCATCGCCATCTCTGTTTTGTCTTTATTCAATGCAGCGAAGACAGCATTTTTCTTATCGTAGTTTGGATTAGTGTCATATCCGTTTACGGCAAACCATTCTTTTACCTCTTCGGATTTGAGATGAGCCTGTGAGAGGCCTCTTACAAGGCTGTTGATAAACGTAGGTGCGGTCTCGTGAGTACCCACATAATATACCCAATCGATGTTGGTCGCTTTGGCCTCCAATTCCTCAGACTTAGTTTCATACATAAGGTTTACCTTTGCTTCGTCCCAAAGTTTTGATTCTTTGTCTGGTTCACGTAGTCCTAATTCTGTTTCGAATTTGTTGATCGTCTCGACATTTTTGCTGAGAAGCGCCTTGTAGCTGGGGAAATCTTTAGCATTCTTATTGATGGACATTTCAGGGGCCTTGGTGAAAACAATCGCGATTTTCGTCCTAAATTGCTTTTCTGCTAAAGGACGGATATCTACTTTTATTTTATCCTTATTTTCCCCTTCGTAGTATGTTATTTCGTCGCCAGTAGCGTCAATCGCTTTTTTCTTTTCTATGGTGAACCCAGCCTCTTTGAGCATTGCCAACGTTTTAGTGGGTCGGTCGATATCTTCCTTTCCAAGTGTCAAGATTGCTTCAGATCCGTCTGGTAACATCAGTCTGTAAGCAACTGCTGGAATTAATTTGAACTCTTCATTGGCATAGCCATCGAATTGATTAGTATTGTATTTGATGGACTCCGGTTTACGACCGATCTCTGTTTCATATTTCCGGATCTCTTCATAATCGGGCGTAAAGGTGAGCAGCGGCAGCTCATACTTTTCTTCGGGCTCGGGATCGGGTTTCGGATTATCCGTACCACCGGGGGTGGGCTTGTTAGGTTCCTGTTTTTTTTCGCAGCCAACAAAAATTAGCGACATCATGAGGATTGCGATCAGTGAATAAACTCTTTTCATAATATCTTATACATTTTAGGTTGAAATATTAACTTGATTATTGTGTATGATGTTAGATCTTGGTCTTTTTTGTCTGTAGTAGTAGGGCTACATTGTAGTTTTTTTTTGTTACTAACAATATCTTTTTTTTTCTCACACAAAGATAAATAAAAAAAACAATAAAAGAGAAGGCCGAGCCACTTTTCTTTCTGATTAATCTTCTTCCTGTCACAGGAACTGATGCAGAAGAATAAAGCGCTCGTATTCGCGCTGATAATGATAACCGCTATAATGGCGAATTCTTCATTCAAAGAGATATCCACTCACTATATTTACATTCATGCGTTAGGAGTGCCAAACGTATGCGAATCGGCATATTTTGGAAAGATCCTGTCATGGGTCTAATTGATTCTTCGCTTTCTGCCAAAAGGGTAAATAAAAAAATCAATAAAAACACGTCTATGAGAAATTTTTCTTTACGATTATGTTCGGCTTTATACTAACGAACTTTTTTTACGGAATAAATCGCTATTCTAGTCCTGCCCAAGAGCGATCTTGTAATGCCCCTCCCTTGCTCCAAGAATCTTTAGTATCCTATTTTTTTTAGAATCTATCTCTAGATCCAGCGAAAATTGTCTTTGCCTACCTGTCGAATAAAAATCAAAAGGAAATAGATATACAAAAAGGTTGAGGAGCTTTCTCCTCAACCTTTCGAGTTTAAAAAAGAACTGACTATTACTCCTTACTTCTGGTACAGTTTGGGTGTGATGCCATTCATTTTTTCAGCAGCCATCATTTTCTTTGCCATTGCCTTCATTTTTGCAGGAGTCGTAGTAGGTTCTGCAGGATTGTAGATTTGAAGAAAAACAGCTTGGCTATCTGAGAATATCTGTGCCATTATAGTTTTATCACTGTTGTACACATAAAAGAAGCCTTGTTCGTATTGAGGTTCAGTACTAAAACCATTCAGCGCAAACCATTCCTTAACCTCATCGGATTGGAGATGAGCGCCTTTAATACCTTTTACCTCATTATTGATAAATGAAGGTCCTGAAGAAGGTGTACCTACATAGCAAGCCCATCCGATATTAGTTTCTTTTGCTTCAAGTTTTTCAGCCTTAGCAGCGTAGTAAAGGTTGTTTTTACTTTCATCCCATAACTTATGAGTTTTGTCTGCTTCGCGAAGGCCTAGTTCTTGTTCGAACTTGTCGACAGTCTCGAACTTTTTGCTCGCCAGTGCTTCGTAGCTAGGGAAGTCTTTAGCATTTTTATTGAAGTCCATCTGGGGCATCTTGGTGAAAATGATTTGGATATTGGTCTCAAATTGAGTTTCTTCCAAAGGAGTTATCATTACCTTGATATCGTCTTGGTTTTTCCCCTTATAGATGGGTATCTTCTTGCCCGTGCCATCGTCCATATCCCCGCTTTCTACGGTGAATCCGGCTTCCTTGAGCATGGCTAACGTTTTAGTCGGGTTATCTATTTTTTCTATGCCAAGCGCTAAGATCGCATCCGTGCCGTCTGAGTAAGTAAGACCATAAGCAACTGCGGGTATTACGCTAAATTTTTCATTCGTATAGCCATCGAATTGATTTGTAACATAGTTCACTTTGCCAGGTTGACGACCAAGTTCGGTTTCGTACTTCTGAATTTCTTCTTCATTTTCAGTGAAAGAAAGCAGAGGTAATTCTGATTTACCTTCTGGTGTAGGATCTGGTGTAGGATCTGGATTGGGTGTTGGATTTTCCTTACCACCGGGGGTGGGCTTCTGACGCTCTGGTTTCTTATCACAGCCAACAAAAACCAATGACATCATCAGGATCGCGATAAGAGAATAAATCTTTTTCATAATACCTAATACTTTTACGTTGAACTTTTATGAATTACTTTATAATGTACTCTTTCTTTGTATTGTATATTCTAATCATTAACTATCTAAATCATATATCGAGTGTGGGCGATTTTGTACTCTTTGCTAGTTTCGCTTGTTTCTTTGTCATTCACAAAGATAAATAAAAAAATCAATAAATGAAATACTTCACGTAATTTTTTTTCTAGAATGCTAGAATATTTTTCTCTCTTATGTCACGAAAAGTGGGAAATCCCTTACAAAACTACTCTGTATTATCGCTTTTTTGCTGCTTTCCGTACATTGATACTTTAGAAAGAAACTTTTTAAAACGCTACGACCAATCATACAATCAGAAAAAGGAAGAATGTGTCACTACTGAAATAAACGTGTGAAAAGATTATTTATAGTCATCCCATAAAAAAAGAGTTGAGGAGTGTCTCCTCAACCTTTGTTAATGTTTTAGATTTTGATTTCTGCTTTTATAAGAGAATCGGTCTGATAACATTGTTTTTTTCTTTTGGCCATCTTAGCTGCATGGGCGATCATCTTTGCAGGAGATGAATTGAGTTCTGCAGGATTGAAGATCTGGAGAAGTATGGTACCATCGCTTGCGAAGAGGTAGCACTGTATTGTCTTTTCTTTGTTGAAGGCCGAGAGTAGGGCGTATTGTTCGTGGAATTCAACGTCAGTGTCGAAACCATTGAGTGCGAGCCATTCTTTTACTTCGTCGGATTGGAGATGACTGCCTGTGATACCCTTTACTTCGTTGCCTATGAATGAAGGACCTTCGCTAGGAGTACAAGCATAGTAAGATATACCGATATTAGTTTCATTCGCTTCTAATTTTTCAGGTTTTACCAAGAAGACAAGGTTTACCTTCGTTTCATCCCATAGCTTTTCGGCTTCTTTGTATGGTTCGCGGAACCCAAGGGTACTCTCAAACTTTTCGATTTCTTCTACCTTCTTGGTCTTAAGCGCTTCGTAGCTGGGGAAATCCTTAGCATTCTTGTTGAGGGTCATTTCGGGCACTTTGGCGAAAATGATTTGGATATTGGTTTCAAATTGAGCTTCTTCTCGCGCTGTGATTTGCACCTTCACACCTTCTTTGTTTTCACCCCAATAGCCTATCATTTTATTTCCAGCATTATCTGTTCCTTCCTTTTTTTCAACGTCGAATCCAGCTTCCCTGAGCATGTCTAACGTTTTAGTGGGGTTGTCGATTGTTTCACTGCCAAGAGCTAGGATTGCAGCCGAACCATCTTGCATTTCGAGGAGGTAAACAGCCGCAGGAATTACCTTGAAGTCGCCATTGGCATATCCTGGAAATTCTTGGGTGCCGTATTGAATGGTCTCTGCCTTACGACCAAGTTCGGTTTCGTACTTCTGAATTTCTTCTTCATTTTCAGTGAAAGAAAGCAGAGGTAATTCTGATTTACCTTCTGGTGTAGGATCTGGTGTAGGATCTGGTGTAGGATCTGGATCTGGGTCTGGTTTGGGATCTGGATTGGGTGTTGGATTTTCCGTACCACCGGGGGTGGGCTTCTGAGGCTCTGGTTTCTTATCACAGCCAACAAAAACCAGTGACATCATCAGGATCGCGATATAGAGAATAAATCTTTTTCATAATACCTAATACTTTTACGTTGAACTTTTATGAATTATATTTTCGTAGTTTTGTCTACAATTAATTTATAGTCTATTTTATTTTGTGTGCGGATTTATTCCTTGTATCAACTTGCCCATCAAATCAACTTTGTGTTTTTGTTATTTCATTTACAAAGATAGAAAAAATGATAAATACATCGTTTGGAATAATTATTTTTTTTAATATGTTGTGAAAGGTTTTTCTGTGCTTAGGGAATTTCCCTTTGGGTAAAGATTCGTCATTTACTCTGCTTACACATAGTTCGCCTATTAATTGCTCGAAATAGCGTGTCGGATCGCTTTTCATAGTCTCCTACGATTGATTTCGGTAGAGGGTTGTGCTTTGGAACGTATCGGGATAGCATTTTTTTTCGATAGGCAAGTGCGATGCATTTTCGGTAAGATATTCTATGAAGTTATGACAAAAGGCTGAGATCCCATATCCCAGCCTTCTATCTACGCTAATCTATATTATGGATATAGAAGAGTGTCACTTATCGAGTCTGTGAGCGACGGAATTGCTTTGCCAATTCTCTCATTTTTTCTGTGGAATAACCATTGTCGAGAGGATAGATCAGTAAGAAAAAGTTTTGTTCATCTACCGACACTTGTGCCACCACAGATTGATCTTTGTTGCAGGCAGCAACATAATTAAATTCGGTACAACCTTTGTGATCATAGCCAAAACCATTGTTGGCCAGCCACTCGCGGATTCCTATACCATCGAGATTTGCGGGAGATAGTCCTTTGAGATTACAGAAGATATATTTGGTGTTTTGGGATGAAGTACTAATATAATTGACGTCCAATAGATTATTTTCTTTGCTCTCGTACTTCGCAGGAATAGCTAAAAATTGTAAGTTTACATTTGCTTCGTCCCAATAATCAGAAGAAGGTTCGCGAAGTCCTAGTTTTTTTTCAAAGTCAACAATCTCACTTACTTGTCCGCTCATCAAAGCATCGACGCTAGGAAAATCTTTAGCGGCAGGATTAATCTGCATTGCAGGCTCCTTATAGAAAAAGAGCTGCGTATTGGTTCCATATTCTTCTACGTGAAGAGAAGTGATCTCGACCGTGACACCATCTTCTTTTTTGCAAGATAGGATTTCTTGATCTCCAATCATTTTTAGTGAAGGTTCATTGAAGCCCACATCGCGGAGCATTGCCTTTAGTTTGGGACAATCTTTAAGAGTTTCTTTGCCAAGTGCAATAATGGCATTGTGCTCACCTCCGAATTCGAAACCATAAATAGCGATAGGTATCGCTTCGAAGGAGTCGTTTCTATACCCAGGAAAGTCTATTTTTTCAAATTTGATATTGCGATACAGAAACCTGCCTAGTTTGGCTTCGTAATCTGTGATCTCATTCACATCTCCCGTGAAGGTCAAGAGGGGTAGTTCTGACTTCACTTTAGGATCATCGGGATTAGGGGAGGGGTTCTCATTTTCATTTTTTTTGGGTTCTTGTTTTGACTGGCATCCTATAAAAGAAAGCGACAAACCCATAATGAGTAAGAAAGTGTAAATTCTTTTCATAATGATGTGTTTTTTGTTGAGGTTGTGTACTTATAGTTCGTTTTTATATTCTTATTTTATGTATTCGTATAAGCGTATATTGCTTGAATCGAGGGTCCTATTATGACCTTTTTTCTTTCGCACGGTTAAGTTATAAAAAAAATATGATATAACTACATTTTGGAGGAGAATTCTCTAATTATTCAAATATTTGAAAAGGTCTGATCTTTCCACATTCCATCCTACTCATGTATAGAAATTGGTATCTAATGGCTTAGTCATCGAAAAACCGACCTAGCGTAAGAGAACTACTTGTATTAAGGGGAAAATACTTAACTTTGTAGTGATGAAAAGCGATACTATGCATGCGGAAATACAGTGGCTTTTTGCGCTTTTGAAGCAGCATCCTCAACTGCGCAAAGTGCAAAAGTTGCTAGCACAAAAACAACTCGATCGTAAATTGCTTGTGAAAGGGTTATCTGGTTCTTCGCCAGCACTCTTGCTCAAAGCCCTTCAGGAAGAGAGCCCTTTTATTGCTATTGCAGATAGTGAGGATACTGCAAATTATCTTTATAGCGATCTACTACAATTGGGAGGAAAGAACAATCTCTACCTTTTTCCTTCAGCTTTTCGCCGACATATAAAATACGGACATCCTGATGAAGCTGCCCAAGTGATGCGAACAGAAGTGATTACCTCCCTAACATCTGGGGAAAAGCCTCTAATCGTCACCACTATAGCGGCTCTCTCTGAGGCGATCCCGAGAGAGAGAGAAGTCGAAGAACATATTTTTACCGTAACCCGAGGTGAGCAAATTGAAGTACCTACATTTCGGCTCTATTTGCAACAATCAGGTTTTCAGTATACAGATTATGTGTATAGCCCCGGAGAGGTTGCATTCAGAGGGAGTATAATCGATATATTCCCGTTTAATAGCGAAGAACCCTATAGAATCGATCTATTCGATGATCGTATAGAGAGCATACGAATCTTTTCAGTAGAGAGTCAGCTTTCCCTAAAAGAAGTTGAACGTATGATGATTGCCCCGAATTTAGGAACAAGCGAAGCGGAACACTCCCAAAGCCTTTTTCATCTAGCCGGTAGTGAGTACGCTTTACTGTTTTATGACTATACGTTGTCTCTTCATGAACTTAATGATATCGTCTCTAGTGAAGCTGTAGTAGTAGAAGGCGAAGGTTTTGATAGTACGGCTGCCATGCGTCGGTTTCTCTTACCTGCCGAATGTCTGGTTACTCAGGCCAAGGAACATCTTCAAGTTCATTTGCAGCAAGTAGAAGGTGAGCGATACAGCACCATAGCTTTTCATATCTTACCCCAGCCTGTATTTCGAAAAAATTTCGATCTTTTTATTGATACCCTTAAGCAATATAATGATGAGGGATATAAAGTTTTTTTTCTTACAGAAAGTGAAAAACAGAGCGATCGTCTTGCAGATATTCTCTCCGAGAAGGGCTATCAGTTTTTGATCCCCACATCTATACCAGCAACATTGCATGAGGGGTTTGTTGACGAAGTTTTTCGCCTAGTTTTTATAACTGATCATCAGCTTTTTGAGCGTTATCATAAACACACAGTTGCTGCAAAAAAAGTCAGGAGTGCTGAAGCTTCGTTATCGCTGAAAGATCTAAAAAGTATTTCTGTCGGGGACTTCATCGTACATTATGATCATGGTATTGGTCGATTTGCAGGATTATTCAAAACAAAAATTGCCGATCATGAACAAGAAGTTGTAAAGGTAACGTACAAGAACGATGACTATCTCTATGTGAGTATTCATAATCTACATAAACTGTCGAAATACCGTTCTAAAGAAGATTCTCCTCCTGAACTCAGTCAACTCGGTGGAGGGGCATGGAATAGGCTCAAACAAAGAACAAAGGATAAAGTAAAAGAAATAGCTCGTGATCTGATGCGACTCTATGCGCAGCGAAAGCAGAGTTGTGGCTTCTCTTTTTCGCCCGATAGCTATTTGCAGTACGAACTGGAAGCGGGATTCCGATACGAAGAAACGCCCGACCAGTTGAAGGCGATGGAGGCTGTAAAGGCAGATATGGAGAGCGAAAGACCAATGGACCGTCTGATATGTGGGGACGTTGGTTTTGGAAAAACGGAGATTGCTATTCGAGCTGCTTTCAAAGCCGTGTGCGACAGTAAGCAAGTAGCGGTCCTTGTGCCAACTACGGTCCTAGCCTACCAGCATTACAATACGTTTACTAAGCGCCTCAAAGATTTTCCCGTAAGGGTAGAGTATTTATCTCGAGCGCACAGTACGAAGCAAGCTAAAATGATACTGCAAGACCTTCAAGAGGGAAAAGTAGATGTCATTATTGGCACACATAGGCTAGTGGGAAAAGATGTTCATTTTCATGATTTAGGATTGTTGATTATAGACGAAGAGCAAAAGTTTGGTGTTAAGGTCAAAGAAAATCTTCGAAAATTACAAGTCAATGTTGATACGTTGACCATGAGCGCAACGCCTATCCCTCGAACTTTGCAGTTTTCCTTGATGGGCACAAGAGATTTATCAAATATACTCACTCCTCCGAAAAATCGCTATCCTATTGACACGTCTATTGTGCGTTTTTCGGAAGACCTGCTGAAAGAGGCCATCAATTACGAGTTAAGTAGAAATGGACAAATATATTTTATCCATAATAGGATAAAAGATATCGATCTACTGGCAAAAAAAATACAAGATATCGTCCCTGATGCGCGTATTGCGGTTGGACATGGCAAATTGCCTCAGGAAGATTTGGAGCAGCTAGTAGTAGATTTTTCTCTTCATGAATATGATATTCTGCTCTCTACTACGATCGTAGAGAATGGCATCGATGTCCCTAATGCTAATACTATTTTTATCGATGATGCCGATAGGTATGGTCTCAGCGATTTGCACCAGTTGAGAGGGCGCGTAGGACGTGGTAATAAGAAAGCATTCTGTTATTTGATAACGCCTCCTACAGAATTACTCTCCACGACAGCTCGCAGACGCCTGCGAACACTGGAAACATTCAGTGATCTTGGCAGTGGTATACGTATTGCCATGCAGGACTTAGATATTCGAGGAGCAGGTAATATTTTTGGTAAAGAACAGAGTGGTTTTATCTCTGATTTAGGATTTGAAGCTTATCATAAAATATTTGAAGAGGCTGTAAACGAAGTGAAATTAGAGGAGTTTTCTGATCTTTTCGACGAACAACAAAAAAGTTCTGTAAATAAAGTGGAAACGCTTTTTGAGAGTGATCTTTTGCTATCCTTTCCAGCTTCCTATGTTCCTGGGGATGATGAACGAATACAGTTGTATAGAGAATTAGATGCTATAGATGATCCCAGTGAATTGCCAGATTTTCATAAGCACATGATCGATCGTTTTGGTCCCTTGCCATTGGAGAGTCGCCAATTAATTGAAGTCCCACAACTTAGAACTTTAGGAGGCGTATTGCAATTACCAAAGATTACTATTCGCAAGGGAGAACTCAGACTGTTTTTGCCGGATGACGATGAAAGCCCCTTTTATCAAAGTGAGTCCTTTGGCAAAATTCTTTCCTATGCCACTATACATAGTTCTTTTAGTCACATCGAGCAAAATAGGAGAGGTACTCGCATTGTTCGTTTTGATAAAGTTGGAGACATCTTCAAAGCGATAGAGATATTAAAAGATATCGAGCAAACCCCTTCATCTATGCTCTGATGTTTTTCTATTTGTTCTCTTCTAGTCAATTTCTTTTTATTGGACCTTCGAGTACAAGATCGTGTGTGAGTATAAATGTCAGTACCCCCTATTATTGAAACACTGTGGAGGATTTGATGAGGCTTTCTCTTTGGGTATTTGTGAAAAAGCGCTCTTATCATCATCCAATGAAACCGATTCTTTCTCTGAAAAACAGCATAAATACTCTTGAATATATTTTTTGTAGACACAAAAAAAAATAGTATCTTTGCAGAAAGAGTTGGGAGGTTGCTGTGCTTGACCTCCCTTTAAAATAGTACTTTATTTATATCATCATTCATAAATGGCTCTTCAGTGTGGTATCGTAGGACTTCCGAATGTGGGCAAGTCGACTCTTTTTAATTGTCTTTCAAATGCCAAAGCTCAGGCTGCAAACTTTCCGTTTTGTACAATAGAACCTAATGTCGGTGTGATTACGGTCCCCGACGAACGGTTGCAGAAATTAGTAGAAATCGACAATCCTAAAAAAGTGATCCCAGCAACCGTTGAGATTGTGGATATTGCAGGGCTTGTGAAAGGGGCAAGTAGGGGTGAAGGTTTGGGAAATAAATTCTTAGCCAACATCCGTGAAACAGATGCTATTATACATGTTCTCCGTTGTTTTGAAGATGATAATATTACCCATGTAGACGGTTCTGTCAATCCTTTGCGGGATAAAGAAATTATCGATACTGAACTGCAAATAAAGGATTTAGAGACCGTAGAGAATAGGCTAGCCAAATATCAAAAACAAGCCCAAACAGGCGGTGATAAGTATGCCGCGTTGGTAGTCCGAGTTCTTACAAAATATAAGGACGCGCTCGAAAAAGGGCTCAATGCTCGCAGTGTTGAACTTGATAATAAAGAAGAAATAGCAGTCGCTAGAGATCTGTTCTTGCTTACCTCGAAGCCTGTCCTCTATGTCTGCAATGTAGATGAAAAATCTGCTCTTGACGGAAATAAATATGTAGAAATGGTACTGCCAGCAATCCAATCGGAAGGAGCTGGAATGATGCTGGTCGCAGGAAAAATAGAGAGTGAAATAGCAGAATTTGAAACTTTTGAAGAAAGGCAATTGTTCTTAGAGGAATTGGGCCTTGCAGAGAGCGGAGTAAGTAGGCTTATTAAGGCTGCATATCAGCTTTTAGGACTTCAAACCTATTTTACGACAGGCCCAGACGAGAGTAGAGCATGGACTTTCCAACGCGGAATGAAAGCTCCCGAATGTGCTGGCATTATACATACCGACTTTGAAAAAGGCTTTATTAGAGCGGAAGTGATCAAGTACGACGATTATATAGCCTATGGAAGTGAAAGTGCTGTGCGTGAGGCTGGAAAACTCGCAATAGAGGGCAAAGAGTATGTCGTGCAGGATGGCGATATAATGCACTTCCGCTTCAATGTCTAGAATTTTTTTATTATCATACAAAAGAATATTGAGATTAAGATAGATCTGCATAAACTGATAGAACTTTATAACAACCATGACACCTGATGCCGTAAGCCTGAAAGAGTCTTCCAAAAGCAATATTCTCCTGATATATATGGGAGGTACAATCGGTATGATTGAGGACCCCGACACGGGTACTTTGCGTGCTTTTGACTTTACACATTTACAACAGCATGTAGACGAACTTCAGCATTTAGACTGCAGTATTTCGAGTATTCAATTTGAACCACCTATCGACTCCAGTAATGTATCGGTCGATTTATGGCTAGAATTAGCCGGAACCATTGCTGATAATTATGATAAGTTTGATGGCTTTGTAGTACTCCATGGAACAGATACAATGGCATATACAGCGAGTGCGATCAGTTTTCTACTGGAAGGGCTCAATAAACCTGTGATTTTTACAGGAAGTCAACTACCTATAGGAAAGATTCGCACGGATGGTAAAGAAAATCTTATCACTGCGTTGCAGATAGCAGCAGAAAAAAATGAAGCTGGTGAACCGATGGTCCCCGAAGTTTGTATCTTCTTTAATTCTAATTTATTACGAGCCAATCGTACCGTAAAAAGCAGTGCAGACCAGTTTTCGGCTTTTCACAGTTACAACTATCCTCCTTTAGGGCATGCAGGTATAGATATCGTGTACAACAAGCGTAATATCCACCGTTATAAGGCCGAGGACAATGTAGTTTTTACTCCCCTAACTCGTATGGAACAGCATGTATCTGTGTTGAAGATATTTCCTGGCATTACGCCTTCTGTTGTAACAAATATCCTTTCCCAGCCCGATCTCAAGGGGATCGTTATAGAGACTTATGGTAGTGGAAATGCTCCCACATTCGATTGGTTTGTAGAGGCGATTAAAGCTGCTGTATCGCGCGGGGTAGTAGTGGTGAATGTAACCCAGTGCAATAGTGGTAGTGTCGAAATGCAACGCTATGAAACAGGAATGAAACTTAGTGAGATCGGGGTTGTATCTGGCAAGGATATGACGACAGAATGTGCCCTAGCAAAGCTTATGTACCTGTTAGCCAAGCCACTGACCCTGGACGAGGTGAAAAGATTGATGGCTACGAGTCTTTGTGGTGAAATGACAACGAAAGATAGTTTCTCATGAGGGCCTTTTCGTGATGCCTAAAAATAAATCCTTCGGTACAATATGTGACCTTCGTGCGATGCCTCTTTTTGCTCATGTCGAGCCACAAGAAACTAATCGTGTAGATCAAATTACTTTCTGTAGTATCGGTAGCGGTAGCAGTGGAAATGCTTACTTGCTATCTTCAAACGATGGCCATATTTTATTGGACGTAGGCTTGCCTTTGCGATATATTGCTCGAGTACTGAAAGATGTAAATCTTTCTTTTGGTCAGCTTTCGGCAGTTCTTGTTACTCATAGTCATAGTGATCATGTTCGGAGTTTGGCCCGATTGTCGCAATTGTATAATCTGCCAATATATGCTTCTGTAGCAGCTTTTACCAATATAGATAAACGAAAAAATGATAAGCCGATAAGAAGTGCTTACAGATATCATTTATATCCTTTTCAGTCTGTGAATATTGCAGGTTTTGACGTCGAGGCCTTTCCTATTCCTCATGACAGCAATGACTGTCTTGGCTTTTTCTTTCAAAAAGGCGAATTTTCTCTTACTCATCTCAGTGATGTTGGATCTTTCTTGGACGTCCATTATACCTACGCAAGAAAATCTAATCACCTAGTATTAGAAGCTAACTACGACAGAGAAATGTTGCTTAGAAGTAGCTATCCGTATCATCTGAAACAACGCATTATCGGTAGTGGTGGGCATGCGAGCAATCAAGAATCTGCTCTTTTTTTAAAAAAGATCTATTCAGCTAAACTCAGAAAAGTATGGCTGTGCCATATAAGCAAGGAAAACAATCATCCTGATTGTTGTCGTTCGACGTTTGAGCAGCTACTGAGCGATACAGTAACGGACCGACCTATTTTCAATGATCTTATAGAGATACTTCCCCGCCTAGCACCGAGTAATTCATATTCCTTTCGGATATATGAGTCTTGAATATCCGCTTAGTTATCTTCTTTGAGTTTACTAGGCAAACAACTTATTTCTTTTCTAAAGAGTAAATTGCGTCAATAGAATAGCGGTAATACGACTATATTTCATATTAGCATTACAATGAGCAAATTAATTTATGAGATAACGCTCTGACTAAAGCTTCTATAGGTAATAATATCTTTCTTCCTAAATTACGTTGTAAATGCCAGTCTTACTGTAAAGAATTTGTGTTATTACTTTATTTTCCGACAGCCCCTCTTCTCTTTTTCTAAATAATGCCTAGTAATATTTATTCATTTATATAGGTTTAGTGTTGTTAGTATGATGGCTTCAAATTTCTATCCTTGTCGGTTGCAAGATTAGTTCTAAAAAAAAAAAGCGACCTTGAGGCAAAGCCTCAAGGTCAGGTTCGTTATTTAGAGTAATGGTAAATGTACATTACCCAAAGTTGTCAAAGTAGATCTGTTCTGGTTCAACTCCTAAGTCGTCCAGCATCTGTAGAGCACTGCTTGTCATAGGTCCTGGACCGCACATGTAGTATTCAATATCTTCGGGTGCTTCGTGATCTTTGAGATAGTTATCATAAATGACTTGATGTATGAAGCCTGTATCTCCTGTCCAATTATCTTCAGGTAGCGGAGCACTTAAAGCGATTGTGAACTTGAAGTTAGGAAATTCGCGTTCGATTTCACGGAAGTCCTCTTCGTAGAAAATTTCACTTCTTGAACGAGCCCCATACCAATAAGATACTTTTCTTCCCGTTTTCACTGTTTTAAATAGATGGAGTAACTGAGCTCGAAGAGGAGCCATACCAGCACCACCACCAATATAGAGCATTTCAGCATTACTTTCGTTAATGTGGAAATCGCCATAAGGACCACTCATTGTTACTTTATCACCAGGTTTTAGTGAGAAGATGTATGACGATGCAATACCACAAGGTATCCCCGCCTTGAACGTACCTGTAGATCGGTCTATAGGAGGTGTAGCGATACGTACGTTTAGGGTGATAATATTTCCCTCAGCAGGGTAGTTCGCCATAGAGTATGCACGGATCGTTTCTTCTGTATTTTTAGCTTTTAATGAAAACATGTTCATCTTTTCCCATGATTCGCGGAACATGTCTTTTCCTTCTTTGTTTGTGATATCGTAGTCTGCGTAGGAAATTTCATATTTGGGAATCACGATCTGTGCATAGCTACCGCTTTTGAAGTCCATCGTTTCACCTTCAGGGAGCTTAACAACAAACTCCTTGATGAATGTAGCAACGTTTTTGTTGGATATCACTTCGCATTGCCATTCTTTTACGCCAAAGACTTCTTCTGGTACAACTACGGATAGATCTTCTTTTACTTTTGTTTGGCAAGCTAAACGCCAGTGATTTTTTCTTTCTTTACGACTAAAGTGTCCAACTTCTGTGGGGAGTATTTCTCCACCGCCTTCTACTACTCGGCAGCGGCATTGACCACAGCTACCCCCGCCTCCACAAGCACTGGACAAGAAAATTCCATTGTTTTGAAGGGTATTAAGAAGGGTTTGTCCTTGGGGTACTTCTAACTCTTTGTCGTCATTGATGACAAGTTTTACATTCCCACTAGGTAGCAATTTTTTCTTTGCAAACAGTAGTAAAATCACCAAAATCAAGATGACTAGTAGGAATACCACTAAGCACGCTGTAATGACCGTAAAATTAATTCCCATAATAAAATATAGTTGTCAATGTCAGGGATATTCTGTATAATTAAAGTTTTACACCAGAAAAACTAAGGAACGCAAGGCCCATTAGTCCAGTTACAACCAGTACTATACCATAGCCACGCATAGGCCTAGGAATATCTGAAAACTCGAGTTTTTCGCGAATGGCAGCCATGCCTACAATTGCAATAAGCCAGCCTATACCTGATCCAAACCCGTAAGTCGTAGCTTCTCCGATATTGCCGAAATCGCGCTGTTGCATAAAGAGTGATCCCCCAAGTATAGCGCAGTTAACAGCTATAAGGGGCAGAAAGATTCCCAGAGAGTTGTATAAAGAGGGCGAATAACGCTCAACCACCATTTCAACCAATTGTACAAAAGAGGCTATGATCGCAATAAAAATAAGTAGCGACATGAAACTTAGATCTACTGATGCAAAGGAGCTACTCAACCACTTCAAGGCACCTTCACGGAAAACATAATTTTCGAGAAGGTAATTGATGGGCAAAGTACATGTCAATATAAAAGTCACTGCTACACCGAGACCCAGGCTGGTCTTTACATTCTTGGACACAGCGAGGTATGAGCACATTCCCAGATAATATGCAAAAATCATATTATCGATGAAAATGCTTCTAAAGAAAAGACTTAGATATTCCATAGTGCGTTTACTTTATATATTCTTTTCGTTTAGTTTTCTTGTAATTCTTTTATTCGAGCTCTTTGGATCCAAACGATGATAGCCATCTGCAACAGAGCTATTGGGGCCATATTCATGAGTCCGCAGTTGAGATAGCCTGCATCATAAAAACTTTGAGGTATAATCTGGAAACCCATAAGACTACCCACTCCAAAAAGTTCTCTGATAGATCCAATAATAACCAAGACAATCATGTATCCTAAACCGTTTCCGATGCCGTCGATAGCTGATTCAAGAGGATTGTGACTAAGAGCAAAAGCTTCTAGTCGCCCCATAAGAATACAGTTGGTAATAATCAGACCTACGTACACGGAAAGTTGCTTGCTAACATCATATGCGTAAGCTTTAAGGACCTCATTTACCAAAGACACTAATGCGGCAACAACAACCAGTTGTACAATGATGCGGATACGATTTGGAATCCCTTTTCTTAGCAACGAAATGATAACATTCGCAAGCGTAACAACTACTGTCACCGATATACCCATCACCAAAGCTGGTTTGAGCTGAGAGGTTACCGCCAAGGCTGAGCATATCCCAAGCACTTGAACTAGAATAGGATTGTTTTTATTAAGCGGTCCTAATAAATACTCTTTAGTTTTTGACATAACTTTTCTTATCTTGTCTTACGCCTTTGATTAGACCTTCGTAGATGACATAGACTGTTGATCTAGTACTTTTTGGAAAAATTCAGCATAGGCCTTGATACAATCACGAAGCATGTCGTTTACACCGTTACTGGTAAGCGTACCACCTGTTACACCATCTACTTCGTTGTTCTTGGCGTTGGCATGACCAGCCTTTACGACAGCAATAGGGATGATGCCTGTTTCGACATTCCCGATAAACATGTCTTTAAATTGATCTCTGAATTTAGGCGTGACGATTTCGGCTCCAAGGCCTGGAGTCTCGCCGGCATGCCCAAAATCTGCACCAACAACTCTTAAGGATTCGTCAATACCTAAGTATCCCCATATATCGCCCCATAATCCAGAACCAAATAGTGGAACAATATAAATGGTTTTTCCATCGATATTTGCTACAAAAAGAGGTAATTTTTCGTCATTCCCCTGTCGGACAGATTTCAGAGGATTTTTCACAGACATTGAGAAAGCAGTATTTTCGGCAATCTGATCGCCTGTGAATTCCTCATGAATCTCTCCCGTAGATGAGGATATCAAGACTTCCTTTTGGATGACGGATTTGTATGTTTCCGCTACGGCTTTTTTGTTATTTGCTGTAATGTTGACACTACGGAGAATTTGCTCCATCTTATCTATTTTTTCATTGGCTTGTTGAGGAGCCTTGAGGGCTTGTGAAGCAAAAGCCAGAACAAGTGCCACAATGACTACCATTATGGCCGCGTAAAGTATCGTGTATGTATTACTTTCTTTGTTCATGACAGAGCTAATTAAGAGATGGTCATTTCTTTTTTACTATTTGCTAATCGTTTACGACGCATTTTTATATTAGCATCGACCACGAAATAATCGATTAGAGGGGCAAATACATTCATTAAGAGTATTGCTAGCATCATTCCTTCGGGATACCCTGGATTTAGTACTCGGATAAACACACACATCACACCGATGAAAAATCCATATATCCACTTGCCTTTCTCTGTCCGCGCAGCTGTCACGGGGTCTGTTGCCATGAAGACAAGACCAAAGAGGAAGCCTCCAAAGAGAATGTGATCAAGGAAGCTCATCTGCATGGATGCAGTAGATCCTATTGCGTTGAATAAAAGGGACATCGCTAAGGCTCCTAGCAGTCCGCTGATCATTATTTTATATGAGGCGACACCAGATATGATGAGTATAACCGCCCCAATAAGTATGCAAAATGTAGAAACCTCTCCGATAGAGCCAGGTATGAATCCCCAAAAGGCATCCCAATAAGTTATAGGTTCACCAATGATATTGTGTACTTGCGGCATCGCATCACCCGCCGTAGCGATTTGTCCTAGAGGTGTCGCTCCTGTATAAGAGTCTACCAATGGGGTATTGCTTCCAAAGCCCAAAGATTGCGAGGTGCGAACAAATACGGAGTCTCCTGACATTTTTGTCGGATAAGCAAAGAATAAAAAGGCTCGGGCTACCAAGGCTACATTAAAGATATTGTATCCCGTTCCTCCGAAGAGCTCCTTGACGAAGATAACTGCAAAGGCGGTTGCTATAGCCATTGTCCATAGAGGGGTGTCTACAGGTAAAATCATGGGAATGAGGAATCCTGTTACCAAGAAGCCTTCGGCAATCTCGTGACCTTTAACTTGAGCTACAGCAAACTCTATTCCTAACCCAACTACATAGGAAACCACGATCTTGGGCAAAAGCACCAGTAAGCCATAAAGGAACATTGTCAACCAACTCGTACTTTCAGCTAAGCCGTGCGACATGTAGTGCTGTAGACCTACATTGTACATTCCAAAGAGCATCGCGGGCACAAGACTAATTACCACTATACTCATGATACGCTTGGAATCGATGGCATCGTGCACATGTACTCCTCCTTTACGGCCCGTGCTATTGGGGACTAGCATAAAGGTTTCAAACCCATCGAAAACAGAATGAAAAGCATGTAACTTTGCTCCTTTTTCAAATGCAGGTCGCATTTTGTCGAAAATTTTCTTCATGGGATAAGGTTTCGCTAATTTCTTTTCTGCGTCACTAAAATTACCTGTATTATGTATTCGAACGACCGGATTATTAGATGCAATATCTACTCCGTCAATTCATCTCTTTATAAAGATTGTCTAATGCTTGACGAACAATCTGCTGTAGAGGTTGCTTCGAGGAGTCTACAAATTCACATAGCGCAAAGTCTTCTGGAGCTACCTCATAGATGCCGAGTTCTTCCATCTTATCAATATTAAATGCAATCGTCGCTTTTAGTAGTTGCTCAGGCATGATGTCTAATGGAAACACTTTGGTGAATTCACCACTGTTTATCATGGCACGTTGCCCTCCTTTGAGGCGTGAATCTAAATCATATTTCTTGCCTGGAAGAAGCCACGAAAAATAAGATCGGCTCATGCTGTATTGATTAAAACGAGGCATAATCCATCCAAAAGGTTCTACGACATCGTCTCCTTCTCGGATGATCGTGAGTTGGTTTATATCCATTGGTAAAAAAGGACGAGCATCGTCTAGTTTTTTGCCAGTGAAAACATCTCCGGCTATGAAACGTAAATGTTTTTCTGTATTTGCAGCTAGCTGGTTTTGATTTTCTTCTGTAAGCACGCTGCCAGGAAGAATCTTCAGATACCCCTTTTTCTCCGCATAAGGCCCTGCCACTACAATATGACGGTGGAAGTCAACTTTGTTTTGATCGAGAAGATGTCCAATGATAAAGAGGTCAGTAGCATTAAGAGTCCATACGACTTCCCCTTGATTAAGCGGAGATACTTTATTTATAAGAGTGCCAACCAAACCCGCAGGATGGAGGCCTCTTAGCACAATTTCCTCTACATTAGGAATATTTAAGCCTAAAGGTTTAGCTACGTTGAGGAATACTCTGCCTTTGGTCAGTTTAGTGAGTGATTGTAGCGCTTTGCTAAAATATTTTTTATTGTCGCCAAGCGCCAATAGAAAATCAAAGTTAGGAGCCAACGGAGCAGTGAAATTGGCAGTAACAAATATATCTCTTGGTGGGAGATCAGGAGACGCGATACGATCATATGGACGTTGACGTATAAACGCCCACATACCCGACTCTAATAATCGGCTTTTTATTTGGTCTGGCGTAGCCGTATCGGTAAGGGGAGTAAACGTGCGGGAAGAAGGTTCGCTGTCTGCCTTAATCTCAATGCTTATGATTTTTCTCTTTTCACCGCGCTTTATGTCGATAATTTCACCACTTATAGGAGCAACAAACAACATCTCTGGGAAAAGTTTGTTACAAAAGACAGGGTCTCCAATCTGTACCTTGCTTCCTATCTGTACTAGCATCTTGGGTTTGACACCATGAAAGTCTTCAGGTATAAGCGCATATTTATTTCCCTGTTCAAGGCTAATCTCGAGTTGTTGCAAGGGTGCTTCACCTTTAAGTTTTAGGTTCAGTCCCTTTTTTATTTTTATTTCACAAGTCTTTGACATAAGCACTATTTTTGTAGCTTCCTATTTCCCTGCAAAGGTAAGAAAAAAAACTTACATAACCAACAATAAAAGGTATTTTGCAATGGGCCAAATAATCTCTAAAGGGGATTATTTTTCATTGATCAAAACAATAAAAAAATCTCACCTTTTGGTCAGAGCTTCGATTATTTATCAACGTGATACGAAACGATTGATTCAATCGTCGTAGCAGAATTGTTGCTTTGTGATAATCGCTCTTTTTTTCAAACAAAGAATAGCGCTATTAATAAACCATATAAAAGAAAATGCATAGAAACTTCTGATTTTTGTAGCGATATCTACAAGAAGGCATCTGAGTTACGTAGTGATTATCCCATATTCTTTTTTTTGGTTCTATTAGTGCGTAAAACAGAAAGTTCTTTTATACGTTATCCAACGTGCTATTTTCTTATGGAGAGATATAGTAATAAAACTAATTTATGTCTGTTCTATATAAAAGTAAGAAACAGCTACTCGATATGTCGAGTAGCTGTTTCTTTTTATTGAATTTTATGCTTTTCTTGATGGGAAAACTTATTCGGCTACCTGGATTTGTTTGATCACTTCCATACCGATTTTTATAGCTTGTTCGTTCATTGGAATAAGCTTGTGATGGCGTTCTGGCAGCGATTTCCTCAAACCATTAATGACATTTTCCATCTTCACCATCGGGAATACCTTCAAAACGCCTCCAAGGACGATCATATTGAATGATTTTTCGTTGCCCATTTCGATGGATTTGTCGTTGGCAGGTATTTCGTAGATATTAATGTCCTTACGGTCGGTAACATGGTGAATGCCATTGGGGTCGTAAAACAATGTCCCTCCCTTTTTTACCTTTGGTGCAAACTTGTCTACCGAGGGTTGGTTGAGAGCAATGACTATATCGTATTGGTTTAGTACAGGTGAGTTTACCTTATCGTCGCTTACGATGACCGTTACATTGGAGGTCCCCCCACGTTGCTCAGGTCCATACGAGGGCATCCAACTTACTTCCTTCCCTTCTACTAGTCCAGAGTATGCAATGATTTTCCCCATAGAAAGCACGCCTTGACCACCAAAGCCCGCAATAATAATTTCGTAGGTTGCCATATTTTTTAGCTTTCTTCTTCTCTAAATTCGTAGTTTGATTAAATATCCTTTAGATCTCCTAGATTATATTTCTCCGTCATATGTTCAACCATCCAGTCGTTTGCTTTTTGAGGAGATAGTTTCCATCCAGTATTGCATGTAGCAACAAACTCTACAACGCTAGTTCCTTTGCCAGCCATAGAGTTTTCGAAAGCCTTTCTCAATGCTTTTTTTGCTTTTCGTACAGCCCCTACAGTGTGCACAGCCTGACGGGTCACGTAGCAGGTACCTTCCAGTTCTTTGAGAATATTGCTCACTACAAAAGGATATCCATTCTTTTCGGGTGTACGTCCGTAAGGAGATGTAGCTGTTTTCATTCCAAGTAGTGTACAGGGTGACATTTGTCCACCTGTCATTCCGTAGATACCGTTGTTTACAAAGATAATCACAATGTTTTCTCCACGGTTGCAGGCATGGATTGTTTCAGCTGTACCGATAGCCGATAAATCACCGTCTCCCTGATAAGTAAATACTAGCATTTCAGGGTGTAGACGTTTTACTGCTGTCGCTAGAGCAGGAGCACGACCATGGGCGGCTTCTTGCCAATCGACATCAATATAATTGTATGCGAGTACGGCACAGCCCACGGGAGCAATACCTACGCTTTGGTCCGCAAGGCCCATTTCGTCGATTACTTCAGCGACCAACTTATGAATAACACCATGGCTACACCCAGGGCAATAGTGCATAGTATTTTCGTTGAGAAGACGAGGCTTCTGGTATACCAAGTTTTCAGGCTTGATAATTTCGTTGATTTGAGTTTGTGTATCGATCATAATCTTTTCTTATTTAAATGCTTCACAATGTAACTAATAAGACGGATAATGACAGCTAAAACAGCAGGCCACAAAAAAGCCCACTTATACGTGTTGCGACAGAGCAAAAAGATAGTTACCATGACGGCGATACAAAGATAAAATGCTATGTCAAGGGTCAATAAGATTCTGTCTCGTTTACGAGGTTCTCGCATCGTATTATAGTTTAGCTATCTCTATCCTCTTGATAGGGTTACTTGCGGTTGATTATTTTTTCTTTTAATGCTTCTAGAACTTCATCAGGAGAGAAGAGCATTCCACCCATACGTCCATAGTGTGCAACAGGTGTGCGTCCTTCTACTGCAAGGCGGATATCTTCTATCATTTGGCCGGCATTTAACTCTACTGACAAGAAGCCTTTCACGCCTCGTTCGGTCAAGTCAGAGATTACTTTATAGGGGAAAGGCCACAGAGTAATAGGACGTACAACACCCACTTTGATACCTTCCTCGCGAGCAAGTTGCGCTGCTTTCTGACATATACGGGCAGAAGATCCGAAGGCAACTAATATGTAGTCGGCATCTTCCGTGTATACTTCTTCGTAGCGAACTTCGTTTTTTTCTATTTCTGCGTATTTAGCCTGGAAACGTTCGTTGTTTTTTTCCATAATGGCTGAATCGAGTTCCAGAGAAGTGACGATATGTCTTTTGCCGTCGCGTGCTCCAGTAGTAGCCCATGGACATTGCTCTCGAATCTCTTCATTGCTACGGCGAGGCTTAAAATCAGGAAGTTCTACTTTTTCCATCATTTGCCCTATGATACCATCGGAGAGGATCATCACAGGGTTTCTATATTTGAACGCGATTTCTATGCCTTCGTCAACGAAGTCTACAGTTTCTTGAACACTTTTGGGAGCCAGTACTATAAGTCGGAAGTCTCCGTGACCTCCACCCTTAGTCATCTGAAAATAGTCGGCTTGACTAGGTTGAATAGTCCCAAGACCTGGACCCCCACGACTTACGTTCACGATGAGACAAGGAATCTCAGCACCTGCTAGGTAGCTTAATCCCTCAGACATGAGGCTTATGCCAGGGCTGGAACTGGATGTCATTACTTTTTTACCTGTAGCACCTCCCCCATAAACCATGTTGATAGCGGCTACTTCACTTTCTGCTTGAAGTACTACCATGCCCGTAGTAGATTCGGGATCTTCTACAGTCAACGTCTCCAATACTTCGGATTGTGGAGTAATAGGATAACCAAAATAGGCGTCAAATCCTGCTCGTATAGCGGCATGGGCAAGAGCCTCATTGCCTTTCATCAGTTTTACTTCTTTCGCCATAATGCGTTTTTTCTTTCTTCTATTAATCTCAGTAAGTATTAGAGTTTCATTTTGTATACAGTAATACATCCGTCGGGACATACCATACCACAACTTGCACATCCGATGCAGGCATCGGGATTACTCATATAGCAATAGTGATAACCTTTGTCATTTACCTCAACGGGGTGTAAAGATATTGCCTGTGTAGGACAAGATACCACGCACAGGTTACACCCCTTACACCGAGGCTCGTTCACCACAATTGCGCCTTTTACTTTTGCCATAAATGATTAATTCTCTTTTTATCGTTTCTTATCAATTTTGCTTATCAGTTTTTCATTTCAAAGATAGTCATTTTTCTTCAACTATTGGTATAAGGAAGATGACTTTTTTTCTTTTCTCTTTATCTTGCAATTTCGGTGTTGCAAGTGAGAGAAAACGCATTTCCCCCCTTTGCTATGTTTTGGTGTTTCTTTTTAAGAGTTTGAGCCGGGGAATATCTTGTTTTCGTATTGGAGCTACATTAGTTGTAAATAAATTTTCTGGGTCTAAAAAGTCCCCCATATCATTGCATATAGAAATAGCTTTCAGTAGAATAGGAGTCGGGTTTACGTTTAACGGCAAAAGAAATGAGGCTATAATAAAATCATCTCCAGAGGAGATTCGTTCGATTTCACCTGCATGTTGAGTAATGGCAAATTTAAATTCATTAATAGCCAAATCCTTCTGGAACGAGACAAAGGGAGTCCATCCCTTACTTCCAGCAACAAACATGAATCGCATTAATCCATTGCGACCACCTAGTCCGCTGGTAATAACGTTTACTATTCTTGTTCCCGATAAAGCAGCCTGTAGTGCAATTTTTGCATCAAATTCAGCTATAGTAGCCCAATCTTTTAATCGTTTTGGGGCAACTATTAAAAAGTCCTCAATCATCCGATAGGCATCTATTTGTCCTGTCGCAGCAAGTAGAGTTAGGTTGTTTCGGAGCCATCCTTCACTCATTTCTTTTTTGTATAAAAGAGACTCTATATCATTGAGTTGCTCTATTGAAAGGGATGGTCTTAATCGTCGGGCTGCATGGGATGAGGTAAAGTAACGCTTTTGTTCTTCAATTGGTATCGCTTTGTCCAATTGATAGGTGATGATGCCATCTGGATTTACCCAAAAATCGGTGCCATTTCCGTTGTTGAGGTATTCATTGTATTGGTTATTGGTCATTTTGATTTTTCTTCTCTAGTAATGAAAAAATTTGCGCGGATAGGCAAGTGATCGCTAGTTCCACCTAGGTAGTTCTCACCTCCGTATGTTCGAAGAGGTATGTATCTCCCATTCGATAACTTCTTCATCCGCCCAGGCAAAGCGACATTAGTAAAACTTCCCTCAATGTACCGCACTGTTGAATTACTTTTGGGGTCCAGTATTGATCCTATTAGCATTATCCGATCTATTTGGCTCCAAGTTCGTCGGAAGTAATAACTTCCAGGGTAACTTTCATTGCTATAATCGTTGCTGATATCGTAAAGAGAAGCTCTACTAAAACACTCCGAAGAGCCTGTGAATCCTTTTGCAAGAGGATCCTCTCCTCCTTTTTTTAAGGCTGTATTAAAATCTCCTATAACAATAAGCAGTCGATGCGGATCGCTTGTATACAGACTGTCACATTTCTCTTTAAGCAAAGATAATGCATTTTCTCGAAAGAGTTCCTTTTCTCGATTTGCAAGGCGCTTAGATGGAAGGTGTACAATAATGAAGCCAATCCCTTGGTCATTGCGAAGTTTTCCTTCTGCGTATAGGATAGGTCGTGACGAAAGAGAAGGTTCTTGTATAGGAGCAGGAGTCTGCCATTCTTCTGTATGAGATACTCGAAAAATTCCTTCCAGATAGAGGAATGCAATTCTGATTCCACGTGCATCATGATTGGTGCTGATAATGTATTTGTACGAAGCGTTTCGAAGGTTAGTTGCATGAAGAAGGGTTCGTAAAGCAGTCTCACTTTCTATTTCTTGTAGAGCGACAAACCATGGCCACGATAATCCTCCGGCAATGCTTATGGCCTCACTCAATAGATGGGATTTCTGGTAAAATCGTTTTTTTGTCCATTTGCGTGATCCGTCAGGGAGAAAGTCGAGATCTGCTTTGGTTTTCTGTGGAATCGTATCAAAAAAGTTTTCTACATTAAAACTTACAATCGAAAAATATTCATTGTCTGTTTGTGCAAACAAGGAGAAATGTGTAAATAGAACAAAATGAAAAGAGAAAAATATGACCAGATATAACGAATGAGTTGTCAGTAATCTGAATATTAATGCTTGTAGGGGAGGGGCTTTGTGCAAAAGAATGACTGCTTTCATTTCTCAGTTCTATATTTTCTGACAACAAATTTACTACAATTCGGGAATATCGTGAAAAAAGATTGGTTTTTTTGTGGATTCTCCTTCTTTTTAACTTGCTTAATATCAGTCGAGTAGGGCGTTTTCTTAGTCGAAAATCTTCATATGTGTAAAAAAAAACGTTCAAAAATTTGGTAGTTTCGAAAATATATTGTAACTTTGCAAACGCAATTGAGATGATTTGCGTTGTCAATTGCAATCATAACTCGTCTAGGCGAAGATGGGTTTTGGCTTTAAAAGAAAATGTCTTTTAGGCTAATAATATAAATGGTGTGGTAGTTCAGTTGGTTAGAATACCTGCCTGTCACGCAGGGGGTCGCGGGTTCGAGTCCCGTCCATACCGCAAGAGTAACGCTACTTAGCAATCGGCTAGGTAGCGTTTCTTGAACCGTAAAAATTTGGTGAGTGGCCAAAGTTGGTAAATTTTACGCTCAGAAGATTATTCACGAGCCCAAGTGGCGGAATTGGTAGACGCGCTCGTTTCAGGTGCGAGTGTTTCGCGACGTGCAGGTTCGAGTCCTGTCTTGGGCACGATTTCTCTTCTGAAGATGATTTATGCGCGGGTGGTGGAATTGGTAGACACGCTACTTTGAGGGGGTAGTGCCAGCAATGGCGTATGAGTTCAAGTCTCATTCCGCGTACTTTTATTACATCCTCGATCATCCTTTGATTGAGGTTATTTTGTAAGATAACCTTCGTTTTTTTTAGATTAGAAGAGTTCTTTGATTAACTAATAGAAAATGGTGCAGCTGTGCACTTATTTTCATCTCTTTGGTTATCTATTCCTTTGGTACGTTGGCCGAGTGGTTAGGCAACGGTCTGCAAAACCGTGTACGGCGGTTCGATTCCGCCACGTACCTCTTTTCATTCTAAACATTCGATTCTAAACATTCTTACTACTTCTACCTCTACGTTGGATTGTCCTTGTTGATGTTTTAGCTTTGTGCTTTTCTTTTATTTATTATATTTTTCTATCCACTTTATTAGAAAAGATATAAGCAAAAAAAATCCGAGCATTACTACTCGAATTTTTTTCATAGGAACTTGCTTCTTAATTCTTACTTGGTTGCTTTTGCTTGTATCTGAAAAGGATTGAGAATAATATACCTATTATTAGTGCGTATCCTGCAAATATAAACCATATTGGTTGCCAGTTTGTTGTTGTCTCATGTTGAAACGCTTTGACTACTGCTCCGCCTGCCAAAGTCCCTATAATAGTGCCAAGCCCATTTGTCATCAGAACAAATAAGCCTTGAGCTCCAGCTCGCAGTTCTTTAGGAGTTGCTTGTTCTACGAACATAGAACCCGATATGTTGAAAAAATCAAAGGCCATACCGTATACGATCATTGATAGCACAAAGGCAATCCATCCAGGAAAACCTGGGTCTCCGATCCCAAATAAACCGAATCGCAGAAACCATGCTAGGAAGCTTAGTATCATAACAGTTTTAATACCAAATTTTTTAAGAAAGAAAGGTATGGTTAGGATAAAAAGGGTCTCTGATATTTGAGATAGACTCAGTAGTATATTGGGGAATTTGACTACGAAACTATTGCTAAAAGCGGAATCTCCCTTGAAGCTATCTAGGTACATATTTCCATATGCATTTGTAAGTTGCAGAGCTGCTCCAAGAAGAATTGAAAAGATGAAAAAAATCGCCATTTTTTTGTCTCGAAAGAGGGCTAGAGCATCTAGACCCATTGCAGCTGCTATACCCTTTCCAGTTTTCTTTCCTTTGCCTTCAGGATAGCACGCGGGGATAGTAAAGCTATACAATCCCAGTATAAAGGTAGCTATTGCAGAAATATAAAACTGCCATGGGCTATCCATAACATTCAATGCATCTACTAACCACATGGCTCCAATAAAGCCAATAGTGCCCCAAACTCGGATGTTCGGAAAGATTCTTACTATATCATTGCCATTTCGACCAAGCGTGCTATATGCTATGGTGTTTGATAAAGAAATGGAAGGCATGAAAAAAAGGTTTACGCAAAGAATCGCTATAAAAATAGTTCCAAAACTGCTATCTGCTGATAAACTTCCCATCCATAAAAGGGCCGCTGCAGTTAATAGCATAATACAACCAAATACTCGCTCTGCTCTAAACCATTTGTCGGCAATATATCCAAGGAGAGCCGGCATAACAATTGATGCAATACCAGCCGTAGCAAAAAGATAGCCGATTTGTTGTCCGTCACAGTTCATAACATTAGCTAAATAGCGTCCAAGCGTAATTAGCCACGCTCCCCAGGAAAAAAATTGGAGGAAGAACATGATTGTAAGCCTAAATGGTAATGCCGGCATTGATAAGGGAGCATTATTCGTCGTTTTCATAGCAAATACTTTAATCGCAGTTAGTTATTTCGGTATGACGTACTAATTACCTTTAGGATCAAACCTCCTTCTTTCAATTTGATCTTAGCTGCAGATGGGAATAGAAAGTTGGATACGGATGCTGTAATATTTTGATTAATCTCGCGAGAAACTGGCAAAACAATTAGCTCCAAATTTTTTACTTCGGATGATTTACTGTTTTTGTAGTCAATTAGATGTTTGTAGAGCAGCAGACTGATATTCTCAAAAGCATATTTGCGAGTGCTAATATTATATTGCGAACTAAGGAAAGCGGACTCGGGACGAGTAATTTCTGTATTATGGTTTTCAAAGAAAGACGCGACTGAGTCACGAGGAAGAAGTAGTAGATAGGGAGGAGGTTGTAATATACTTGAGGTGTTATTGGGAACTTCTACCTCTAACTCTAAAGAAGCTCCGTTAATCATGCTAGTTAAGTTTTGGTGGTCGCTTCTTTTGTTGTTGAGCTCTTCAACAGCTTCTTTTGGTAAAACTAATGATAGAGCAACTCCCTCTGGGCTGGTTATATATCCAAAATTGTCATGCTCGCCCAATAGCGATTCAAGATTTTTGCTATCAAAACTTCGGTGCATGTAGAGTTGTTTGGTATTAACAAATGTTTCTGTCTCGGTTTCTAGCCATGTGCTATCGGCAGTTTTATCAGCCGTCTTTCCAGTTTCTTCGTATTTATACTGAATAGACAAAGCTGTAGAGAAGACACTAATCATACACCCACTTCCAGTAGTGCTTTCTAAAAAAATACCACGAAGTAAATTCTCTTCGAATGCTTTACGATCATTGAAAAATTCAGGGTGCTCTTTAGAAGCTGTATAGAATAGTTGGCCGACTTCATTGCTGATAGGAATACGTAACTTGTGTTTGCCAGTCTTATCACCAGCTGAATATACCAACGAACCTAGGTATTTTTTATTCAGTAGATAGGGATCTAACGAAGTAGAATAGTTGCTTTCGGGAAGAGTATGGTTGATGGCGTATGCAGAAACTTTGCTCCATACAGTAGAGTCTCCTACCCATGAAGAATAGTCAACAATGACAAATGTTGAGTCTATTTTTCCATTTATAGGCTCATGCTTGAATCTAAAGCCTGGAGCGTGTTGGAATCTACTGATATATGAGGCTCTATATGACCCGTATACAGGGTCATTAAACTCCCCTAGAAGAGAGAAAACAGATTGATTGTAGATAGAGTCTATCTTGACTGTTTTTGTATTTAATAAGAAGAGTTCTTCATGTGTTTGAAGTGCATCTTCTTCTGGTCGGATACTTCCTCCTACATTGGATAGATTATCATTGCATGCACTACAAAAGAGTAGCATGAGACTAAATGGGAGAAGGAAGGACAGAATTATATTTTTAGCCATTTGTGTTTGATTTCGGGTTAAAACAATATCGGTAGTAGAAATGGTTTAACAACTTCAGGTTTATGCTCGTTGAGCAAAAGGATTGACACTGTAATCCAATATAAGGTGTTTTGGTAAATTATTCGTTGCCTAGTATTTGATGATATAAGTCATAGTGCATCTCAACGATCTGTTGATTGTCATTACTCACCTTGGTAAGATTATTTTTTTCAGGGTCTATAACTTTGGTTATGTCTGCTAGCTGAGGATCGTCGTCTTCTGTAAAAAAGGAAATTGCATCGGCCCATTGCAGTCCTAATTTGCGTAACCCATTTGAGTCAGGTTCGTTGATAACGCAATAGGCTAAATCTTCCGTTATCCCATCAAAAGCGAGGACTTCTTTAACATTGTTGCCAATACTGGCCACTTCTTCACGAGTTGAAGAGGAAAACACTACTTTTACGTTACCAAAGCAAGGATCATCTTTGTAATACGTCTTGATATATATGGGCGCAAAAGCAGAAAACCAACCTACACAATGGACTATGTCAGGTACCCAACGAAGTTTTTTTATTGCTTCCATGACGCCTCGTACGAAAAATATGCCACGTTCGGCATTGCTGTACGAATGTTTTTTGTCTTCACCGAACAGATTCTGACGTTTGAAAAATTCATCGTTGTCAACAAAGTATACCTGAAGACGTGTATCGGGAGCAGATGCCACTTTTACCAATAAGGGATGATCTTCATCGTTTACGATAATATTAATTCCCGACAGACGGATAACATCATGTAGTTGCTTTTGTCTGTCTTTTATAACCCCATATTTGGGCGTGAAAATACGAATGTCAAAATCGGAACTGGCTTTTTCAGCCATATATTTTGAGATCTCTGCTATTTTAGAGCTAGGTAGAAAATGATCAACCTCTTGAGTAATAAACAGTATTTTTTTTTGTTCCATATATCAAATAATAAAGAAAGAAAGGAATCGTACTTTCGTGTATTTATTATTCTTATTTCCTTCTTTTCATTGAAAAGATATTAATCTATATTTACTTACAAAGATAAGAAAAAAAAATGATATTGCAATGAATAGCCGAGAGCCCTTTGTGAGGAGGTAATACTGAGCATCGTATATAATCAATAAAGTATTTTTGTGATACATCTTTTTTTTTTGGAGGGCTCCACATGTAGTGACTACTTTTCTCTATTCACAATTAAAAAAAAGCGCGAGTTCTTTATTGTTACTTCTCTTTCAGATAGAGGCCTAATAAATATAAGACTTCCCCAAGAAACGAAATTCTATTTCTTGGGGAAGAGTTTTTGTAAAGGATTATTTATAGAGTGATATTACTATCGTTCTACTTTATTATAATTGCCACATTTCTTCGTCTGAAGGTATCTGTATACTTGCACATAGCGGTGCGATACGAGTTACATTCATCAGATGGAAGTAAGTGAGATTCTCTGAAATTGAGTTATTGCCCCATGTTCCGCAGCCAAGGGTATTGGTTACGTTAAGACCATTTTGAATGTGACCTCCGGCAGTTGTTGCTGAAGGAGCATTAACAACAAGACGGGAAACAGATAATTCGGTGCCTATCTTGATGATATTCGCTTGGTTAGCTGAATGTACGGCAGCTGTATGTCCGTTACCTTCAAATTCAAGGTTCGTTTTAGCTATGTGGATTGCTTCTTCGAGATGGTCATAGCTAAAGAGCGATAGTACAGGACACATTTTTTCTTTACAAGCTACGTCTGCATCACCAATCGCCTTAGCTTCCATTACGATTACACGAGTTTTTTCAGGGACATTGATGCCTGCTTTTTTTGCGATAGTTTCAACAGATTGTCCCACAACATCTTTAGCAAGAGCTCCGTTTTCAAACAATGCTGCACGTACTTTTTCGCCTTCTTCATCAGAGCAGATGTATGCACCATGTTTTTTCAGAGCAGAGAATACGGCATCTTTATCTTTTTTATTATAGATGATGCTTTGCTCGCCCGAGCAGATGATTCCATTGTCAAATGCACGACCTGTGATTACTTTTTCAGTGGCATCTTCGAAGTCGATATTGGTGTCGAAGATCACTTGTACGTTACCCTGTCCAACACCGAAAGAGGGCTTCCCTGAAGAGTAAGCACTCTTAACCATACCCATACCACCGGTCGCTACAACTACATCGCATGATTTCATAAGTTCTTGAGTTGCTTCTATGGAAGGAGCATCGATTACCTGGACCATGTTCTCGGGAGCTCCATGCTTGGCGAGTACTTCGCGAATAAGTTGTACAGTATGTGCTGTACAATTTTTTGCGCGGGGATGTGGAGAGAAAATCATAGCATTGCGTGTCTTCAACGCAAATGCTGCATTACTCATAGGAGTAACAATTGGGTTTGTAGTAGGAATAATAGCTGCTAGTACGCCAATTGGTTTTGCAATTTCAATAAGACCTGTTCTCTTATCGATTGAAAGAATTCCCATTGAGGCTTTACCACGAAGGTTGTACCACACACCTTTAGATTTATTGCGATTTTTAGCTACTTTGTCTTCGTATACACCCATGCCAGTTTCGTCAACTGCTTCACGAGCCAACGTTTCGGCATTGTCATAAATAATTTTTGCTACGTCGCGTACAATGCGATCTACGCCTTCCTGATTAAAGCGAACTTCGAATTCACGTTGCGCCTCACGTCCGAGGGCAACCATCTCTTTGATTTCCATTGTTAATTAGGTCTATTATAATAGATGATTAGTAATTTGATTTTCTATTTAATAGAGTTTACGGTAGATCATCTCCATATCCTCTACAGTGAATGGGGTGTAATTATTCTTCAGTAGGCGTTGCTGAGTAGCCATAGCATTTTCTGCAAAGCCTCTTACTTCTTCATCTTTCATCCCGTATTCGCGGAGTTTTTTCAAGGGGATGAGTTTGCTAAGTAGTGCGTCTAATTCATCATAAACGTTTTCTACAGAGCAGCTGAGTTGCTTAGCAAGGAAAGTTTCGATCTCCTGTAAACTCTGTCCATTAGGATCTTTTTTATGGTAGGTTTTAAATACCTCTGTGAACAACTGATAATTTGATTCTCCGTGAGGTACGTGATATGTGCCTCCAAGTGGATAGGACATGGCGTGTACAGCTCCTACTCCAGCATTCCCAAATGCGATGCCTGCCATGTTAGCTGCTATCAGCATATCTCCGTGGCGTTGGTGACGATATTCCTCGCCCTTTTCGGCTATATTTTTGAAAATATCTATAATGCTTTCAATAGCTCTTAAGCTAAAAGTTTGTGTGTATATATTTGCTTTAGGCGATACGTACCCTTCAACAGCATGGATAAGAGCGTCGATAGATGCGGCAGCATAAGGCTTGAAGGGAAGACCATTGAGGAGCTCAGGGATGAATACCGCTACATCGGGAGTTATGGCATCATCGGCCAGACCCATTTTAGTGTGAAGAGATTTTAGTTCAGCGATAGAAATATTCGTTACTTCACTACCGGTACCTGCAGTTGTAGGGATAATGATAAGTTGCTTATCTTTGATGATAGGCATTTCACGCTTAAAAGCAGGTACTACATCGGTGAGATCTTTTATGACAAAAAGTTTGGAAATGTCAATAACAGTTCCTCCACCTATACCTATGACGCGGTTAAATTTTTTACCTGCTACATCAGCAAGGATTTTGTTCATCATTTCGTCACTAGGTTCGCCTACACCGTATTGTTCTTGCATGATGAAGTTGCATTTAAGGTTGCAGGCCTGCATAAATGGTTTGTACAAAAAGTCGTTGGTTATAACCAAGTCCATTTCGTTGAGACCAAATTCTTCAGCAAACTGCGCAAAGGAGTCTACCTTATGCAGTTCCGTTTTCATTTTAAAGATTTGCATATCTTATATAGTCCTATCTGATTGTTTATTTAGTAGTTGCAATTATTTATGGAATCGTTTGTTATATTCCTCTTGTAATTCTGCTCTAAAGTCGGGATGGGCGATCGCTATAAGTGATTCGGCCCTTTCTCTTAGTGATTTTCCTTTTAATGCAGCTATACCATATTCTGTTACGATATAGTCGACGTCATTACGACTAGTTGTAACAGCAGCACCATGAGTAAGATTAGCTACAATACGAGATGATGTTCCTTTTCTAGCTGTGGAGGGAATAGCTATTATACTCACACCATTCTTTGCCATTGCAGCACCGCGTACATAGTCTACCTGGCCACCTACGCCGCTTATTTGAGTAGAACCAATGGATTCACTGCATACTTGTCCCATTAGGTCAACCTCTACACAACTGTTTATGCTTATTATATTATCCAACTGCATGACGGTCGTTGGATGATTTACGTAGTCCACGGGCGATAGTTCTACATTGGGATTATTATTTACGTAGTCGTAAAGTTCCTTGGTTCCCATCAAGAAGGTGGCAACATGCTTATTTTTGCCAATTTCTTTTTTTGATCCGTTGATAATGCCTCGCTTAATTAAATCTACGGCACCAGAACTAAACATTTCTGTATGGATCCCAAGATCTTTTTTATCGGTGAGGAAAAGTAGTACAGCATCTGGAATTGCTCCTATACCGAGTTGTATTGTACTTCCATCTTTTACGAGAGACGCTACATTCTTACCAATGCCACGTTCTACTTCGCCAATTTTGGGATTTGGTATTTCAAATAAGGGGCGATCAACCTCTACTATATAATCGATTTCTGAAATGTGAATAAAATTATCTCCTCCTATATAGGGCATTTGTTTATTCATCACTGCTATTACCGTACGAGCGACTTCGGCAGCGGGTTTCGTGTAGTCGCTACTTACGCCAAAACTGCAGTATCCGTCTTCGTTAGGAGGTGTCACACTTATTACTGCGACATCACATCCTATTTTACCCTCACGCAGATAGCGGGGAACGTCGTGGAAAAAGACAGGAACGAAATCACCTCTCCCCTGAGCAATACAGTCACGAGTGTTTCCAGAAAGAAAACCTAATCTTAATCGGATATTTTTTTCGATTCCTTCTGCTGCAAGTGGTTGCTCTCCTAGTGTAACTAGATGAAATACAGAAAGGTCGTTAAAGTTTTGATGTTGATCGGCCAAAGCCGATGCTATTTCTATGGGAAACGCGGCAGCATGTGCGAATACCAAGTGGTCGCCATTTTGTATGCCTTTTTTTACGGCTTCTGATGCTGAAACAACTTTACTACTATAATCTATCATTCTGTGGACAATTAATATGTTTTGTTAATCGGTTTTACTTATCAGTAATTTATTTTTTGCGGAGAATATTTTTTGCAATATTCCAAAGTTGTTCATCCACTTTGTTTACAGCGATAACTTTTAGATTCGCTTTAGGAAAAGCCTCTGTTATAGCTGCCTCTACAGAGTTTGAAAGCGTATCGCCTAGAGAGGGGCAATTAGCACAGGCTCCCTGAAAAGAGACTCTTACTTCTCCATTTTCAGAAATGCTTTCAACCTGAATATCTCCATTGTGTGAATGTAGAAAAGGAGTCACTCGCTCGAGTAGAACTTTTTCTAATTCGCTTTTTGTTGGGATTTTTGCCATTACTTTAGTTACAAAGCCCTTTCCCCATGCGACATGTATCCAGGGGAAAGGACTATAATAATCATAGCTCTTTTTTACTCAGATTAGATCTAGATTCATTTTTTAGAAACTTCAAAATGGTCCTTTGAGGTATCTACCTTGGCGATGATACGGGCCATTTCTTTTTTCTTTTCAAGTTCTCCCTGACGAGAAATCATGATACGTTGAGCTTGTGGTGAGCCTGCTCCGTGCATAGACTCAGTGCGATAGCCTACTGCCGCGGTACCAAGTGTAAGGTTTTCTATAAGACGCAATATGCGCATTCTGTTCTCAGTGTCTGAACCAGTCGCACCTACTAAGTATTTTTTGATCATAGGTCCAAGGACAGGATCGTTGAGATCTTGTTCGGATGGCATGGTTACCATAAGACCTCCAGCAATATCCTCGGCGAGACGAGAAATGTCGTAAGGTAGACGGGTAATATTCTGTTTGCAGACGTTGGCTAGCAACAGGTCAATCAAATAGTTCCCTGCAGGAGTCGGAGCCCCTTCGCAAGAACATGCGATACCACAGGCAAAGAGAGTTTCATTAAGGTGAATCATTTCAATGATCTTATCCTTGATGTGAGATGCCTTAGGAACTCCGTTATAGTCTGCTGCGAGTGCCGCTGCACCGATCAAAACGTCGCCAACACCAACTTTACAGCCACCGTATGACTGACGATGGTAGCCTGCAAATCGCTCTACAAGAAGACCTGCAAATTGGTACTCTTCGCACATGAAGACGCGTTCATTGGGAACAAATACATCATCAAATATTACCAATGCTTCATGACCTCCAAATTCACTATTCCCAAGATCAATTTCAACGTCTTTTTCCATTTTACGAGTATCACAACTCTGACGACCATAGATCATAGTGATACCAGGAGCATCGCTTTCGATAGCACAACATACTGCGTAAGCCTTGTCTTCTTCTCGCATTGCCACTGTCGGCATGATGATATGTTCGTGAGAATTTACCGCTCCTGTCTGGTGAGCTTTAGCTCCACGGATCACAATCCCATCTTCACGTTTTTCTACTACATGAAGATACATGTCTGGGTCTGCTTGTCCGCTTGGACCACGGCCACGGTCTCCTTTAGGGTCCGTCATGGCGCCGTCAACAACCAAGTCACGGTCTTGAACCATAATGAGCCATTTCTTGAAGCGTTCAAAATAATCAGTCCCGAGAGCCTTGTCCATATCGTATGTAGTAGAATAAACAGCATTGAATGCGTCCATCCCTACACAACGTTGAAAACAACTTGCGGTTTTTTGACCCATCAAACGTTGCATTTTTACCTTCTTTATAAGGTCTCCAGTGTTTTGGTGAATGTTGCAAAAACGATTGATGGTCCGACCAGTGAGATGACTGGTAGCAGTCATCAAATCTTTGTACTCGTCTTGCTGAGCTAATTCGTAACTCATTGCAATAGAGTTTAATGAGGGTCTAATCATAGGGTGATCAACGGGATTTTCGATCTTTTCACCCATGAAGTAAACATTCAAATTCATTTCTCGAAGACTTTGAATGTATTCATCTCTTGTCATCATAGCTTAATAATCCTTTCCTTCTTTGTCACTTGGAGCTGTTATATTAGAGGGTTCCAGATTGTTTAGGTCCAAGCAACTAGTTATTTTATTCAGCAATTTTTATCTGGTATTATTTCTCAATTATATTGTGATTGTATGACGTCCTTCCCTTCCCCTAGAACTACGTTAGTCTAGTATATCAATATCTTACCTAAATTTCTCAGATCTACGGTATTGAATACGATAAATGTGCGTTCAATACCCTATTTCTTTCTATGGCAAAGATACATAATTCCCCTGATATAATGTATACTTTTTTGTGTCTTTTTTTTTATGCTTTTTAATATTCTGAAACCCCGATTTGACCTCGTATGTAAGTAAAAAAAAAGATGTTCTTTTAATGTGTGGCTATTTAGCTTTACATTATTCGAAGATACTTTCCCTTTTTGATATATTGAGATGCCAATATGATTTGCGGCACAATCCTATATGATGCATATAAAACGAAATTAAGTGAATGAAAAATTGCAGTAAATAGTTTGGACTTTTTTTGAGGGGAGGCGCGTAAACTACGGAGAGGAATATAATAAAATCAGGATGCGACCATTCGTATCCTAAAGAAATTATCTCTTTTGATTCAAGAAAGTGTTGAAAACGAAACGAGGCCTCGATTGGAGGTGGAGGGCGATGAACCCAATACCATAACAAGCAATATCGTAATTGTTTACATTATCTCATATTTCTTTTGTAGCCAAATTATAGCCCAAAGAGAGTATTTTGAGAGTATCTATAAGATGTTACTACAACTAATACACACTTCGTATTTCTCGTGTTCAAAGGTTCAAAATAAGATAAACATCTTCCAATTATTTGGGAAATATAATTGCGTCAAGACTTTTGCCTGCAAATCCAGTGTCCGGAACAACTCCCTTTTATATTTAGCTTTGTACCGTGCACTGTCAGTCTTTTTGTTTTTCTGTAAAAAAAACATCGCTTCTGCTCTTTTGCCTTTATTTTGCTTTATGGTCTATCCTTCTAAAAATCTAATGATGGATAAATAAATGGTAGAATAATACCTAAAAATGGTATTGCTATAATTAGTGCCAACAGTTTTTTATTTAGGGACTTTGCATCAGATGTAAAAACATTGGACATATTTATGAACCAGAAGTCATAAATTGACATCTATCCTGGAGAAGGTCGTCTGTTTATTGTGCATACAACTCATGATATGCTTTGGGAATCATGTGCCAACATTGAAAGGAGGGTAGAAGATGTCGGAATGGAATATTCGATTTTTCTTAAGACCTGTAAATTGGAGAAAGTCATTCGAATCAGTTGTTATACAAAGTGTGTTTTTTTTATCGATCCCAATCGATTTTTCGCTTCTGAACTATCTTATTGATGAGTAGAGTGATACCATTTAGTGGTGGGTGGATAGGTGACAATTTAGAAATGAGCGAAGTGCTTTGAGGTACATTGTTTTGAATAGCCAAAGAACGCTCACTATTTCGGTCGCAAATGTACAAAATTTCACCAAAAAGAGAGAACTCTTTTGATTTATTATATTGAGACCTCAATGTTTTGGTATAAAGTATCCTTTCTTATATGTGATCTGAACTATTAATTCACTCCGATTCTTATTGAGCTTTCTAAAGTTGAGATTATATCCATCATATATCTTCGAACCTCCTATCAAATGTTATAATATCTGATCTACTCTTGTGACATTGTATTTCTCATAATCATCCAGCTGGTTATAATATTCTCCAATAAGCTCGCGATCATCAGGATTATTCTCTTTTACATCATAGTATTGCTTCTCGCCTTGTCTATATGTAATACGGCGTAGCCCATTGTTTGAAGTCTGTTTAAGGGGTATCCAAAGGGGCGGAGTCCCTTGGCTCAGAAGGGTATTTTTAGCGATAACGGAGTGCAGCGTGAAGAAAATACCCTAATGAGCTATGGCATTTCTTGAAATGACCATTTCGTCTCGTCCGAAGTTTGCCCTTGAGGAGTTTGCATTCTCTGAATGCACGGAGGCTTTGTTTCTAAGTTGGCTCTGCAAACTTGCGGTTCTGAGGAACTGCCATAACTACCGAAACAAAGCCGTCCTTCTGCATATTTTTCTTCTTTAATGTCTTTGGATACCCGATGATAGAATAATGTTATTTGCTCTCTTTTGCCTTATCGTCTAAGTCCTCGTTTACGAGGTGGTATCACCTGTTTTTGCCCTGTTCTATGGGCAACGTGGTACTCGTTGAGGTCTTTGTATCGGGCATACTGTCGGCTCATATCCTCTACCTTGATGCCTGACGATTGGATAGATTGAAGAGCCTGCCGTCCTGCTTGGTCGTTGTCGAGGAATGCTCGAACGGAGTCGCTGCCGTTCTCGTGGAGATAGGCAACGGCTCTATGGATATTGCTCACGGAATTCAGAACGATGGAAGGCGAAATGGCTTCTTTTCCTTTCACCGTGAGAAGGGAAAGGAAGTCCACAAAGCCCTCGAAGATACAGAGAGGAGCGTTGCTCGCTCTTCCTGCAATCACGGATATATCTTTCGGAGCGATTGTTCCCTTGAATGTCTTGTCGCCCCGAAGTTCATATCCTCCTGCACGATTGGGAAAGCCGATGGCGGAGTATTCCCGTCCTCCTATTTCGTAACGAACATGGCGGAGATAAGGACTTGCCACGGCAAGGTCTATCTTGCGTACATCTCGGAGGTAACTTTGCAGATGCAGGGGCAACTCCTTGCTGACGGAGAGAATACGCCTTGCATCATTTTGTCGCCGTTCATTTCTCTTCCGCTCCGTGTGTGCTTCACGATGAAAGGAAAAGTACTT